>NZ_JBIWNL010000041.1:0-76180 GCF_044767225.1 Kitasatospora sp. NPDC101447
CACCCCGGTCTCCCGCGGCGACTCCGGAACTGTACGGGGACCGGCCCACCACATGCAAATCGCCCCCGCCCGGGAGTCCGGGCGGGGGCGATCCGTCGGTCGAGCACCGTCAGGCGCGGCCCATCTCCTCGGCGATGGCCGCCGCGAAGGCGTCGATGTCGGCCTCCGTGGTGTCGAAGGAGCACATCCAGCGCACCTCGCCGGTGTGCTCGTTCCAGAAGTAGAAGCGGTAACGCTTCTGCAGCCGCTCGCTCACCTCGCGCGGGAGGATCGCGAAGACCGCGTTCGCCTGGACCGGGCGGACGATCTCGACGCCGTCGATGCCGCGGACGGCGGCCTCCAGGCGGCTGGCCATCGCGTTCGCGTGGCCGGCGTTGCGCAGGTAGAGGTCGCCGGAGAGCAGGGCCTCGAACTGGACCGACACGAAGCGCATCTTCGAGGCCAGCTGCATCGAGGTCTTGCGGAGGTACTTGATGTTGCGGACCCGCTCGGGGTTGAGCACCACCACGACCTCGCCGAACAGCAGGCCGTTCTTCGTCCCGCCGAAGGACAGCACGTCGACGCCCACGTCGGTCGTGAAGGCGCGCAGCGGCTGGCCGAGCGACGCGGCGGCGTTGGCCAGGCGCGAGCCGTCGACGTGGACGAGCATGCCCAGCTCGTGGGCGTGCTCGGTGATCGCGCGGATCTCCTCGGCGGTGTAGAGGGTGCCGAGCTCGGTGCTCTGGGTGATGGAGACCGCGAGCGGCTGCGCGCGGTGCTCGTCGCCGTAGCCCCAGGCCTGCTGGTCGAGCAGCTCGGGGGTGAGCTTGCCGTCCGGGGTGGGGATGGTGAGCAGCTTGATGCCGCCCATCTTCTCCGGGGCGCCGCCTTCGTCCACGTGGATGTGGGCGGTCTCGGCGCAGACCACCGCGCCCCAGCGCGGGAGCAGCGACTGGAGGGCGACCACGTTGGCGCCGGTGCCGTTGAAGACGGGGTACGCCTCGGCGGTCTCGCCGAAGTGGCGGCGGAAGACGTCCTGGAGGTGGGCCGTGTAGTCGTCCTCGCCGTAGGCGACCTGGTGGCCGCCGTTGGCGAGGGCGATCGCGGCCAGGACCTCCGGGTGCACGCCGGCGTAGTTGTCGCTGGCGAAGCCGCGGACGGCGGGGTCGTGCCGCCGTACCGCGTCCGTACGGGTGAGGTCGGTCATCGGGCTGTCAGCCACAGGTGCTGTCCGTTCAGTTCTGCTGCGGGGCGGTCCCAGAGGCCCGCCAGGTGATCGGCGAGGTCCGAGGTGTCGGTGAAGCCGGCGAACTTCGCCTCCGGCTTCTCGGCCCGCATCTCGGGACTGACCAACGCCTTGATCACCAGGATCGCAGCCGCCGCGGTGGGCTCGCCGTCCGGGGCGGTGGTCTCCTTCTTGAAGGAGTCGGCCATGGCGAGGGTCCACGCCTCGGTGGCGGCCTTGGCCGCAGCGTAGGCGGCACCGCCGGCCGTGGGCTTGTGCGCGGCCGAGGCGGAGATCATCGCGTAGCGGCCGGACTCGCTGCGGACCAGCGCGGGCTGGAACGCCAGCGAGGTGTGCTGGAGGGTGCGCACGACGGTGTCGTGCAGGAAGTCCCAGTCGTCCAGTCGGCTGTCGAAGAAGGTCTTGCTGCCGCGCCAGCCGCCGACCAGGTGGATGAGGCCGTCGACGTGACCGTGCTCCGACTCCAGGTGGTCGGCCCAGTCGTGGACCTCCTGCGGGTCGAGCAGGTCGATGACCTGGCCGCTGATCTTGGCTCCGCGCACCGCCACCCGGGTGGCGTCCAGGGCGGACTCCAGGCGCTGGGCGTCGATGTCGGCACCGATCACGGTGGCGCCGTCGGCGGCGAGGCGGCGCAGCACGGCCCGGCCGGCGGGGCCGCTGGCTCCGGCGACGGCGATGACCTTGCCGGCCAGCGGCGCGTTGGTGGAGGTGGTCACGCTGCGGCTCCCTGGATGGTGTTGCCGGTGATGCCGGTGGTGGAGGCGATGACGCCGCTCAGCTTCTTGTTGAGGGCCTCGTAGAACATGCTCAGCGGGAACTCGTCCGGGAGCACGGCGTCGCACAGGGCCTTGTTGAGGGCCTTGCCGTCGGTGATGTCGAGCGGCAGGGCCTCCGGGCCCTTCGCCCAGGTGGAGGCGGGGTGCGGGGTGAGGTACTGGGAGACCAGCTCGTAGGCGGCGATCCAGTGGGCCGGCTTGGGCCGGTCGATGCCGTCGCGGTACAGCTTCTCGATGTCGGCGCAGAGCGCGTTGGTGACCTGCGGGGCGCGCTCCCAGTCGATGGAGAGGCGGTTGTCGCGCCAGCTCAGCGCGCCGTGCTTGTGCAGGTACGCGAAAAGCAGCTGGCCGCCGAGGCCGTCGTAGTTGCGCACGCGGTCACCGCTGACCGGGAAGCGGAACATGCGGTCGAAGAGGACGGCGTACTGGACGTCGCGGGCGTGCGGGTTGCCCTCGGACTCCAGCTGCACCGCCTCCTTGAAGGTGGTGAGGTCGCAGCGGAGCT
The DNA here is from genome assembly GCF_044767225.1 of Kitasatospora sp. NPDC101447. Lineage (NCBI taxonomy): Bacteria > Bacillati > Actinomycetota > Actinomycetes > Kitasatosporales > Streptomycetaceae > Kitasatospora > Kitasatospora sp. NPDC101447. Next base: position 2,507 of record NZ_JBIWNL010000041.1, read on the forward strand.
CCTCCAGGCCGTACATCCAGAACGGGCTGCGCTGCTTGATCATGAAGGGGTCGAACGGCAGGTCGCCGTGGCTGTGGGTGCGGTCGTGGACCAGGTCCCACAGGACGAAGGTCTCCTGCGCGCGCTGCTGGTCCTGGAGCAGGCCCTCGGCGTCGGCCGGGATCTCCAGGCCGAGCTGCTGGACGGCGCTGGTGGAGACGGCGCGGAAGCGGGCGGCCTCGCGGTCGCAGAAGATGCCACCCCAGGTGAAACGTTCCGGCGCCTTGCGCACGGACACCGTCTCGGGGAAGAGGACGGCGGAGTTGGTGTCGTAGCCGGCCGTGAAGTCGGTGAAGGTGATCGGCACGAACATCGGGTTGTCGAAGCGGGTGCGCTCCAGCTCGGCCAGCCAGTCGGGCCACACGACGCGCAGCAGGACGGCTTCCAGGTTGCGGTTCGGGTTGCCGTTCTGGGTGTACATCGGGAAGACGACGAGGTGCTCCAGGCCGTCCTCGCGCTGGTCGGCGGGCTGGAAGGCGAGCAGCGAGTCGAGGAAGTCGGGCTCGCGGTAGCCGGTGTCGGCCCACTTGGCGAGGTCCGCGTCGACGGCGGTGAGGTACGCGGCGTCGTGCGGGAAGTTCGGGGCGAGCTCCTCGACGGCGGCGCGGACGGTGGCGACCAGCGGGTCGACGGTGTGCCGCTGGACGGCGGCCAGGTCGATCGAGCCGTCCTTGGACTGCAGCGGGCGCAGCGTCTCGACGGCCTCCTTCAGGCGCAGCCAGGCCGGGTGGCCGGCGAGGGTCGAGACCGGGGCGTCGGCCGCCGCAGCGAGCCTTGGCGAAAGATTCTGCATCGTGGACTCACTTCGACAGGAGTTATTTCAACGGGGACACCATAAGTACGAAAGGTTCTCCCGTTCAAGGGGGTCCGGACCGGCAAAGCTGCGGCGCCCGGCCGCTCCGGCCCGAAATCCTGTGCGGGAAGGCGGTTGTCCGACATGTGGACACTGATCTGGATGTTCTGGACAGATGCGCCGTTCTGATGCGAACCTCCCGGCATGTTCCCGGCGGTGATCACGGTGGCCGTACGCCACGACAGCCCGTTCCGGGTGCCCACCCGTCGACACGGCTGCTGTTGCCGTCGGTGTCGCGCGCGCGGTCTCCGCCGCCGCTGTTGCCGCTGCTGTTGAGCCGGCCTCCGGCCGCTGTCCGGCTGCCGTCGACCCGGCCGCGGCGGATCCGGCTCGGGGGCACCGCGGACATGGGCCCGTACGCCGACCATGCCGTGTGTGTTCCGGCGCCGCCACCGGGGAAGTGACCCGCCGGGAACCCGCCCGCCCCGCCACGCCCTGCCGTCCCGGCCGTTCGTCCCGCCCGTCGTACCCGTTCCGCCCCGCTCCTCCCGCCCGTCCTGCCTGCCCCTCCCCCCGTCCTGCCCGGTCCTTCCTCTGGAGTCCCGCCATGACCCTCCGCAAGCCGTCCGCCGTACTGTCCCTCGCCGCGCTGGTGGCCGCCGCAGCCACGCTGAGCGCGTGCGCGCCGCAGGACTCGAAGTCCGACGCCGCCTCCGGTGCCCCGGGCACGGGCGGCACGGCGGCGGGCTGCGCGCCGGGGGCGCTGGCGACGCGCACGGCCGGGACGCTGACCATCGGCACCGACAAGCCCGCCTACGACCCCTGGTTCTCCGAGGACAAGCCGGAGAACGGCAAGGGCTTCGAGTCGGCCGTGGCCTACGCGGTGGCGGAGAAGCTGGGATACCCGACGTCCAAGGTCAGCTGGGTGGTCGCGCCGTTCGGCAAGGCCACCGCGCCGGGAGCCAAGGAGTTCGACTTCGACATCAACCAGGTGTCGATCAGCGACGAGCGCAAGCAGGCGGTGGACTTCTCCTCCGGCTACTACGACGTGCGCCAGGCCGTCATCGCGCTGAAGAACTCCAAGGCGGCGGGCGCGAAGAGCATCGCCGACCTCAAGGGCGCCAAGCTCGGCGCGCAGATCGGCACCACCAGCCTGGACACCATCACCAACACCATCAAGCCGACCGGCCAGCCGGCCGTCTTCGACTCCAACGACCTGGCCAAGGCCGCGCTGAAGAACGGCCAGGTCGAGGCCCTGGTGGTGGACCTGCCGACCGCCTTCTACATCACCGGCGCCGAGGTGCCGGAGGCGCAGGTGGTGGGCCAGTTCGAGGCGGCCTCGCGGGGCGAGCAGTTCGGCCTGGTCCTGGACAAGGGCTCCAAACTGACCGGCTGCGTGTCGCAGGCCGTGGACGCGCTGCGCTCGGACGGCACGCTGGCGAAGCTGGAGAAGCAGTGGCTCTCCGACGCCGTCTCGGCACCGGTGCTGAAGTGAGCGCTGACACCAGCCCCGGCACGGCCGGGGACGCGACGGCGACCGGAGCCTTGGAGCTCGCGAAGCCCGTGGACGGGGAAGGGGACGACGGGTACCGCCCGTCCGAGCGGCGCCTCGCGCACGAGGCGTACCGGCGCGCCCGGGCCCGCCGGTCGGCGCTGATCGCCGCGGCCTCGACCCTCGCGACGGCGGTCGCGCTCTACCTGCTGATCGTCAACTCCCCCGGCTGGCAGGTGACCCGACGGACCTTCTTCAACCTCGACTACGCGCGCCAGGCGCTGCCCGAGGTGCTGAAGGGGCTGCGGGTGAACCTGGAGCTGATGCTCGGCTGCGGGGTGCTGATCCTGGTGTTCGGCCTGCTGCTCGCGGTGCTGCGGACGCTGCGCGGGCCGGTCTTCCTGCCGGTGCGGCTGCTGGCCACCGCGTACGTGGACTTCTTCCTCGGGCTGCCGATGATCATCTGCCTGCTGGTGATGATCACCGGGGTGCCGGCGCTGCGGCTGACCGGGGTCACCACCGATCCCCTGCTGCTGGGCGGGGCCGCGCTGGTGCTGACGTACTCGGCGTACGTGTCGGAGGTGTTCCGCTCCGGGATCGAATCGGTGCACCCGAGCCAGCGGGCCGCGGCGCGGTCGCTGGGGCTCACCAATGCGCAGGCGATGCGGTACGTGGTGCTGCCGCAGGCGGTCCGGCGGGTGGTCCCGCCGCTGCTCAACAACCTGGTGAGCCTGCAGAAGGACACCGGACTGGTGTCCATCGGCGGTGCGATCGACGCGGTGTACGCCGCGAAGATCATCGCGTCCCGGTCCTTCAACTTCACGCCGTACCTGCTGGCGGGTCTGGTGTTCATCGTGCTGACCGTTCCGCTGACCCGGTTCGCCGACTGGCTGACCGCGCGGATGAACCGTCGGCAGTTCCAGGGAGGTGCGGTGTGACGGCGCAGGTGCTGCGGCTGGAGTCGGTGCGCAAGACCTTCGGCGCCCACGTGGTGCTGCGCGACGTGGACCTCGCCGTGCCCGAGCACTCGGTGACGGCGTTGATCGGGGCCTCCGGCTCCGGGAAGTCCACGCTGATGCGGTGCGTCAACCTGCTGGAGGGCATCGACGACGGCGCGATCTTCCTGGACGGCGAGGAGATCACCGATCCGCGCGCGGACGAGGACGCCGTGCGGCGCCGGATCGGGGTGGTGTTCCAGTCCTACAACCTGTTCCCGCACATGACCGTGCTGGAGAACATCACGCTCGCGCCGCGCCGGGTGCACGGGGTCGCGCGGGCCGAGGCCGAGGCGCGGGCGCTGGAGTTGCTCGACCGGCTCGGGCTCGTGGCCAAGGCGAAGGAGTACCCGGACCGGCTCTCCGGCGGGCAGCAGCAGCGCGTCGCCATCGTGCGGGCGCTGGCCACCGGGCCGCGGCTGCTGCTCCTGGACGAGATCACGGCGGCGCTCGACCCGGTGCTGGTCGGGGAGGTGCTCTCGGTGGTGCGGGACCTCAAGGAGCAGGGGATGACGATGGTCCTCTCCACCCACGAGATGGGGTTCGCGCGGGAGGTCGCCGACCAGGTCTGCTTCCTGGACGACGGGGTGGTGCTCGAACAGGGTCCGCCGGAGCAGGTGTTCGGCGATCCGCGGGAGGAGCGGACCCGGCAGTTCCTCAGCCGGGTGGTCGCCTCGGGGCGGCTCCAGGGCTGAAGCCGGGCAGCCGGCGGGGGTGCGCGGCCAGGAGCTTCGCAACGACGGTCACAACCGTGCGCCCCCGTACGCGCCCTGGCCGCACCGAGGTGACTCCGGTGATCGTGGACGGGACGACCGTCACCGCGGACGGGGGCGGCGAACGGCGGCGAGGAACGACGAACGGATGACAGCCGACAGCTGACAGATGTTGAAATCTGTCAGCTGTCATCTGTTCGCCGACCGCTGTTCGTCGTTCGCCGCCCTCCGCCGCCCGCCGCCCCGGGAGGCCGCCGTTGCACGGACCCACCCTGGTCAACTGGCTGCTCGCCCTCCTCACCGCCACGGCCGGCGCCACCTGCCTGGTCAGACTGCGCCACTCCCCCGCCCCCTGCGCATCGGGCACGCACCGCCCGCGCGCCCGGGAGTCCGACGCCGCCGAAGCCCTGATGGGACTCGGCATGGCCGCGATGGCCGTCACCGGCGCCACCGTCCCGGCCGCCGTCTGGGCTTCGCTGTTCGGCCTCCCCGCCGCGGCCTTCCTGCTCGCCGCCGCCCACGCCCCGGCCGGCCGGGGCCACCGGCTGCACCACGCCGTCGGCGCGCTCGCCATGACGTACACGGCCCTCGCGATGGCCGGGCCCCCCGGCCACCAGCACCACCAGGGCGGCCTGGGCGTGCCGCTGCTGACCGGCAGCCTCCTCCTCTACTTCGGCGGGTACGCCGTCTGGGCCGGCAGCCGGCTGCTGCGCACCCCGGCCGGCACCCTCGCCGTCGGCACCGCGGGACTCCCCCAGGCCTGCCGGCTCACCATGGGCATCGGCATGTTCGCCATGCTCCTGACCATGTGACGCCTACCCGCCCGCCCGCCCGCCCGCGCCAAGACCCCGTCGCGCGCGTGGCGTTGGTCACTGGCCCGTCGAAAGCCGTTCCACCGGGCGTCGCCGGCACATAGGTTGGCAGGGAGCGCGCTGTCGCGTTCCGTGCGTACTCGGGGAGCCCATGCGATGACTGCCCTGATCGGCCTGTTGCTGCTCGGACTGCTGCTCTCGACCGTCGCGCCCCGGCTACTGGCCCGGGCCGGCTGGGTGGAGCGCGAACCGGTGCTGGCCCTGCTGGTGTGGCAGTGCCTCGTGGTGGCGGTGCTGCTGTGCTGCGCACTGGGCCTGCTGCTGGCCGCCTCCGCCGCCCTGCCGGAGCTGCGCGCGCTGGTGTTCTCGGGCGCGCCGCACGGCGTGGAGGCCGCGTACGGACTGCAGGACGCCGAGGGCTGGGGCCGACTGTGCGCCGCGGTACTGGCGGCCGGGGGCGTCCAGACGGTGCTGGCGCTCACCCGCGAGGTCCGTACGGCCAAGGCACTGCGCGACCGGCGTCACGCACAACTCGCCACCCGTGCACCGGAGTTGCCCGAGTCGATCGAGACCGCCCGGAGCCGCCGGGAGCGGCTGGTGGTGCTGGAGAACATCCGCCCGGAGGCCTGGTCGCTGCCGGGCCCGAACTCCCGCCTGGTGGTCACCACCGGCGCCCTCCAGCAGCTGACCGATCGGGAGCTGGCGGCCGTGCTGAGCCATGAGCGCGGGCACGTGCGGGCCCGGCACCACTGGCTGCAGCAGTTCGCGCAGGCGCTCGCCTCCGGCTTCCCCGGCGTCGGCGTGTTCAGCGCGTTCCGGGACCAGGTGGCGGAGCTGGTCGAGCTGGCCGCCGACGACCGGGCCGCACGCCGGCACGGCCGGCACACCACCGCCCTCGCGCTGGCCGAACTCAACCTCGACCGCGGGGTGTTCGGCTCCTGTCCGCCCGGTCTGGCGCAGTCCCCGAAGCGGGTGGACCGGCTCCTCGCGGGCCGTCCACGACTCCCGGTGTCCCACCGGCTCCGGCTCACCGTGGTGGCCCTGGCCGCACCCGCCGCAGCCGTTCTGCTGGCCGTCGCCCCGGGGCTGCACTCCCTCCTCTGAGCCGCCCGGGGCCCGCGCGGACAGCCCGGTCCGCCCGATCCGACCCGGGCCCGATCCGCCTCAGCCCCATTCGACCCGCGCCCGCTCCGACCAGACCAGACCCGCGCCGACCAGGCCGGAGAGAAAGTGACGGCGGATCAGCCCGACGGGGCTTCGCAGGGCTTGCCGAGCCCGTTGCCGAGGGTCAGTTCCAGCACCTCACGGTGGAGCGGCCGGGCCTGCTCGTAGCGCTCCCGACCGGCCTCGGTGAGGGTGAGCACGATGCCCCGCCGGTCCTTCTCGCACATCGCCCGGGTCACCAGCCCGGCCTTCTCCAGGCGGGCGATCAGCCGGGAGAGCGCACTCTGGCTCAGGTGGACGGTGGGCGCCAACTCGCTCACCCGCAGCGCGTGGCCGCCACCGGCGTCACATCCCTCGACGAGGCGCTCCAGCACCTCGAACTCACTCATGCCCAGCCCGAACCGGTCGCCCAGCTCGCGGTCGAGCATGCAGGCGGCCGCAGCGTGCCTGGCCAGCAGGTCGCGCCACTGCGCGACGAGGCCGGCCTCCGCCGGGGAGTCGAGTTCTGCCACGCCGCTACCCTAGCACCTGCGCCGTGAATTATTGCGTTCACATCTAATTCATTTGCATTGAATGCATGCGCATGTACTGTCCTCCCCATGACCACCGCGACCGTCACGCCACCCGACGCCCCGTCAACCAGCGGGCCGCACTGGACTCCCCGCCTCTGGGGCACCCTGATCGTGCTCTGCGCCGCCATGTTCCTGGACGCCCTGGACGTCTCGATGGTGGGCGTCGCCCTCCCGTCCATCGGCTCCGAACTGCACCTGTCCACCTCCACGCTGCAGTGGGTGGTCTCCGGCTACGTGCTCGGCTACGGCGGCCTGCTGCTGCTCGGCGGCCGCGCCGCCGACCTGCTCGGCCGCCGCCGGGTCTTCCTGGTCGCCCTGGGTGCCTTCGCCGCCGCCTCGCTGCTCGGCGGCCTGGTCGACGACGGCGGGCTGCTGATCGCGGCCCGCTTCCTCAAGGGCGTCAGCGCCGCCTTCACCGCCCCGGCCGGCCTCTCGATCATCACCACCACCTTCGCCGAGGGCCCCGCCCGCAACCGCGCGCTGTCGATCTACACCACCTGCGGCGCCAGCGGCTTCTCGCTCGGCCTGGTGCTGAGCGGCCTGCTCACCTCGGTCGGCTGGCGCTGGACCTTCCTGATGCCCGTCCCGGTCGCGCTGCTCGCCCTGGTGTTCGCGGTCCGCCTGCTCCCCCGCCCGGTCGAGGAGCCCGCCAAGGGCGGCTACGACGTACTGGGCGCGATCACCGGCACCGCGACCGTGCTGCTGCTGGTGTTCACCGTCACCGAGGCGCAGGGTGCCGGCTGGCTGAGCGTGCGCACGGTCGGCTCGCTGGTCGCGGTCGCCGCGCTGGCCGCCGCCTTCCTGCTGGTCGAGAGCCGTACCGCCCACCCGCTGGTCCGGCTCGGGATCTTCCGCAACGGCTCGGTCGCCCGGGCCAACCTGGTCGCCTTCGCGATGACCGGCGCGTACGGCGGCTTCCAGTTCGTGGTGACCCTCTACCTGCAGCACCTGCTCGGCTGGTCGGCCCTGCAGATGGCCCTGGGACTGCTGCCGGCCGGAGCGTTCATCGCCCTCTCCGCGCCGTTCATGGGCCCGATCGTGGACCGCTTCGGCACCGGCCGGCTGCTGCCGATCGGCGTGCTCGCCCTGGTCGGCGCCTTCGCCCTCTTCCTGCGGCTGGACGAGCACAGCTCCTACGTCGCCCTGGTGCTGCCCTCGATGCTGCTGCTCGGCGTCGGCTTCGCGCTCGCCTTCCCCTCGGTGAACATCGCCGCCACCGACGGCGTGGCCGACGAGGAGCAGGGCCTGGCCTCGGGCCTGGTGAACACCGCGATCCAGGTCGGCACGGCGGTGGTGCTGGCCGGGGCGACCGCGATGATCACGGCCGGCAGCGCCGGCGGCGACAGCCCGCAGGCCCAGCTGGACGGATACCGTCCGGCGCTGGTGTTCGTCACGGCGGTCGCACTGGTCGGACTGCTGGTCGCGACGGTCGGAGCGCTGGTGGACCGACGCCGGAGTACCGCCCCTGCGACGGTGCCTGACTATGATTATCCGTCAGTCGGGCCGACGCCGGCCCGGACCGAAGTCCTGACCGAGCACTGATCCCGTGAGCCCCGCCCGCGGCCGACCCCCGGCCGTCGGGCAATGGCGCCGGCTCCACCAAACCCCCGTGTTGGTGGAGCCGGCCGTCTTCGTACCGGCCGCCCGGGCGGCGCCCGTCAGGGCACGGTTGCGCGGGGCGGCTGTCGGCTTCGCAAGTATATTGGCCCGGAGCCAACGAACGTTCGGAGCAGACACGATGGCACCTCGCGGGGATTCGGTCAACGAGGAGATGCGGCAACGCTCCCGCCGACGCATCATGCGGGCCACCGTCGAGCTGGTTGACCAGCGCGGTTACGCGGGCACGACACTGACCGACATCGCCGAGCGGGCCGGACTGGCCCGCGGGCTGGTCTCCTACTACTTCGACGGCAAACGACTGCTGATGCAGTCCGCGACGCACCGGATGATGCACCAGGCACTGTCCGGCGCCCTGGCGGAACTCGCGCCCGACTCCTCCCCCGAGGCCCGGCTGGCCCGCGCCATAGACGCCGTCCTCGCGCTGGCGATGGAGCACCCGCGGGTGATGCGCTCGCACCTGGCGCTGATCCTCGACCCGGACACCGGCGCCTTCGTCCAGGACCCGGAGCAGCAACAGCTCGGCGCCATCCTGCAGGGACTGCTGCAGGACTGGGGCGCGCCGGACCCGGTCGCCGAGCACGCGGTGCTGCGCAGCGCGCTGATGGGGGGCTGCATCGGGGTGCTGCTGCCGGGCGCCGAGATCCCGCTCGCCCCGATCCGGGCCGACCTCTTCCGCCGCTACGACCTGGCCTGGCACCTCGGCAGTCCGCCGCAGCCCGACCCGCCGGAACGCGAAAGGCCGCCGGCCCGCGGTTGACGGCGGGGTGGGCGGCCTGCCACTCACTCACTCACTTCGGTCTGCTGCCGGGGGCTCCGCGAGGGAGCGGGCCCCCGGGGTTTCAGCGCTCCTTCAGGATCGAGGCGAGCAGGTCTATGGTGCGCTCCGGCGTGAGGCTGTCCACGCAGAGCCGCTCCATGACCTGGATGTACGCGTCGACGTCGTCCCGCTTGTCCAGGTAGAGCGCGCTGGTGAGCTGCTCCAGGTAGACCACGTCCGCGAGGTCCTGCTCCGGGAAGCGCAGGATCGTGAACGCGCCGGACTCCCCGGCGTGCGCCCCAAAGCGGAACGGCATCACCTGGATCACCACGTTGGCCTGCTCGGCGACGTCGATCAGGTACTGCACCTGACCGCGCATCACCTTGGGCCCGCCGACCGGCCGGCGCAGCGCGGCCTCGTCGATGACCGCCCACAGACGAGGGCTGGCACCCTCGGTCAGCAGCTTCTGGCGGCGCAGACGGAGGCTGACCCGCCGTTCGACCTCCTCCTCGCTGATGACCGGCCGACTCTGGCCGAAAACCGCCCGTGCGTACTCCTCGGACTGCAGCAGCCCGGGGATGAACTGCACCTCGTAGGTGCGGATCAGCTGAGCGGCCTCCTCCAGCCCGACGTAGGTCTGGAACCAGCCCGGCAGCACGTCGTTGAAGCTGTGCCACCAACCGGACTTGTTGGCCTCGCGAACGAGGCCGAGCAGGGCCTCCCGCTCGATGCCGTCGTCGACGCCGTACAGGCTGAGCAGGTCGGCGACGTCACGCTCCTTGAAGCTGACGCGGCCGAGCTCCATGCGGCTGATCTTGGACTCGGAGGCGCGGATGGCGTAGCCCGCGTCCTCGCGGGTGATGCCGCGCGCCTCTCGCAGGCGACGCAACTGCGAGCCGAGGAGGATCCGGCGGACCATCGAGCCGCCGCCCGGCTGAACTGTGGTCATGCGGTCGAAACCTCCACCTAGGGCAAACAGCGCACAGTCTGCCATCAGTTGAGCGCTCACGGTGCCGATACTGACGGATGTTCCTATCAGTTCTGCACTCCGCACACCAGGATGCACGTGCATCCGGCGCTTGCATATGCCAATAGTGCGACTGCACGTGAATCGACTCTTGCATCTGCAGTGAGCGCACACCACCATGGTGCACGTGCACCTGCACATCCCTGGCAATCCCGCGGGCTCCGCGTCGACCCCACGCGCGACTCCGTGCACCGGCCCGACGGCGTCCCCCGCGTCATCGGGCGTTCGAGTGCGCGTGCGTCTGGTCGAAGGGGCGGCCGAGCGGCCGAGCGAGTCGGAGGTGACCGGCATGACCCCGGCGGGTCCAGCCGTGTCCGCCCCCTTATGGGAGGAGCTCTTCATGAGCACCGGTACGGCTTTGGCGGTTGACCCCCATGTGGTCACCTGTACGCTCGCTCCTCGCTTCGAAGCCGTCAGAACCGCGCGCGACTTCGCCCGGACCACGCTCCAGCGCTGGGGACTGACGGAGCTGTTCGACGACGTGGCGCTGGTGGCGTCGGAACTCGTGACCAACGCGCTCCGGCATGCGATCGGCGCACGGCCCGACCCGACGGGCGGTGCCCCGGGCGAGTACGACTTTCCCACACAGACCACCCCGGACGGGCGGCTGCCGATCCGAATAAGCCTCGTGCACCGCGCGCCCCAGGTGGTCTGCGCGGTGAGCGATCCGAGCAGCGTGGGCCCGGTGGCGCGGGAGGCGGACTTCGTCGCCGAATCCGGCCGCGGGCTGCACCTGGTGGAGTCGTTCAGCCGCTCCTGGGGCTGGCACCCGCTGGGCAGCGGCAAGGTGGTCTGGGCCCTGTTCGAGGCGGAGCCGGCGGGCGGACCGCTGGACGGACACCCGGAGATCGGCGGACGCGGGGCGCTCGACGCACTCGGCGGCCCGGTCGACATCGGTGGACGGCACCGGCGCTCGGCCTAGCGCCCCGCGGCACGTGGCGAGCAGCTCCCGACGCCGTGCGGTCGACCGAGGAACCGGCCCGGCGGTCGGCCGGAGGACCCGCTCGGCGATCAGTCGGAGGACCGGCTCGGCGATCGGTCGGAGGACCGGTCCGGCGGTGGTCGGTCGAGTGGTCGACCCGGAACGCCTTCCCGCACCAGGCCCTGCAGCGGGCCGGACGGCGGACGGAGCGGCCGGTCGAGGGAAGCCCCGGGAGGACCACGCCCCGGGCCCCTGCGCCAGGCCCCGTCATCGCTTCGCCCCGGCGGCGACCGGTACGGTCGGCGAAGGCGGCGAAGGCGGAGAAGGCGGAGCAGTCGGAGGAGACGACCGAAAAGACAAAGGCCGTCGCGGTGTCGGCACCCACGACGGCCCCCCGATGGTGAAGCACGGCGGCTGGTCAGACCGCCAGGTGGTCGAACTCCCCGTCCTTGGCCCCCAGCAGCAGGGCGGCGATCTCGGCCCGGGTGTAGATGAGGGCCGGACCGTCCGGGAAGCGCGAGTTGCGCATCGCGACGTCGCCGCCCGGCAGGGCCGCGAACTCGACGCAGTTGCCCTGGGAGTTGCTGTGCCGGCTCTTCTGCCAGACCACCCCCGTGAGATCGGCCGCGGCCATCCCGTTGTAGGTGTCGTGCGAGCCGTGCGTGTTCTGCGAGTCGTGCATAGAAGTCTCCCGAAGAGCTCCGGAGTTGTCGTCCAGCGCGGCGCCCCCGGCACCGCCGAACGAACGGACCGGCCCCGTACCGGCCCGGCACAACGCCTCACTTGACGCGATGATAGCTGCAGTGCACGTGCATCAGCACGGGACATTGCAGGTGCACGAGGCCTTTCACCCGCAGCCCCGAACTCTTCACGGGGCCTTCTCCTGACGGTACGTAAACGGACATAGCCGACTGAATCACCGGGGTCGCGATAACCGGCCGTGAGCGGCCCCCCGCTTAATGTTGATCTTCGAATGCCGGGAGTCGCACCGCCGTGACCCTCCGTCAGGCGACCTCCGGGCTGTGAGACATCTCACGCGCCGCGACTGCAACGCCGCACCCCGTCCGGCACGTCCAGGCAATGAGCCGCGCCCGCACGGGGGTTGGGTGTGGAATGTCCGGATTGTAGGCAAACCGCCCGAACCCGATGCGGCGGACACACCGGGTTCGCACAGCGGCCGCGCGAAACCCGTACGGCAGCCGACTGCAGGCCGGACGGGCAGATGTCCTACGATCTCCGGCATGAGCACCGCAGCCATTCCGGGCGCGCCACTGCCCGTCCGCACTCCAGGCTCCCGTGCGCGGGGGCGCCATCGTCGTCCCGAGCGCCCCGAGATTCCGACCGGCGCGCCGGCCCTGGTGCTCGCCGTGCCCACGGCCGCCGGGCCCGAGTCCCGCTCGGTCGTCGAGGAGCTGCTCTCCATCGTCCGCAGCGAGCAGAACGGCGTCCAGGCCGCAGTCGGCTACCTCCCCGGCGACTCCGCCGAGGGTGAGGGCGGCGAGGACCGCACCGTCGCCGAACTCCTGGCCACGGCCGCCGAAGCCGGCCTGCCGATGCCCGTCCTGGTGCCGCTGGTGCCCGGTCCGCACGGCTTCCTGCCCGAACTCCACGCGCTCGCCGCCGAGTACGGCGCGCCCGTCACCGACGCGCTCGGCCCGCACCCGCTGCTCGCCGAGGCCGTCCACGTACGACTCTCCGAGGCCGGGCTGGCCCGCGCCGACCGCGCCCGGCTCTTCGCCATCGCGACCGCCGCGGACGGCGTGGTCCTGACCACCGTCGGCGGCGAGGACGCCGCCGCCGCGGCCGGCATCACCGGCGTGCTGCTGGCCGCCCGCCTGGCCGTGCCGGTCGTGGCCGCCGCGCTCGACGTGCCCGGCTCGGTGGCCGCGGCCGTCGACCACCTCAAGGAGACCGGCTCCCAGCGCCCGGCGCTGGCCCCGCTGGTGATCGGGCCGGAGGCCGACTCCGAGCTGCTCGCCGCGGCCGCCGAGGAGACCGGCTGCCCGTCGGCGGCGCCGCTGGGCGCGTACCCGACCGTCGGCCAGCTGATCGCCTCGACCTACCTGGCCGCGCTGCCCGCACCGTCCGCGGAGGAGCTGGCGCGGGCCGAGGCGGAGGCGGCGGCCGCCGCCGAGGCCGAGGGGGTCGTGGAGGGCACCCGTGGCGCCCACGCGGCCGCCGAGGGGCCTGCCGGACAGTAGCGGACACCGCGCGCCCGTCGGCGCGCACACGGGGCCCGGAACGACTTGCGTTCCGGGCCCTTCGCTTTGCCCGCTTTCCCGCTCTTGCGGCGTACGGGAGTTACCGGAGTTAAGCGAACAATGAATGGAATGTCCGTTCTGCTGCTGTTTGCCGGGGAATGGCGAGCGCACTCCGGGGCGCTCGAATCACGTCCGCCCCACCGGTTCGACCGGTGCGCCATTTCGCGCTTCGACACACCGTCATGCCATTCCTGAGACAAAGACAGTTGTGGGCATCCGCAATCGCATTGCCGAAAAACGATCATTTACGATCATGATTAGCCGCCAATTTGGCACTTCCCACTAATCCGTGATGCCCGTCACAGCTATTTGCAGTTTGAACTTAAGTCTGCTTAACGTGCTCCCCGTTCGTGACCACACGGACCCAGTTCATCCGCGACGCCGAGTCCTGCCGTCGGATGTCCTGGCAGCGCGAAAACGCACCACGGCAGGAGCGGGGGACCCACAGGTAAGTCGCCCCGGACCGCTCCCAGGAACGGTTCAGGGCTAGGGGTGAAGCCGCGCTCACGCGCGGCCGGGCAACTCCGGCCCGAATCCGACAGCTCACCTCGCAGGCGTGGGAGAGGACCGCGTCTTCATGCTGCCCACCAACGGCACCCGTCTGTCCAGCCGCACCCGCCGCGTGATCGCCGCCATCGGCGTCGCGGGCGTCGGCCTCACCGTCCCGTGCCTCGTCTCCGGCACCGCCTCCGCCGCCTCCGTCGCGACCTGGGACAAGGTCGCCCAGTGCGAGAGCAGCGGCAACTGGAGCATCAACACCGGCAACGGCTTCTACGGCGGCCTCCAGTTCACCCAGAGCACCTGGTCCGCCTTCGGCGGCACCGCCTACGCCTCGCGCGCCGACCTGGCCACGAAGGACCAGCAGATCGCCGTCGCGGAGAAGGTCCTCGCCTCGCAGGGCCCCGGCGCCTGGCCCGTCTGCTCCGTCAAGGCCGGCCTGACCAAGGGCGGCACCCCCGCCGCCGTCGACACCTCGGCCGCTGCCGCTCCGGCTGCTCCGGCCGCCCCGGCTGCTCCGGCTGCCAAGCCCGCCGCCCAGACCCCGGTCCCGGCGGCCAAGCCCGCCAAGCCGGCCGCGCCCGCCCAGGACACCGCCGACTCCGCCGCCGGCACCTGGGCCCAGAAGCACCAGCAGGCCGCCCAGAGCGACGACTACACCGTGGTCGAGGGCGACTGGCTGTCCTCGATCGCGGACAAGCACAACGTCCAGGGCGGCTGGGAGCGGCTGTACGAGCTCAACCGCAGCACCCTGACCGACGGCCCGAACACCATCTACCCGGGCCAGCACCTGACCTTCGGTGACCACGGCCAGACCCAGCAGTCCGCCTCCTCGGACAAGTCCGGCTCGGACTTCACCTGGTTCAACCGCTCGCAGAAGTCCGGTCAGTCCGCGAACGGCGGTTCCGTGAACGCCAAGCCGGTCGCCCAGACCCAGACCCCGGCCGCCCAGGCCCCGGCCCAGGCCCCGGCCGCCAGCGGCAGCATGGCCGCCGCGGTCGCCTTCGCCGAGTCCAAGGTCGGCCAGGCGTACGTCTACGGCGGCACCGGCAACGGCGGCTGGGACTGCTCCGGCCTGACCCAGGCCGCCCTGCGCGCCGCTGGCATCTCCGTCCCGCGCGTCGCCGCCGACCAGGCCGCCGCCAGCACCCACGTCTCGCTGGACAGCCTGCAGCCGGGCGACCTGCTGTTCTGGTCCAACAACGGCAAGGACTCGGGCGTCTACCACGTCGCGATCTACGTCGGTGGCGGCAAGTACGTCGAGGCCGCCAACCCGAGCGCGGGTGTGCGCGAGCAGACCGTCGCCAACTGGGCCCCGGACTTCGCCGGCCGGGTCTGAGCACGGCGAGACGGCTGACGGCAGGCAGCTGACAGCTGACAGCTGACAGATTTCAACATCTGTCAGCTGTCGTCCGTCGTCCGCAGACCGCGGGCCGTAGCCGTCGGCCGCCAACCGAACACTGATCACCCGCCACCCCCGGGGAAGAGTCTGGTCGCTCCTCCCCGGGGGTCGCGGCGTATCCCCGTGGTGGAACCGGACCCGAACGGGCATGCTGCTGCTCTGCACCCGAGGAGGAGTCACATGGCCCAGGTCACCGTCACGCTCGACGCGAACCTCGCGATCGACGCGATGATGCTCTCCGGTACCAAGAACCCGCAGGACGCCGTCGAACTGGTCCTGCGCGACTACCTGGCCCGCGGCCGCCGCACCGAGGCCCGCACCGGCGACCCGGCCGACGGCAACCGCCTCGCCCAGGACCGCACCACCGACACCGAGCACGGCTGAGCGCAGTCGAGATCTGCCGAGATCTGCCGAGCGCTGCCGAGCAGGGCCGAGCAGGACCGAGCACAGGCACGCCGAAGGGCCCCGGAGAGCAACTGTCCTCCGGGGCCCTTCCCTCGGCCCTGTGGCCGGTGCTCAGCGCGCGCAGGCCCCGGTGGACCCGCGCATCACCAGCTCCGGCTGGAACATGAACTCGCCGCGCTGGACGGCGTTCCCGCCGACCTCCTCCAGCAGCGCGTCCACCGCCGCCGTGGCCATCGCCTCGACCGGCTGGCGGATCGTGGTCAACGGCGGCTCGGTGAAGGCGATCAGCGGCGAGTCGTCGAACCCGACCACCGACACGTCCTGCGGCACCGACAGGCCGCGCTGCCGCACCGCCCGGATCGCCCCGAGCGCCATCATGTCGCTCCCGCAGACGATCGCCGTGCAGCCCTTGTCGAGCAGCGCGCCGGCCGCCGCGTGTCCGCCCTCCACGCTGAACAGCGTGTGGTGGACGAGGTTCTCGGCCTCCTCCTGGGTGCGCCCGAGCACCTCCCGCATCGCCGCCGTGAAGCCTTCTATCTTGCGCAGCACGGGCACGTACCGGCGCTGCCCGACGGCCAGCCCGATCCGCTCGTGGCCGAGTTCGGCCAGGTGCTGGACGGCCATCCACATCGCGGCCCGGTCGTCCGGCGAGATGAACGGCGCGTCGATCTTCTCGCTGAAGCCGTTGATCAGCACGAACGGCACCCCGCGCCCGGCCAGTCGCGCGTAGCGGTCGTGGTCGGCCGTGGTGTCGGCGTGCAGTCCGGAGACGAAGACGATGCCCGCCACGCCCCGGTCGACCAGCATCTCCACCAGTTCGTCCTCGGTGGATCCGCCCGGTGTCTGGGTGCACAGCACCGGCGTGAAGCCGTGCCGGCTGAGCACCTGCTCGATCACCTGCGCCAGTGCCGGGAAGATCGGATTGCTCAACTCCGGTGTGATCAGCCCGATCAGCCCGGCGCTGCGCTGGCGCAGCCGGGTCGGACGCTCGTAGCCGAGCACGTCGAGCGCGGCCAACACCGTCTGCCGGGTGGCGGCGGAGACGTTCGCCTTGCCGTTGAGCACGCGGGAGACGGTGGCTTCGCTGACCCCCGCCTGTGCCGCGATGTCTGAGAGTCGCGCCGTAGTCACGGTCCCAGAGCCTATTGCAACCACGTCAGACCGCCCACCAGCCGGTGCTGTCCGGAGCGAGCACCGTCTCGCCGCCGTCCACCACGAGGTCGGCCGAGGCGAGCAGCAGGGTGCCCGGGGCCGCGATCCGCACCGGCTCGCCGGTGGTGTTCACGGTGCACACGAAGGACCCGCGGCGGAAGGCGAGGGTGCCCTCGGGGCCGTCCAGCCACTCGACCTCCGTGCCGGCGCCGAGGTCGGCCGTCGCCCGGCGGAGGGCCAGCGCGCTGCGGTAGAGCTCCAGGGTGGAGGACGGGTCGCCGGTCTGCGCCTCGACGCTCAACTCCGCCCAGGCGGCGGGCTGCGGCAGCCAGGACGGCCCACCGGCCACCGGGCCGAAGCCGTACGGGGCCTCGGTGCCGGACCACGGGATCGGGACGCGGCAGCCGTCGCGGTAGCCGTCCTGTCCGGCCTGGCGGAAGAACGACGGGTCCTGGCGCACCTCGTCGGGCAGGTCGGTGACGTCGGGCAGGCCGAGCTCCTCGCCCTGGTAGACGTAAGCGGAGCCGGGCAGCGCGAGCATCAGCAGGGTGGCGGCGCGGGCGCGGCGCAGGCCGAGCTCGCGGTCGCCGGCGGTGCGGATCTGGGTGCCGAGGCCGGGCTCGTTGCCGAAGCGGGTGGCGTGCCGGGTGACGTCGTGGTTGGACAGCACCCAGGTGGTGGGGGCGTCGACCGGACGCATCGAGTCGAGCGAGAGGTCGATCACCTCGCGCAGCGCGGCGGCCTCCCAATCGGTGCCCAGGTACTGGAAGTTGAAGGCCTGGTGCAGCTCGTCGGGGCGGACGTAGTTGGCGGTGCGCTGGACGGTCGGGGTCCAGGCCTCGGCGACGCCGATCCGCTGGCCCGGGTACTCGTCGAGGATCTTGCGCCAGCTGCGGTAGATCTCGTGCACGCCGTCCTGGTCGAAGAACGGCATGACGTCGTTGCCGAGCAGCTTGAGCTGGTCGGAGCCGCCGAGGTCGGGCAGGCCGGGGGCCTTGACCAGGCCGTGGGCGACGTCGATGCGGAAGCCGTCCACGCCCATGTCGAGCCAGAACCGCAGGATCGAGCGGAACTCGTCGGCGACGGCGCGGTTCTCCCAGTTGAAGTCGGGCTGCTCGGGGGCGAACAGGTGCAGGTACCAGTCGCCGGGGGTACCGTCCGGGTTCTCGGTGCGGGTCCAGGCCGGGCCGCCGAAGATGGACTCCCAGTCGTTGGGCGGCAGTTCGCCCTTCTCGCCCTTGCCGGGACGGAAGTGGTAGCGGTCGCGCAGCGGGGAGTCGGGGCCCTCGCGCAGGGCGCGCTGGAACCACTCGTGCTGGTCCGAGGAGTGGTTGGGGACCAGGTCGACGATGATCCGCAGCCCCAGCCCGTGGGCGTCCCGGATCAGGGCGTCGGCGTCCAGCAGGGTGCCGAACATCGGGTCCACCGCGCGGTAGTCGGCGACGTCGTAGCCGGCGTCCGCCTGCGGCGAGGCGTAGAACGGCGAGAGCCAGACGGCGTCCACGCCCAGGTCGCGCAGGTACGGCAGACGGCTGCGGATGCCGGGCAGATCGCCCATGCCGTCGCCGTTGGAGTCGGCGAAGCTGCGCGGGTACACCTGGTAGATGACCGCGTCCCGCCACCAGTCTCTGTGCACGCCGCCCGCCGCAGGAGCCGGGGTGGCCGCCTCGTGAGCGGTGTCGGCGACAGGCCGGGAGGTGTCGGCCAGGTTCTGGGTCATGGACGGTATCCCTTGGGGATCGGAGGAGCGGGGGGCCTTGCGCGCGAGGTGTGTCGCGGCAGGCGTCACGACTTGGAGGCACCGGCGGTCAGGCCGGTGACCAGGTGGCGCTGCACCAGGTAGAAGAAGGCCGCGGACGGGATCGCGATCAGCACGGCGGTGGCAGCCATCAGGTTCCACTGGGCGTCGTGCTCGCTGACGAAGGTCTGCAGGCCGACGGCCAGCGTGTACTTGTCCGAGCTGAGCATGAACGTCGAGGCGAACGGCACCTCGGCCCAGTAGGTGAGGAAGGAGTAGAAGGCGGCGACGGCCAGGCCCGGGCGGGCGAGCGGCAGCACCAGCCGCCAGAAGGTGCCGAACGGGGTGAGCCCGTCGACCCGGCCGGCCTCGTCGATCTCCACCGGGATGGTGTCGAAGTAGCCCTTCAGCAGCCAGGCGCAGTACGGCACGGTGGTGGTCGAGTAGACCAGGATCAGACCGGTGTAGCTGTCCAGCAGGCCGAGTTCGGAGAGCATCGTGTACATCGGCACGATGAGGACCGCGATCGGGAACATCTGGGTCACCAGCAGCGACCACATCAGCGGCTTGTGTCCGGGGAACTTCATCCGGGAGACGGCGTAGCCGGTGGTGGCGGCGAGCATGACGCCGAACACGGTGGTGATGCCGGAGACCAGCAGGGCGTTGCCGAACCAGGTGAAGAAGTCGGTGTCGGACAGCACGTGCTGGTAGTTCGACAGCGTCAGCTTGTCGAAGATCTGGCCCGGGTGGAGGTAGTCGGTCTTGTCCGGGCCGAGCGAGACGAAGAGGATCCACGCGACCGGGAACAGCGCGATCAGGCTGGCCACGATCAGGGTGCCGTGGGACAGCGCCCGGACCAGCGGGCTGCTCTCGCCGCGGCGGCGGACCTTGGCCGGCCGGGCGGCCGGGGCGGCGGTCGCCGCGGGGGCCGGGCGTTCGGTGGTGGTGCTCATCGGGGTTACCTGCCTTCGTGGGTCAACTGGGTCCGGGGCCTCAGCCGTTGGCCTGCTCGTTGCGGGCGAGCCAGCGCCGGTAGAAGGCGGTGAAGACGATCAGGATGGACAGCAGGATCACGCCGTACGCGGCGGACTGCGCGTAGTCCCGGGGGATCTGGCCGAAGCCGAGGCGGTAGGCCCAGGTGACCAGCAGCTGGGCGTCGGGCGCACCGGTGCCGAACAGCAGGAAGATGACGTTGAACTGGTTGAACGTCCAGATCACGCCGAGCAGGACGACGGTGGAGGAGACGCTGCGCAGCCCGGGCATGGTGACGTGGCGGAAGCGCTGCCAGGGGGTGGCGCCGTCCATCTCGGCGGCCTCGTAGAGCTCGGCCGGGATCGACTGCAGGCCGCCGAGCAGCGAGATCATCATGAACGGCACGCCGGCCCAGGTGTTGACCAGGATCGCGGCCGCCTTCTGCGCCCACGGGTCGGTGAGCCAGCCGGGCTCGGGCAGGTGCAGGGAGGAGAGGATCCCGTTGACGACGCCGCCGTCGGAGAGCATCAGGCGCCAGGAGAAGACCGTGACGAAGGTGGGCACGGCCCAGGGCAGGATGAGCATCATCCGGTAGAAGGCGCGCCCGCGCAGCTTCTTGTTGAGCAGCAGGGCGAGGCCCAGGCCGAGGGTGTAGTGCAGGAAGACGCAGATCGCCGTCCAGGCGATGGTCCAGACGAAGTGCGACCAGAAGCGGTCGTACGAGCCGGGGCCCCACAGGATGTCGGCGTAGTTGTGGAAGCCGACGAAGTTGTAGCTGGCCGGGATCTCGTTGACGCCGATCGTGCGGGCGACGTTGAGGCTGTTGGCGTCGGTGAGGGTGAGCCAGATGCCCTCGACGAGCGGGTAGAGCACCAGCACGCCGAGCACCAGGACGACCGGGGCGATCATCGCATAGGCGTACCAGTGCTTGGCGTAGGAGCGCTTGACGCGTTCCAGCAGGCCCGGACGCTGCTCGCGCTCCCGGCTGCCCTTGCCGGTGGCGCCCTGCACGGCGACTGACATCGTTTGCACCTTCTCGGGGGGATTCTCGGGGGAGGCCGACGGCCCGGCCCGTCGGGGAGGCGACGGATGACGGCGGACAACTGACAGATGATGAAATCTGTTCTCTGTTATCCGTTCGCCGTCATCCGTCAGCCGTCATCCGACGGACCGGGCACGGGGACTACTTGGCGAAGCCCGGCAGGAGCTTGGCGTAGTCGGTGGCGACGGTGTTCAGCGCGTCCTGGGTACCGGTGCCCTGGACGGCCTTGCCCAGGTTGGTGCCCAGCGAGGCGAACAGCGAGCTGTACTCGGGCAGTTCGGGGCGCGGCTTGGCGCTGCTCAGGATGCCCTGGAAGCCGGCGATGCCCGGGTCGGCCTTGACGTCGGCGGTGAAGGCGTCGGAGCGGGTCGGCAGGGTGGAGTTCTTCTGCGCGATGAACGCCTGGCTCTCGGCCGAGGTCATGAAGGCGGCGAACTTCTCGGCGGCGGCCTTGTGGGCCTTGTCGGCACCGGCGTAGACGGCGATGTTGTGACCGCCGGTCGGGGCGCCGGCCTTGCCCGCGGAGCCACCGGGGACGGCCGCGATGCCGAGGTTGGTCTTGTCGGCGAAGGCCGAGCCCTTGTAGATGTTGGTGATCTCCCAGGGGCCCTGGATGATCGCCGCGACCTTGCCGCTGTTGAAGGCGTCCATCATGTGCGCGTAGGCGTCGGTGGTGACGTCGGCCTTGGCGGTGCCGGGCGAGGTGAACATCGACTTGTAGGTCTCGACGGCCTTGACGGCCTCCGGCGAGGTGACGGTGATCTTCTTGCCGGCGGCGTCGACGGTGTCGGTGCCCTCGCCGAACAGGAACGGCATCGCGTAGTAGCCGTCGGCGGCCTTCAGCCAGAAGCCGTCCACGCCCGCCTTGTCCTTGACGGCGGCGGCGTCGGCCTTCAGCTCGTCCCAGGTCTTCGGCGCCTCGGTGATGCCGGCCTTGGCGAACAGCTCCTTGTTGTAGAGCAGGCCCAGGGTGTCGGTGACCAGCGGGACGCCGTACAGCTTGCCCTCGTACTTGGCCTGCTGGATCAGGCTGGGCTGGAAGGCGGAGGTGTCGGCGGCGGCCGGGGTGCCGTCCAGCGGCTCCAGGTAGCCGGCCTTGGCGAAGGCGGCGGTCCAGCCGACCTCGGAGCGGAACACGTCCGGAGCGCCCTTGGCCCCCATGGCGGTCTGGAGCTTGTTCTGCGCCTGGTCGAACGGGACGTTGACGAAGTCGACCTTGATGTTCGGGTTGGCGGCCTCGAACTTCTTGACGAGCTCCTGGTAGTTCGGCGCCTCGTTGGTGGCGTTCGAAGTGTCCCAGTACGTGAGGGTGACCGGCCCGTCGGCCTTGCCGTCCGAGCTGGAGCCGCTGCTGCCACAGGCAGCCATCGAGACCGCGAGGGCCACAACGAGGGCAGAGGCCGCGATGCCACGCCGCATGAGAACTCCTTGGGAGGGTGGGGGTGCCCGAGATCTTCGGAGACAGGCGCATAATGGCTGCCTCGTGCCGACCGCATCCTTGCTGCCGTCGGGCTGGAAGGAAGTTAACAGCGGTGAAAGATCGACGGAAAGTCCTTGCAGCAAGTTTCTGCAAGAAACGGGGATCGTTACATCCGCGTGTCCTGGACGTTGCCACTCGGTAGTTGACGCCCACGCCGATTGCCCCGGTTCGTCCGATTCGGACCGCTGCCGGGTGGCCGACGGAACCACCGTGCGTGGCTGAAAGCCGCCTGGCGCAGACTGGACGCATGCGCATCAGGACCGTCACCGAGGACGAACTTCCGCTGCTCGCCGAGCTGGAACGGGCCGCCGGCGCCCCCTTCGCCGCGATCGGCATGCCGGAGGTCGCCGAGGACGAGCCCCCGGCCCCGGAGGAGCTGGCGCACTACCTGCAACGGGGCGTCGCCCTGGTCGCCGAGGCCCCCGACGGCACGATCGCCGCCTACCTGCTGGCCGAGCCCGTGGACGGCGCGATGCACATCGAGCAGGTCTCCGTCCACCCCGACCACGCCCGCCGCGGCATCGGCCGGGCGCTGATCGAGCACCTCGCCGGGACCACCGACGCCCCGGCGCTCACCCTCACCACCTTCGCCGAGGTGCCCTGGAACGCCCCCTACTACGCGCGCTGCGGCTTCCGCCCGCTGAGCGACGCCGAGGTCACCCCGGGCCTGCGCGAGATCCGGCGCCAGGAGGCCGAGCACGGCCTGGACCGCTGGCCCCGGCTCTGCATGCGCCGGGACCTGCGGCCGTGATCCTGCCCGCGGCCCTGCCGTTGGCCGGGGCCACAGCTGCGGGCAGGTCCCCGGCCCTGACCGTGACGGGCTAGTTCGTCCCCAGCCGCAGCACGGTCGTGGAGCGGAACTCCTCCCCCGGCCGCAGCACCGTGCTCGGGAACGCCGGGTGGTGCGGGGAGTCCGGGAAGTGCTGGGTCTCCAGCGCGACCCCGGCGAACGGCCCGTACGGGACGCCGCTCGCACCGGTGACCGCGCCCTGGAACTTGTTCGCCGTGTAGACCTGGACGCCCGGCTCGGTGGTCAGCACCTCCAGGGTGCGGCCGCTGACCGGGTCCTCCAGCAGCGCCGCCCGCGCCGGGCTGCCGTCCGCGGGCCGCTCCCGCAGCACCCAGTTGTGGTCGTAGCCGCCGGGCCCGATCAGCTGCGGGTGCCGGTCGTGCACCGACTTGCCGATCGGCGTGGCCACCGTGAAGTCGAACGGCGTGCCGGCCACCGGCTCCGTCCGCCCGGTCGGGACCTGCCGCTCGTCGGCCGGGGTGTACTCGTCGGCGTCCAGGGTCAGCAGGTGGCCGAGGACGTCGCCGTTGCCTTCACCCGCGAGGTTGAAGTACGCGTGGTTGGTCAGGTTGACGACGGTCGGCTTGGTGGTGACCGCGCGGTAGGCGATCACCAGCTCGCCGGAGGCGTCGAGCGTGTAGTCGACGGTCACGTCCAGGGCGCCGGGGAAGCCCTGGTCGCCGTCCGGGCTGTGCAGCCGCAGCCGCACCCCGCCCTCCACCGCCTCGGCCTCCCACATCCGGTGCGCGAAGCCGTCCGGCCCGCCGTGGATGGTCATGCCGCCGCCGGTGGGGGCGAGCGGGTACTCCTCGTCGTCGACGGTGACCGACGAGCGGTCGATCCGGTTGGCGTACCGGCCGACCACCGTGCCGTAGTGCCGGGCCGGGCCCAGGAGCTGGGCCAACTCGTCGCTGGAGAGCAGCAGTTGCGCGCATCGGCCGGAACGGTCCGGTGCGCTCAGGGTGTGCAGGGTGGCACCGAGGTTCAGCACGCTCGCCTCGTACGGACCGGCCGTGAGCGTCCAGCGCTCGATCGCGGCGCCCGCGCCCGAGGGTTCGAGGTGTTCGTGTCGAACACTGGTGGCCTCGCTCGCCATGGCCTGCTCCTCACTGTCGGCCGGAGCACTCCGCGCCCGGCCGCTTCCTGGTCCGTCGAGGGTGCCTCGGCAGCCCCGTCTCCGTCAGCCTATCGACGGCGGCGGCCACCCGGGCGCAGCGGCACCGGCGCGCTCCGCCTTTACGCTGCACCCGCCCTGACCGACCGCCACCTGCCACGGCGGCCATCGCCCACCACTGCCACCACCGCACGACAAGCCGCCCCACAAGAAGCGGCCGCACGACAAGCCACCGCCGCGCGGACCGCCGCCCCCTACTCCTCGTCCTCCGCCCGGCTCGCCTCCCGCTGCTGCTGCAGCCCGAGCGCCGAGGCCAGCCCGTCCGGCCCGCTCCCCGCCTTGCGGTAGACGGCCGCCAGCCGCCTGTTCACCAGGCTGATGTGCAGGCCGAGCTCCTCGGCGATCCGCTGCGGCGGCAGGCCCTGCACCGCCTGCCGGGCGACCTCCAGTTCCGGGCCGCTGAGCGTGTCCAGGGTGTCCCGGAAGTCGCGCAGCCCGAGCCGGTTGGGCCGCAGGCCGTAGTTGGCCAGCTCCCGCCGCGCCTGTTCGACCAGCCCCTCCGCCGAGCAGTGCTGGGCCAGCTCGATGCCCTGGTACAGGTACTCCTGGGCGTCCTCCAGCCGCCCGACCCGGCGCAGCGCGGCGCCGAGGTCGACCAGTGCGACGGCGTGCTCGTAGCCGGCCGGGGACTGTCCGAGGTGCATCACGGCCTGCTCCAGCAGCTCGACCGCCTGCTGGCCGTCCTCGACGTACGCCTGCAGCCGCAGCGCGCTGCCGATCGCCGAGGCGGTGCCGAAGGTGCGGGCGTGCCGGACGGCCGTCTGGGCGTACTCGCGGGCGCGCTCGGGCTCGTCCTCCGCGATCGCGACGGCGAGGTGGCCGGCCCAGGGCGCCCAGACGGTGTTGCGCCAGCCGCGGATCTCCAGCTGGGTGCCGGCCTCGGTGAGCGCGGCGGCCGCGCCCGCGTGCCGGCCCTTGGCGATCAGCAGCTTCCCGTACAGCGAGGCCGCGTCCGGCAGCACCATGGCGGTCGCGTGGTACGGCGGGTGGAAGCCGAACTCGTTGGCCAGCTCCCAGGCCTCGTCGACCCGGCCGCGGGCGATCAGGGTGTCCACCAGCACGCCGACCGCGTCCCAGGCCAGCGGCAGCTTCTGCCCGATCCGCTCGGAGATGCGGTACGCCCGGCGCAGGAAGTCCTCGGCCTCGGCGAGCAGGCCGCGGCGGAACCGGGCCAGCCCCATCAGGAAGTACGCGAAGCCCCGGTGGGCTCCGCTCCAGCCGGCCACCTCGAACTGGATGATGGCGTCGGCGGCCAGCCGCTCGGCCTGGGCGACGCGGTCGTTGTAGATGTACGTGAGACCGAGCATCGAGGGCAGTTCGAAGCCCCAGGTGGTGTCGGTCCAGCCGAGGCCCTTGGGCAGCCGGCCGCCGTCGAGCACCCTGTCGGCGAGGGCGAGCGCGTCGGCGGAGGGTGCGCCGCGCAGGGTGAGGTCCCAGGCCCGCATGGCGAGCACGGCCCGGTCGGCGGCTTCCTGGCCGGTCAGGCTGCCGCACATCGCGCCGAGCCGGGCGGAGCGGCCGGGGCCGTCCTCCTCGGACTTGCGGAAGGCGTGCCACATGAACGAGGCGGCCTGCAGCCGCTGTCGCCCGGCCGGGTCGTCGGTGAGCTGCGCCTCGTCCTGGCAGACCAGGGCGGCCTGGCGCAGCTCGCCGCTGTGCGCGAGCACCTCGGAGAGCCGGAAGGTGGCGTCCACCCGCAGTTCGGGGCGCAGCGGCACCTCGTCCGGGTCGAGGGCGAGCTTGAGCTGGTTGACGGTGGCGACGGGGTCGGTCAGCAGGGCGGAGCAGCCGAGTTCGTAGAGCACCTCGGCCTTGATCTCGTCGGCGGGCGGCTCGTTGAGCGCGCGGTGCAGGCAGCGCTGGGCGGCCTCGGGGGCGCCGATCAGCTGGTGTTCGACGGCGGCGCGGCGCAGCTTCTTGACGATCCGGTCGTCGCCCTCGCCGGAGTGGGTCTCGACCAGGTGGCGGGAGGCGGCGAGCAGGCCGAGTCCGGCGTTCTCGATCTCGACGGCGGCGATGCCGTGCATGCCGAGGCGGGTGGCGTCCGGCATGGTGTTGTAGATCGAGCTGGCGATCAGCGGGTGGACGAATTCGAGGTTCCCGTTGGGGGCCTGGGTGAGCACGCGCTGCTTGCGCAGCTGCTTGATGGAGTCGCGGGCGCCCTCGGTGCTCTGGGTGGAGATCCGGGTGGCGAGGTCGACCCTGATGTCGGTGCCGAGCATGGCGCAGGCCCAGGCGAAGCGCAGGGTGCTGGCGCCGAGCCGGTCCAGCCAGCTCTTGAGGGTCATCCCGGTGGCGTCGACGGCGAGTTCGCGCAGCTGCCGGGAGTTCTCCTCGACCGGTTCGAGCTCCTGGTCGCGGACCTGGTCGAGGAGGGCGACGACCTCGAAGGGGTTGCCGTTGACGACGTTCCAGAACTCGTAGCAGAAGGCGTCCTCGGCCTTGGGGCCGAGTTCGGCGCGGATCATGTCGGTGACGGAGCTGAGGTTGAGCCGGTTGAGCTCGTGCTTGCGGCCCTTGAGGCCGATGATGTCCCGGCGGAACTCCTGGGTCGCGACGGGCCAGTCGTTCTCGTCCTCGCGGAAGGCGAAGACCAGCAGGACGGGCAGTTCGCTGGAGCGGACGGCGAACTTGGCGAGCCAGGAGAGGGATTCAGCGTCGGCCCAGTGCAGGTCGTCGACGATCATCACCATCGGCGCGCGGCGCGGTGCGAGCTGGGTGAGGACGTAGTCGAGGCCGTCGCGCACGCCCTGCGGGTCGAGGCGACGGGCACCGGCCTTGGGCTGCTTGAGGCCCATGGCCGGTCCGACGACCTCCTCCCAGGTGCCCATGACCTGGCGGAACACGTCCGGCGCCAGGTCGGTGAGCACCGGCTGGAGCAGCTGGCGCAGCACGTGGTACGGCTCCTTGAACTGGCGTTCGCCGCCTCGGGCGAACAGCACGGTGGCGCCGTCGCGCAGCTTGGCGATCCGTCGGACCTCCTGCAGCAGGCTGGTCTTGCCGATGCCGGGGCGGCCGGAGAACGCGAGCAGGTCGCCGATCTCGGTGCCGCCGGCGGCGAATTCGCGGCAGAGCCGGTCGACGGCGTTCTCCACCGAGCGCAGTTCCGCGTCCCGGTCGCGCAGTCGGACGCGGGGCGCGGTACCGTCACCGTCGCGCCCGGAACCGGCCCCCGCCCGAAGTTCGTTCTCCTGCTCGGTCACCGTCGCGCCTCCGCCTCGCCCGATCGCGTCACAGCTCCATCACTGCGTGGAGCCGAGGTTAGCGCTGCGTGGGCCTCACTGTGCGCCATTCGTGCAGGCTGGGACGGACGGTGAGGGTTCGGAGAGCTTGCCAAGGGCAATTGCCCTATATCCCTAACGTCCGATCATTACATCAGATACCCTACGGCACTCAGGCAAAGATGATCTTGCGAACCCCACCCTCACCATCTCAGCCTCCCCGTGTCAACTCCCCCCACAGACAGTGCTCGAACCACAAGCGCCCCCACCCTCCGCTGCACCGGGAGTCCGATGTCTGACGACACCTCACTTCAGATTCCGTTCCCGCACCGCCGCAGTCCGCACGGCCCTCTCGCCACCGCACTGCACCGCGACTGGCTGATCCGCCACCCCCTGCTGCCCGACGCCGACCACCCCGGCTACGCACACTGGGAGGTGGTCGACCTCGCCGCGCTGGGCTACCCCGACGCCGGGCCGACCGAACTCGCCCTGGCTGCCGACCTGATGGGCTTCTACTTCCTCTTCGACGACCAGTTCGACGGCCCGCTCGGCCGCCGCCCCTCGGAAGTCGCTCCGATCTGCGAACGCCTGATCGCCGTCCTGCACGGCGCCCGCCCCGACCAGGGCTCCCCGGTCGAAACCGCGTTCGCCGACCTGTGGAGCCGCAGCGTGCAGGGCATGCCCGCGCGCTGGCAGGCACGCGCCGCGTACAACTGGGAGTACTACCTGGCCAGTCACCCCGCCGAGGCGGCCGGCCGGATCTCCGCCCGGCCGCCGGACCGGGACGGCTACCTGGAGCTCAGACGGGGCACCGCGGCGATGGAGACCATCTTCGACATGGTCGAACGCATCGGCCTGTTCGAGGTCCCCGCCGCCGTCCTGCACCACCCGGTGCTCCGTCAACTCCGCCAGCTGGCAGCCGACATACCGTCACTGAGCAACGACGTCCGGTCCTACCCGCTGGAGGCGCCGCGCGGGGACGTCAACAACCTGGTCATGATCGTCCAGCGTGAGCGCCGCTGCTCGGCCGAGGAGGCGTGCGCGGCGGTCATCGCGGAGGCCCAGCTGATGGTCGAACGCTGCGCCGAGCTGCACGGACGACTCCCCGACGTCTACCGCGAGTTGGGCCTGTCCCGGATAGAGCGGGCGATCGCCCAGCGGTACGCGGACGGGCTGCTCACCTGGCTGGCGGGCTACCTCAGCTGGGAGGCCCGCACCGGCCGGTACCACGCGGTCTGACACCCGCCCGCCGGGCACCCGGCCGTGCGCCTGCCGGGCACGGCCACCTCACCCGCCCCGCCCGGGGGCGCCGAGGTGGACGACCGCACCGACGCCGACGCCGATGACCACGACGGCGACGGCGATCGCATCGACCACGGCGGCGACGATGACGGCGATCGCACCGACCACGGCGACCGCACCGACCCCGACCGCGCCTGCGAGAACGGCCGGAACGCCCACCCTCCGTACGGACGGGTCGCACGGACCGTAGCCGCACCACGCGCCCGGCGGTTATCGTGCTCGACGGCGGGCGCCCCCGGGCGCCCGGCCCGTGTGCGTGTCCATACCCTCCCGCCGGGCCGCCCCGACCGGGCGGTCCGGCGCGCCGCCTCCGGCCGTGCGGTCCGGGCGGCGCCCGACGTCGCGAGGAGACACCAGAGCATGACGGTCTACCAGCCCCCCGGCGCGCCCGGCAGCATCGTCGCCTACCGGTCCCGGTACGAGCACTGGATCGGCGGTGGATGGACGCCCCCGGTGCGCGGCGAGTACTTCGGCGATCCGACCCCGGTCACCGGCGAGGTCTTCACCGAGGTCGCCCGCGGCACCGCCGAGGACGTCGAGGCCGCCCTGGACGCGGCCCACGCCGCCGCCCCCGCCTGGGGCCGCACCCCGGCCGCCGAGCGGGCCCAGGTGCTGCTGCGGGTCGCCGACCGGATGGAAGCCAACCTGGAGAAGCTGGCCGTCGCGGAGAGCTGGGAGAACGGCAAGCCGGTGCGCGAGACGCTGGCCGCCGACCTCCCGCTCGCCATCGACCACCTGCGCTACTTCGCCGGTGCGCTGCGCGCCCAGGAGGGCAGCCTCTCCCAGCTGGACGAGGACACCGTGGCGTACCACTTCCACGAGCCGCTGGGCGTGGTCGGGCAGATCATCCCGTGGAACTTCCCGATCCTGATGGCGATCTGGAAGCTCGCGCCGGCGCTCGCGGCCGGCAACGCGGTGGTGCTCAAGCCCGCCGAGCAGACCCCGGCCTCGGTGCTGCTGCTCGCCGAGCTCACCGCCGACCTGCTGCCGCCCGGCGTGCTCAACATCGTCACCGGCTTCGGCGAGGAGGCCGGCGCCCCGCTCTCCGCCAGCCCGCGGATCCGCAAGCTCGCCTTCACCGGCGAGACCTCCACCGGCCGGCTGATCTCCCGCGCGGCGGCCGAGAACCTGATCCCGGTCTCCCTGGAACTCGGCGGCAAGAGCCCCAACGTGTTCTTCGCGGACGTCGCCGACGCCTCGGACGCCTTCTACGACAAGGCCATCGAGGGCTTCGCGATGTTCGCCCTCAACCAGGGCGAGGTCTGCACCTGCCCCAGCCGGGCGCTGATCGACTCCTCGATCTACGAGCGGCTGCTCGCCGACGGCCTGCAGCGGGTGCGCGCGATGCGCCAGGGCGACCCGCTGGACACCGAGACCCAGGTCGGCGCCCAGGCGAGCGCCGAACAGCTGAAGAAGATCCTCTCCTACTTCGAGATCGGCCAGGCCGAGGGCGCCAAGGTCCTCACCGGCGGAGAGCGCGCCGACCTCGGCGGCGCCCTGGCCGGCGGGTACTACGTGACGCCCACCGTGTTCGAGGGCGACAACTCGATGCGGGTCTTCCAGGAGGAGATCTTCGGCCCGGTCGTCTCGGTGACCCGCTTCGACGGCTTCGACCAGGCGGTCGCGCTCGCCAACGACACCCAGTACGGGCTCGGCGCCGGTGTGTGGACCCGCAGCCTCAACACCGCCCACCGGGCCGGACGCGCCATCCAGGCGGGCCGGGTCTGGACCAACTGCTACCACGCCTACCCGGCCCACGCGGCCTTCGGCGGCTACAAGAACTCCGGCATCGGACGGGAGAACCACAAGGCGCTGCTGGAGCACTACCAGCAGACCAAGAACCTGCTGGTCAGCTACTCCACCGACGCGGTCGGCTTCTTCTAGGCCGAAAGGCTCCGGACCGACAGGCTCCGGACCCAGAAGCTCCGGGCCGACAGGCTCCGGGCCGAAAGGCGGAGCGGGAGACCGGCCCCGGCCTCCCGCTCCACCGCCACTCCCCGCGGCGGGCTTTTCGGGCAAATCACCTGGTTCGGGATCTAAGCACATGAATCCTGCCATTTTCCCGACGCGCCGCCGACATGCCCGGACGGACCCCGCGAACGCCTTAGAACAGGACTCCCCGACACCCCTCACCCCCGGGAGTCCCGCATGACCATCGCCGTCTCCAAGCTCTCCGACCCGGCCGTCCGCAACTTCGTCACCGCGATCAACGCGGGCGACCGCCAGGCCTTCCAGGCCACCCTCACCCCCGGCGCGACCATGTCCGACGACGGCTCCGACCGCGACCTGGCGGACTGGACGGAGCGCGAGATCTTCGGTGCCGGCGGCCGGATGGCCGTCCAGACCGAGTCGGACGGCGGCCACGCGCTCGTCGCCAACTTCACCAACGACACCTGGGGCGAGATGCGCACCGCCTGGCGCTTCACCGTCGACGGCGGCAAGATCAGCCGCTTCGAGACCGGCCAGGCCTGAACCGGCAGGCCTGAACCGGACCGCCGGGGATCAGGACAGCCCCAGGCACCCCCGCACCGCGCGGATCAGGTTCCGCGAGCGGACGTCCCCGGTGACGCCCGGCTGCATGCCGTTGGTGACGTAGCCGAAGCCCAGCCCCAGCTCCGGATCGGCGAAGCCCAGCGAACCGCCGCGCCCCGGGTGCCCGAAGCTCGCCGGGGAGGCCATCGGCGCGGTCGGGCCGTGCCGCCAGAAGCCCAGGCCGAAGGTGGAGTTGACGATCAGCACCCGGTCCGGCCCGCTCACGGCCGGCCCGACCGCGCGGGCCAGCACCTCCGGCCCGAGCAGCGGCGGCAGCAGCGCGCCGGAGCCGTCCGGGCGGTCGGCCGCGCCGATCAGCGCCGCGTAGAAGCGGGCCAGCGAACGGGCGGTGCCGATGCCGCCGGCTCCGGGGATCTCGGCGGCCTGCACCGCCGGGTCGTTGAGGTCCACCCCGGGGCGCACCGAGGCGAAGGACCGCGCGGTCAGCGAGCCCGGGTCCTGGTAGGCGTCCCGGACGGCCTGCTTGGGCCGCAGCCGCAGCCCGCTCGGGCCGGTCCGGGCCGCTTCCGGGGCGGGCAGGTCGACGAGCTTGCCGACCCTCGGCGCCACCCCGGCGGGCAGCCCGATCCACAGGTCCAGCCCGAGCGGCCGGGCGATCTCCTCGGCGAAGTACTGCCCGATCGTCCGGTCGCTCACCCGCCGCACCACCTCGCCGACCAGCCAGCCGAAGGTGTACGGGTGGTAGCCGTGCGCCGTGCCGGGCTCCCACGCGGGCGCCTGCGCGGCGACGGCGGCGGCCGCGCGCTCCCAGGTGAGCACGTCCTCCAGCCGCAGCGGCACGTCCAGCGCGGGCACCCCGGCCTGGTGCGAGAGCAGCCAGCGCACCGGCACCCCGGCCTTGCCGGAAGCCGCGAACTCCGGCCAGTACGAGGCCACCGGCGCGTCCAGGTCCAGCAGCCCGCGTTCTGCGGCCAGCAGCGCGGTGGTCGCGGTCAGGCCCTTGGTGACCGAGCGCAGCACCTGCGCGGTGTCCGCCGTCCACGGCACCGCCGGCGCGGGCCGCCCGCCGACCTCGGGCCGGGCGTCGCCGCCCCACAGGTCGACCACCTTGCGGCCGTGCACGTACAGCGCGAAGGCCGCGCCCAGTTCGCCGTACTCGACGAAGTTCCGCGCGAAGGCCGCCCGCACGGGCCCGAACCCCTCGGCCGTCTCGCCCCAGATCTCCACCACCGCGCGCCGCCTTCAGGCCGTTCCGATCGCCGTCGTCCGCCCGCGTTCGAAAGTTCGTGGAGATCCGTTCGAACCGGGCCCCGAAACCCTAACCTGTTCGTCATGACCAACCCTGCCGAGGAACTGCTGGACGTCGTCGACGAGCACGACCGGGTGATCGGAACAGCCTTGCGCGGCGAGGTCTACCGGCGCGGCCTGACGCACCGCTGCGTCTTCATCCTGGTCCGCGACCCGGCCGGACGGATCTTCGTCCATCGCCGCACCGCCACCAAGCTGTTCGCCCCCGGCGCGTACGACATGTTCGTCGGCGGCGTCGTCGGCTCCGGCGAGACCTACGCCGAGGCCGCCGTCCGCGAGGCCGAGGAGGAACTCGGCGTCCACGGCATCGCCCCGCGCCCGATGTTCAAGTTCCACTACCGGGAGCCCGACGGCGGCAAGCTCAACTGGTGGTGCGACATGTACGAGGCCGAGTGGGACGGCCCGGTCAGCCCGCAGGAGTCCGAGGTCGCCTGGCACGCCTGGCTCACCCCGGACGAACTCGCCGAGCGCCTCGCCCGCGACACCTTCGTCCCCGACGGCCGCGAGGCCTACCGCCGCTACCTGGACCTCCGGAGCGCATAGGCCGCCGGGACGGCACCGGGGACCGGACAGCATGGGCCGCCGGACCAGCGCCGGATAGGGTGACGCGCATGGCCTCCCGTACGCCGTCCCCGACGGCCGACCGCGCAGCACGGACCTCCGCAACCGGCCGGGCCGCGGCGGGTGAACGGCCCCGTCGACGGCTGAGCGTGGACGAGCGGCGGGAGCAGCTGATCGCCGTGGCACTGGAGCTGTTCAGCCGGCGGCCGCCGGAGGAGGTGTCGATCGACGACATCGCCGCCGCCGCGGGCGCCTCCCGGCCGCTGGTGTACCACTACTTCCCCGGCAAGCAGGCGCTGTACGAGGAGTCGCTGCGGCGGGCCGGGCGGGAGCTGGCCGCCCGCTTCGAGGAGCCCATGGAGGGGCCGCTGTCCGAGCGGCTCCTCCGCGTGATGGGCCGCTACCTGGACTTCGTCCAGAGCCACGGGCCCGGCTTCGCGGCGCTGCTGCGGGGTGGCTCGGTGGCGGCCAGCGCGGGCACCTCGGCGGTGATCGACGACGTGCGCCGGGCCGCGCAGGAGCAGATCCTGGCCCACCTCGCACTCCCCTCGCCCAGCCCCGGACTGCGGCTGACCGTGCGCGCCTGGATCGCCAACGCCGAGATCACCTCGCTGGAGTGGCTGGGCGAGCGCTCGGTGCCGCTGGAGGAACTCCAACTGCACCTGGTGCAGGAGTTCGTCGCGGCGCTCACCCTCACCGCTGCCCGCGAGCCGGCGCTCGCCGCCGAACTGGCCTCGTTCTTCGCCGCCGAACGTCCGGACGGCCCGACCGGACGCCTGGTCCGGGACCTCGCCGAGCTGTTCGCCGTCCCGGGGATCCTCGACGCGGTCACCGCGCTCGCCACCGCAGCTCCGGCCGACGCGCCCGCCGGGTCGCTCGCCGACGTGCCCGCCGGGTCGCCCGAGCCTCCTGCGACGGCCTCCGGCCCCGAGGCTGGACCGAAGGCCGGACCCAAGGGCGGACCTCAGGGCGGACCGGAGGCCGGAACCACCGCCGGTTGACCGCCGAAGCAGTGGTCACCGCGCTGGTCCGAGTGATCATCGGGTCATCCTGCGGTTCGGTCAGGACGGCGGGCTCTGATAGGAATGGGCAGGGATTTGACGGCGCGCCGCCGCGGCGGGCCCGGTCCCACCCGAACCACCGACGGCAGACGGAGCAGAGCGGGGGGCTCACCAGTTGACCCAGGACGTCCAGTTCAGTGCGGAGGCCAACCCCTTCGCGGCAGCCGAGCAGGTCTGCGCGACCCTCGGCACGCTCACCGACGCCCTCTTCGACGAGCAGACCTCGCGCCACCCGGCGGCCTCGCTGAGCGCGCTGCGCACGAGCGCGCACCCCGCCGCCGAGGCACTGTTCGGCCTGCCGCTCGCCCCCAACGGCCCGGTGCACGCCGCCGTCGACCGGCTCGGCACGGTGATCACCGCGGGCTCCGCGCGTCCCGGTACCGGCGCGCGGATCGCCGACCGGGTCATCGACGCCCTGCAGTCCCGCTACGGCGGCGGACCGGTGCGCGGCGCCATCGCCGACCGGGGCACCACCTCGGCCGCACTGTTCCAACTGCCGGTCACCGGCGAGTTCGCCGATGCCAAGCTGCGCCCACCGTTCGCCCCGGCGCTGGCCGCGCTGGCGGCCGGACAGCAGACCCGGCAGCCGGTCGAGCTGCCCACCGGCGCGGGCGCCGAGGTCCGGCTGGTCGTCCCGCCCGGCTTCCACCCGCTCACCTCCCCCGGCGGTCCCCCCGGCGTCTCCGCCCGTACGGTGCCGCTGCTGCCCGCCGACGCCGACCCGGCCGACCGGGCCACCGTGGCGTCGGCCGCGGAGCTGTCCGGGCACCTGGCGGAGGTCGCCGAGGAACTGTTCAGCGCCACCGGCACCGAAGGGCGCCGCGACTTCGCGGTGATCTCCGCCACCCTGGCCGACCTGATCCGTGACGCGGGCGTCGCGTACGCGGGCGTCTGCGCCCTGCAGCTCGACGACCGCGCCTCGGACGCCGCCCTCGTCGTCTCCCTCGCCCGGCACCCGCTGCCGATCGCCGCGCTCGCCACCGAGCTGGCCACCGTCCGGCGGCACGCCGAGGTGTGGACGGTGCTGCTACCGGCCGGACCGGCCGCCGTCCTGGTCGAGGGCCGGACCGTGCCGGTGCCGGGTTCCCTGGCGGCCGACGGGCAGCGGCGCTGGGTGGTCACCTCGGCTGTCCAGGCCTTCATCCCGCTGCCGGACGGCGCGACCGTGCTGTGCGCCCAGCTGTCCACGGCACGGCCGGAGGACTGGGAGCTGTACACGGAGGCGTTCGCGGAGCTGCTGAAGAGCATCCAGTTCGGATGGGACGGCGAGCCCGCGCCCACCGCGGCGGTGGGTGACGCGGTGCCGGCCGTCGTCCCGGCGACCGCTCCCGCCCAGGTGCCCGCCCAGCCGCCGGTCTCGGCACCGGTCCTGGCGCCGGCCGCCGTTCCCGTCGAGGCGGAACGGGCGGACCGGGTGGAACAGGTGGAACAGCGGGCGGCGGACGAGCCTGCGGAGGTGCCGGTGCACCTGCGCGGTACGCCGGTGCGCGTCCCGCCCGCGGACTTCAACCCCTTCGCGCCGGTCGCCGAGTCGGCCGCCACCGAGACCGCGCAGGCCCCGGACGACCGTCCGAAGGGCACCCCGGTCATGATCCCGCCGCCGGACTTCGACCCCTTCGCCCCGGAGGCCCTCACGGGTACACCGGGCGACGCGCCGACCGCCCGGCCCGTGGGTGCGCCTGCGGTCGCCGACCCGTTCGGTACGACGGTCGCGGCCGAGCAGAAGGACGACCCGTTCGGCACCACCCTCGCCTCGCAGGGCCCGGCCGTCCCACCGCCGCCGTCGACCCCGCCGGTCGTCCCGGCGCCCGTCGTGGCCGCCGCGCCCGCCCCGGCCATGACCGCGGGCGACGAGGGAGCGCCCCGCAAGGGCACGCCGGTCATGATCCCGCCGCCGGACTTCGACCCCTTCGCGATGTCGGACTTCTCGGCCACCGCGCCGGTGGAGGAGGCGAAGCCCGCGGCGGAGGCGAACGACGCGGTGCCGGAGCACCGGCCGTTCGGCTGAGCGGGCAGCGGGCAGCGGGCAGCGGGCAGCGGGCAGCGGGCAGTCGACGACAACGGGTAACAGCTGACAGATTTCAGATTTCGTTCGCTGAACTCTGAAATCTGTCAGCTGTTCCCTGTCAACTGTTCTCTGTCACCCGTCCCCCGGCCCCGTCACCCGTCAGCCGCCCTCCTCAGGCGCGCCGCCCCTCGATCGCCGCCTCGATCCCGTCCAGCATCCGCGCCATCCCGAACTCGAACAGCGCCTCCAGGCTCAGGTCGATCTCCGGCCCCCGGTTCATCGCGTCGAACATCGGGAACCGCTCCGGGTCCGACATCAGCCGATCGTGGTCCTCGTCGCCCAGGCGGTCCATCCACTCGTCGGCGGACAGCCCGCTGTCCTGCTCGGCCTGCGCCTCCCGCTCGAAGTGGACCGCCAACCCGCACACGAACGCCGCCAGCGCGACGGAGGCCTGGGCGATCTCCTCCCCGCTCAGCCCCAGCCCCGACAGCGCGGCCATCGACCGTTCGGTGTGCAGGGCCGCGTCCGGCGCCAGCACCGGCCGGGTGAAGGACATCGTGGACGCCAGCCACGGGTGCCGCCGGTAGATCCGCCACTGCAGCCGCGCGACGGCCTCCAGGCCCTCCCGCCAGTGCGACGCGGGCGGCTCGGGCAGCGGCTGCTCACCGAAGGCCACGTCCATCATGAGCCGCAACAGTTCGTCCTTGCCCGGCACGTGCCGGTAGAGCGACATCGTCGCGACCCCGAGGTCCGTCGCGACCCTGCGCATCGACAGCGCCGCCAGCCCCTCCGTGTCCGCGACCCGGACGGCCGTCGCCACGATCCGCTCCCGGGTGAGCTCGCGGTCACCCCCGGCCCGCGCCCGCCGGATCCCGGGCACCCCGGAGGCCCCCGAACTCCCCTGCGCCTCGCCCGCTCGCTCCCCGCCAGCCCTCGCCCCGTCGGCGCTCGCCCCGGCTGCTCGCTCCCCGGCAGCCCGCGCCCCGGCAGTCCTCGCGCCCGGAGCCTTCGCCCCGACCACCACCGTCCCCACCCCGGGGACGGCCCGGACCAGCCCCTCCTCCCGGAGGCGGCTCAGCACCTTGGTCGCCGTGGCCATCGCCACGCCCCACTCCCGGGTGATCCGCCGGGTCGACGGCACCCGCTCGCCCGGCGCCAACTCCCCTGCCACGATGCGCCGTCGAAGTTCGGCCGCGATCCGCTCCGAGGGAGTCCCGCTCTCAGCCACCACCCACCACCGCCCGCCAGACCATCAACCACCCCGGGGGGAAGCCCGATCGGGGCACCCCACCCGGACGATCACTGCCAACAGCCCGCCCCGCAGGCCGAGTCGGCTCTCAGCCGACGCGCCGCGCCAGGTGCACCACGTCCGGCACTCCCCGGGACACCGGGATCTCGTGCGTCACCACGTCCGAGAAGCCCGCCGCCCGCAGCGCCTCCTCGAAGGCCACCGACGGCTGCGCACTCCACACCGCCAGCACCCCGCCCGGCTGCAGCCGGTGCCACAGCACCGCGAGCCCGTCCGCGCCGTACAGCCCGTTGTTGGAGTCGGTGACGGTCCAGTCCGGCCCGTTGTCGATGTCCAGGCACAGCGCGTCGTAGCGCTCGCCGTCCGCGGCCGCGAGGTACTCCAGCAGGTCGGTGTGGAGCACCGCGACCCGCTCGTCGTCGAGCGCACCGTCCGAGAAGCTGCCGAGCGGGCCGTTCCGGTGCCAGTCGATGATCGCGGTCTCCCGCTCGACGATGGCGATCCGCCCCCAGCGGGGCTCGGCCGCCGCGTAGGCGAGCGAGAAGCCGACCCCGAGGCCGCCGATCAGGACCGTCGGCCGCTCGGCGCGGCTGCCCGTGCGGTCCAGCTCGTCCAGTGCCGCCTGGACCAAGAGCCGCTCCGAGCGCCCGTCGGCGGTGTCCATCAGGAAGCAGCCGTTGGCGATGATCTCGAAGTGCCGTCCGCGCTGCCGAAGCACCACCTCGCCGAACGGGCCCTCCCGCCGGTCGAGCGTGACGACGGCCTCGGGGCCGTCCCGTTCGGGCAGTGCGGTGGTCATCCGTCCTCCTCGACGAACCCAGCGAACTCGGGCGAACTCGGGCGAACTCGGGCGTACTCGGGCGCACTCGACCGCCGGCGGCTCCCGTGCGAGCACGGGACCGTCCCGATGCGGACGAGTACCCGCCCGACAATAGCCGAGTCCGCACCCGGTTCCGTCAGGTCGTGATCAGTACCCCCGCGTAGGAGACGCCGGCCACCACCACCCAGGAGCCCAGCCCCAGCAGGGCGATCCGTCCGCCGGTGCGGACCATCGTCGGCAGGTGCACGGCGCTGCCGAGTCCGAACAACGCGGCGGCGAGCAGCAGCTCCTGGGCGTCCCCGGCCAGGTCGAGCGCCCGCTCGGGCAGCACCCCGGTGGTCCGCAGGACGATCATCGCGAGGAACCCGGCCACGAACAGCGGCAGGATCGGCGGACGGCTCGCGGTCTTCACCGACTTCCCAGCCGCCCCCTCCGCCGAGCCCGATCCCGCGGCACCGGCACCGGCACCCACACCCGCAGCCTTCGCCACCCGCAGGTTCCGCCGCACCACCACGGCCACCCCCGCGACCAGCGGCGCCAGCAGCACCACGCGCATCAGCTTGACCAGCACCGCCTCCCGCAGCGCCCCCGCCCCGCCCGTCTGCGCGGTGGCGACGACCTGCCCGACGTCGTGCACGCTCGCGCCGACCCAGCGCCCGAACTCGACCTCGCCGAGCCCCAGCGGGTGCTGGAGCAGCGGCAGGACGGCGATGGCGAGGGTCCCGCACAGGGTGACCAGGGCGACCGAGGCCGCGACGTCCTCCTCCTCGCTGCCCGCCGCCTGGCTGACCGCGCCGATCGCCGAGGCCCCGCAGATCGAGTACCCGGTGGCGACCAGCAGCGGCTGGTCTCCCGGCAGGCCGAGCCGTCGGCCCAGCCACAGCGTGCCGGCGAAGGTGGCCGCGACCACGGCGAGCACCATGGCGACGGTGGCCCAGCCGAGGCCGAGCACGTCGCCCAGGCTCAGCTTGAGCCCGAGCAGGACGATCCCGACCCGCATCAGCCGCTTCCCGGCCGTGGACAGGCCCGGCCGGGCGACCCCGCGGACCACCGGGCGCAGCCCGGGCAGGTGGGCGGCCGCCATGCCGAGCACGACGGCGGCGGTGAGCTTGGGCACGGCCGGGACCGCCGCGTGGACGGCCAGGGCGGCGGCCACGCCGAGGACCGCGAGCAGCAGCCCGGGGGCGTCGCCGCGCATCGGGGGCAGCGAACGGGTGCGGGCGGCGCGCTGCCGGAGGGTCAGTGCCACGCCGCCGCTCACTGCTCCTGGTCGGCGGGCAGCCGGTAGACCCGCCGGATGCTGGTGCCGAGCCGCGAGACGTCCGCGCCGTACACGTGGATGGAGATGGCCGTGGTGTTGCAGGAGTTGCGCACCAGGTGGATGTCACCGGGCGGGGCGAACGCGGCGACGGTGCCGGCCGGGCCGGCCACGTGCTCGGTCTCGACCAGCCGGGCGGTCCGGCCGTCGGAGACCAGTCGGTAGCGGGTCTCGCTCTCCTGGCCCCGGTGGACGCCGGCCACGCACCACGAGACGTGGTCGTGGATCGGGGTGTGCTGTCCGGGCAGCCAGACCAGGGCGACGACGGAGAAGCTGCCGTCCTCCTCGGCGTGCAGGACGTGCTGGCGGTAGCGCTGCGGGTCGCCCTCGCACTGGGCGGGGGTGAGCAGGGCGTCGGGCCCGTCCGGGTCGGCGTGCAGGTGCGGGGCGAGGCGCTCGCCCACCAGGTAGGCGGTGAGCTCCGGGGGCAGTCCGCGGTCCACGACGGCGCGGATCTCGCTGATCAGCGCGGTCATCCGCTCGGTGAGCCGGTCGCTGCCGACCGTGGCTGGGGGCGTCATGTCAGCAGATTGGGACCAATGGACCTATCACGTCCAAGGAGGGTTCGTAAGCGACATCCCCATCAGGGCTTATGGGTCAGCAGCCGACCCGGCTCGCCGCGGCCTGCCGCAGGTGGTCCAGCACCAGCCCGGTGGCCGGGATCCGGCGGTGTTCGCGGAGCACGTACGCGCTCACCTGCCGCCGCAGGTGCGGTTCGACGGCCCGCCCGGTGACCTTCCGGTGGCACATGAAGGAGAGCACCAGGGCGGGCATCAGGGCGATCCCGACCCCGGCGGCGACGAGCGACTGCACCGCGAGGTTGTCGTCGGTGGAGAAGACGATGTCCGGCGCGAAGCCCTCCTCCGCGCAGACGTGCAGCAGGTTGGCCCGACATCGGGGGCAGCCGGCGATCCAGCGCTCGCCGTCGAGGTCGACGAGCCGGACGGCGTGCCGGCGCCCGAGCGGGTGCCCGACCGGGAGCAGCACCGTGAGCAGGTCCTCCATCAGCGGGATCTCGTCCACCCCGTCCGGCACCTCGGTGGCGGCGCCGGGGTAGCGGAAGGCCAGCGCGATGTCGCACTCCCCGCGCAGCAGCCGCTGGACGGAGTCGGGGGGCTCGGCCTCCAGCAGCTCGACCCGTACGCCGGGGTGCTCGGCGAGCAGTCGGGCCATCGCCTCGGGTATCAGGGTGGCGTTGGCGCTGGGGAAGGC
The DNA here is from genome assembly GCF_044767225.1 of Kitasatospora sp. NPDC101447. Classification (NCBI taxonomy): domain Bacteria; kingdom Bacillati; phylum Actinomycetota; class Actinomycetes; order Kitasatosporales; family Streptomycetaceae; genus Kitasatospora; species Kitasatospora sp. NPDC101447. Next base: position 42,880 of record NZ_JBIWNL010000041.1, read on the forward strand.
GCAGACCCGCACCCGCCCGGCGCGCAGCCGGGCGAGCGCGGCGAGCTGCTGCTGGGCTGCGGACATGCTGCCGAGGATCAGTTCGGCGTGCCGGGAGAGCGCCTCGCCCGCCTCGGTGAGCCGCAGTCCTCGCCCGGCACGGGTGAACAGGGGGACGCCGACGGTGCGTTCGAGTGCCTTCATCTGCTGGGTGATGGCGGGCTGGGTGTAGCCGAGTTCGCGGGCGGCGGCCGAGTAGGAGCCCGCCCGGACGACTTCGTGGAACGTCCTGATGTGCCGCGAGTCGAACACCGGCTCCATGGCCCCTCCCGCCCGGGTGGTCGTCGTCCGAACCGCTCGGGCGGTCCCGTCCAGCCCCGCAATCATAAGAGGAATTTGGAGGTACCGACCCCGACCCCATCCGTACCTATGGTTCACTGCCGAACCAGGCCTCTCACTGCTGCGCGGACGGCGGCAGCCCCATCGAGACCTCGGCCTTGGCCACCGGCGCCCCGCCCCGCACGCTCGGGCTGCGCCGGCTGCGCTTCTCGACGAAGCGGGCGAACCAGGAGAGCAGCAGACACATGCCGATGTAGATCGGCGCGATCACGATCACCACCGGGATGAACGGCAGGTCGTAGTCCAGGTTGGTGGCGATCAGCTTGCCCGCGTGCAGGAACTCCTCGTAGGTGATCAGGAAGCCCAGCGAGGTGTCCTTGAGCGCGACCACCAGCTGGCTGATGATGGCCGGCAGCATCGCCCTGTTGGCCTGCGGCACCAGCACGTACGTCATCACCTGGGTCTTGCGCATGCCCAGCGCGTACGCGGCCTCCCGCTGCCCCTTGGGCACCGCGAGCACGCCGGCCCGGAACACCTCGGCCAGCACCGAGCCGTTGTAGAGCACCAGCCCGGTGACCAGCGCCCACAGCGGCTGCACCTTCAGGGCCACGAACACGAAGAAGATCATCACCAGCACCGGCATGGCCCGGAAGAACTCCACGACCAGAGTGGAGAGCCAGCGCACCGCCCGGTGGTCGGACAGCCGCCCGGCCGCGAACAGCGCGCCGAAGGGCAGCGCGAACAGGACCGTCCAGCCGAAGGCCTTCAGGGTGTTCCCGAGCCCGCGCAACAGCAGCTCCTGCACGCCCCGGTACTGGAAGGCCGTCCACTTCTCGTACGTGAACTGGTCGGTGTGGAACAGCATGTAGACGACCCAGCCGAGCACCGCCGCGATCAGCACCAGCGCGATCCCGCCGTACAGCCGGTGGCGGGCGAGCGCCTTGGGACCGGGGATGTCGTACAGCGCCGAGGATTCAACGGTCATCGGGACACCGCCACTCGTCGCTCCAGCAGGTAGAAGACGGCGCTGACGCCCAGGGTGATGATCAGGTAGCCGACGGCGATCCAGACGAAGGTCCACACGATGCTGTAGCCCAGCTCGTTGATGGTCCGGTAGGTGCCCAGCAGTTCGGTGACGCTGAACGAGCCGGCGATCGCCGTGTTCTTCGCCAGCGCGATCATCACGCTGCCGATCGGTGCCACCACCGAGCGGTACGCCTGCGGCAGCACCACCAGGCCCATCGTCTGCCCGAAGCTCATGCCCAGGCTCCGGGCCGCCTCGCCCTGCCCGGTCGGCACGGTGTTGACGCCCGCGCGCATCGCCTCGCAGACGAAGGCCGAGGTGTAGCAGCCGAGCGCGAGCACCGCGAAGGTGTAGAAGGGCAGGGTGATGTCGAAGCGGGGCAGGCCGAGCACCACGATGAAGAACAGCAGGGTCAGCGGCGTGTTGCGCAGGATCGTCACCCACACCGCCCCGAACACCCGCAGCGGCCTGACCGGCGAGACCCGGAAGCTCGCGATCAGCACCCCCAGCACCAGCGACAGCACGGCGCTCACCGCGAACAGCGAGAGCGTGCCGAGGAAGCCCTCCCAGTAGGTCGACCAGTTGTCGATCAGCGTCTTCACGGCGCGGGCCCCTCTCAGTACCGGTTGATCTGCGGCGGGGTGGGCGCCGGCTCCCCGGAGAGGCCGAGGGTCGCCTCGAAGGCCTTGTTCCAGTCGCCGTTCTGCTCGTGGTGCTCCAGTGCGTCGTTCAGCGCGGCGCGCAGCACGGTGTCGTTCTTCGGCACCCCGATCCCGTACGGCTCGGTCGAGAACAGCGGTCCGACCACCTTGAGCTCGTCCGGCACCTTGGCCGCGTAGCCGAGCAGGATCGCGTTGTCGGTGGTCACGGCGTCGACCTGGTTGGTGATCAGGTTGTCCACGCAGGCCGAGTAGGTGTCGTAGCCGATCAGCTTGGCCTTCGGGAACTGCGACTGGATGCGCTGGTACGGGGTCGAGCCGGCCGCCGAACAGACCTTCTTGCCGTCCAGGTCCTGCGGGCCGTGGATGGTGTTGTCGTTCTTGCGCACCAGCAGCGACTGCCCGGCGACGAAGTACGGCCCGGCGAAGCCGACCAGCTTCTTCCGGTTGTCGTTGATGGTGTAGGTGCCGACGTAGTAGTCCACCTGGCCGTTCTGCAGCGCGGTCTCGCGGTTGGCCGACGCGATGGTCTTGAACTGGATCTCGTCCGGCGGGAAGCCGAGGGAGGCGCCAACCATCTTGGCGATCTCGATGTCGAAGCCGGAGTACTCGCCGGTCGCCGGGTTCTTCTGGCCCAGGTACGGCTGGTCCTCCTTGACGCCGACCACCAGGTGGCCGCGCTTCCGGGCCGCGTCCAGGGTCGGCGAGCCGGTGATCGAGACGGCGTCCTGCACCTGGTAGCTGGGCAGTGCGCTGGGCTGCGGCCCCTTGGGCGGCGGGGTGCCGGGCTTGCCGCAGGCCGCTGCCAGAGCGGTGAGCAGCAGAGCGACGGCGAGCACGAGCGTCCGCGCGCGTGCGCCGCCCCTCCCCGTCCGCGCACCGGACCTCCCCGCCCGCGCGCGGGGCGTCGTCTCACGGTTCACGCCGCCGCCTCAGTGCTTCAGGATCTTGGACAGGAAGTCCCGGGCTCGCTCGCTCTCGGGTGCGCTGAAGAAGTCCTCCGGGGCACGGTCCTCGACGATCCGGCCGTCCGCCATGAACACCACCCGGTTCGCCGAGGCCCGGGCGAAACCCATCTCATGGGTGACCACGACCATCGTCATGCCCTCGTGCGCGAGTTGGCGCATGACGTCCAGCACCTCGTTGATCATCTCGGGGTCGAGCGCCGAGGTGGGCTCGTCGAAGAGCAGCGCCTTGGGGTCCATCGCGAGCGCGCGGGCGATCGCGACCCGCTGTTGCTGGCCGCCCGAGAGCTGGGCCGGGTACTTGTCGGCCTGGGTCGCGAGGCCGACCCGCTCCAGCAGCGCCCGGGACTTGCTGTCGGCCTCCGTCCTGGGCCGGCCGCGCACCTTGATCTGCGCGAGCGAGACGTTCTGCAGCACGGTCTTGTGCGCGAACAGGTTGAAGGACTGGAACACCATCCCGACGTCGGCGCGCAGCCGGGCGAGCCCCTTGCCCTCCTCGGGCAGCGGCCGGCCGTCGATCAGGATGCTGCCGTCCTCGATCGGCTCCAGCCGGTTGATCGCCCGGCACAGCGTGGACTTGCCGGAGCCGGACGGGCCGATGACCACGACGACCTCGCCGCGGCCCACCGTCAGTTCGATGTCCTGCAGCACGTGCAGGTCCCCGAAGTGTTTGTTGACCCCGCGCAGCTCGATCAGCGGGGTGAAGGCCGAGGTGCCGCTGCGGGCCGACTCGGGATCGGTCGTCACCGGCTGCGCCGCCCCTTCAGCAGCCAGCCCAGCACACCGCCCGCGATCAGCGTGGCCAGCAGGGTGATCCAGAGCGGCGCGGTGACGGTGAACACCCAGAACTGGATCTTCACCCGGTCGAGGTTGGCGAACAGGAACCACACGGCGAGGATGACGATGACGCCGATCCCGATGTAGCGCGTGGGGATCCCGCCGATCTCACCGCGCGGGGAGCGGGACGGGCCGTCTGAAATCTTGGTCACCGGAGCAGTCTGCGGGCCGGACCGCCGATTTGCCCGGTTACGCGCCCTTCCGGGCCGGGCAGTAACCCGCACGGGGCAATCCGACCCCGTGCGGGTTTACCGATCTACGCCCTGCGGCCGGGCTCCCCCGACTGCTACCGCTCGTCCCGTACTACCGCTCGTCCCGCCAGGAGCGCCATAGCGCCGCGTACGGACCGCCGGCCGCGACCAGTTGCGGGTGGCTGCCGTACTCGCTGATCCGCCCGCCCTCGACCACCGCGATCACGTCCGCGTCGTGCGCGGTGTGCAGCCGGTGGGCGATGGCGATGACCGTCCGGCCCTCCAGCACCCGGGCGAGCGAGCGCTCCAGGTGCCGGGCGGCGCGCGGGTCCAGCAGCGAGGTGGCCTCGTCCAGCACCAGGGTGTGCGGATCGGCCAGCACCAGCCGGGCCAGGGCCAGTTGCTGGGCCTGCGGCGGGGTCAGCGCGGTGCCGCCGGAGCCGACCTCGGTGTCCAGGCCCTCGGGCAGGCCGTCCACCCAGTCCCCGGCGTCCACCGCGTCCAGCGCGGCCCGCAGCTCGGTGTCGTCCGCGTCGGGCGCGGCCAGCCGCAGGTTGTCCCGCAGGGTGCCGACGAAGACGTGGTGCTCCTGGTTCACCAGGGCCACCTCCGCGCGCACCCGTTCGGCCGGCATCCGCGACAGCGACGCCCCGCCGAGGGTCACGCTGCCGCGGCCGGGGGCGTAGATCCCGGCCAGCAGACGGCCGAGCGTGGACTTCCCCGCCCCGGACGGCCCGACCAGCGCCACCCGGCTGCCCGGGGCGACGTCCAGGCTGATCCCGTGCAGGACGTCCGCGCCCTCGCGGTAGCCGAAGCGGACGTCCGTGGCCTCCACCCGGCGGCCGTCGGGACGGGCGGATTCGTCCCCCTCGTGCTCCGGTACCTCGCGCACACCGACCAGCCGGGCCAGCGAGGCCTGTCCGATCTGCAGTTCGTCGTACCAGCGCAGGATCAGGTCCACCGGGCCGGTCAGCATCTGGGCGTACAGGACGCCCGTGGTCAACTGGCCGACGGTGATCCAGCCCCTGAGCGTGAACAGCCCGCCGAGCACCAGGGTGGCGAGCACGGCGGCGGTGTAGACCGCGTCGATGGTCGGGAACCAGACCGAGCGCAGCCACAGGGTGTAGCGCTCCCAGGCCAGCCACTCCCGCAGCTTGCGATCGGTCAGCCGGATCCGCTGCTCGCCCAGGCGCAGCGCCTCGACCGTCCGGCCGGCGTCCACCGTCTCGGCCAGCACGGTGTTCACCGCGGCGTACCCGGCCGACTCGTTGCGGTACGACTGCGGCGCGCGCCGGAAGTACCAGCGGGACGTGGCCAGCAGCAGCGGCAGCCCGATCAGCGAGGTCAGCGCGAGCAGTGGCGAGGTGACCAGCAGGGCGCCGAGCACCAGCAGCAACGACACCACGGCGACGGCGAGTTCGGGCACCGCCTCGCGCACCGACTTGTCCAGCCGGTCGACGTCGGTGGTGCCCCGGGAGACCAGGTCCCCGGTGCCGGCCCGCTCCAGCACGCCGGTCGGCAGTGCGACCGAGCGGACCAGGAAGTCCTCGCGCAGGTCGGCGAGCACGCGCTCGCCGAGCACCGCGCCGCGCATCCTCGACCAGCCGGTGAACGCCGCCTGCGCCACCAGTGCCAGCAGGTACCACGCGACGGCCACGGTGATGGTGGACCCGGCGGTGCCGGTGGCCAGCGACTCGACCAGCCGGCCGAGCACCCAGGGGCCGACCAGCCCGGCGAGCGTGGCCACCGAGTGCAGCGCCACCACCCCGGAGAACCCGCCGCGGTGCCGCCGCGCGAGCAGCAGGAGGTACCCGCGCACGGCGGCCGGGGAGCCGACCGGCAGGGTGGCGGCGGGCCCCTGCTCCTCATGGACGGGTGGCTTCATGGCGTACTCCTCGCTTGCGTGGCAGGGCGGTTGACGAACAGGTCCGGGAGGCGTTCACACGGCCTCACCCACTCGCTGGGCGGCCTCCTCGTCGCGGGTGACCACGGCGCGGTAGGCCGGCTCGGTCCGCATCAGCTCGCGGTGCGGACCCGCCGCGACCACCCGGCCGTCGCGCAGCAGCACCACCCGGTCCGCCTGGTCGAGCAGCAGCGGACTGGTCGCGAACACCACGGTGGTGCGGCCTGCCCGGGTGTCCCGCAGCCCGGTGGCGATCCTGGACTCGGTGTGGGCGTCCACCGCACTGGTGGGCTCGTCCAGCACCAGGACCGGCGGGTCCGCCAGCAGTGCGCGGGCCAGGGCGAGCCGCTGGCGCTGCCCGCCGGACAGCGAGCGCCCGCGCTCGGTGATCCGGGCGCGCATCGGATCTCCCGCGCACTCGGGCGAGCCGTCCACCAGCGCCTCCAGGACGTCGTCCGACCGGGCGGCCGCCAGCGCCTCCGCCGGGGAGACCCGGCCCGAGGACGGGATGTCGAACAGCTCGGCCAGCGTGCCGGAGAGCAGCACCGGCTCCTTGTCGTGGACCAGCACGGCCGCCCGCGCCTCGGCGAGCGGCACCGTGTCCAGCTCCGTGCCGCCGAGCCGTACGGAGGGCTGTTCCGGCTCGCCGTCGGCGAGCGGGACGTGGCCGCCGAGCCGTTCGGCGAGCGCCCCGGCGAAGTCCGGGTCCCCGCAGACGACGGCGGTCAGCTCGCCGGCCCGCGCGGTCAGTCCGCTGACCGGGTCGTGGAGGTCGGCCTTGGCCGGCCTGGTCAGCGCGGCGTCGGCCGTTCCGCCGGTCCGGCCGAGGGACAGCACCCGGACCGCCCGCCCGGCGGAGACCCGGGCGACGCTCCAGGCGTGCGCCGCCTCGCCCAGGATGCGCAGCGGCGAGGCCAGGAAGGCGGTCGCACCGTAGACCGCGATCAGGGTGCCGACGTCGAGCTCGCCGGAGGCCGCGAGCCGGGCGCCGTACCAGGTGACCCCGACCACGAACAGGCCCGGGAGCAGTACCTGTTGCGCCTGCATCAGCGACCAGATCCGGGCCGAGCGGACGGCGGCCGCCCGGACCTTCTGCGAGGCGGCCCGGTACCGCTCCAGGAAGAGCTCCTCACCGCCGATGCCGCGCAGCACCCGCAGCCCCGCCACGGTGTCGGCGGCCAGCTCGGTGGCCTTGCCGCCGAGCGCGCGCTGCTGCTCGTAGCGCCGCTCGAACGGCCCGATCAGCGGCCAGACCGAGGCCGCCAGCACGGGCACGCCGAGCAGCACGCCGACGCCCAGCACCGGCTCGACCACCAGCACCACCGAACTGACGGCGAGCCAGACGATCACCGCGGACCGGACCCTGGCGACCAGCTCGACGTACCAGCCGATCCGCTCGACGTCCCCGCTGCCGACCGCGACGACCTCGCCGGTGGCGATCCGGCGGGACAGCCCGGCCCCGAGCCGGGAGGCCTGCCGGGACACCAACTGCCGTACCTGGCAAGCGGCGTGGATCCAGTTCCAGACCGCCTGGCGGTGCGACAGGACGGTGCCGAGGGCGGCGCCCGCGGCGAGCAGCAGGGCGAGCCCGCCGGCCCGCCAGATCCCGCCGGCGTCACCGTCGACGGCGGACTGCACGCCCGCTCCGAGCGGCACCGGCAGGGCGGCCTGGCACCCCATTTCGAGCAGGGTCCAGCAGGTGGCGAGCAGCTGCCCGCGCCGCTGGCTGCGCTGCAGCCAGCGCAGGAAGGCCAGGGGCGAGGACAGATCGGGGCTGCCGGGGTCGGCCAGCGGCAGGGGGGTGAGCGGCATGACACTCCGATGCGAACGGTGCGGAGGTACGGGTAAGGAGGGAACGGACGCGCGAACGGGTGCGCGCCGGGCTCGCCCGCCGGCCCGGAGCCCGGCTCACCCGAGCAGCCCGGACCCACGGGCAACGGGCAACAGGTGAGAAGCACCGGGCGACGGACGGCCGGCGACGGACGACGGGCCCGCGGCGCAACGGCACGGCGGCGTCGATGCGTCCGGCGGGAGGGCCGGACGGACTGGGAAGGGCACGAAGGGCCCGGAGTTCAGGAGGCCATGTCCGCGAGCCTGCCAACCCCGGTGTGACCCGCGCAACAGGTTTTCCGCCGCCATGACCGGTCGACCGGCCGCCGGGCCGACGGGGCCGACCGCCCGCGTCCGCCGGTGCGGCCCGGCCGGGGCGCCTCCGCCCCTCCTCCGGCCCCGCCGGCCCCTCCTCCGCCCCCCACCGGCCCTCCTCGGCCCTCCTCCGGCCCGCTCCGCCGACCCCTCCGACCCGGTCGGGGCCCTGCAAAACAACACCCAAGATTCACCCGTTTGGCGGGAACAATCACGTTCCGGCGCCAGTTGCCCCCCACTGGAAAGACCTACGACCAGGAGGGCACCCCGTCCCGTGAGCAACATCCCCAACGTCACCCTCAACGACGGCGCGCAGATCCCGCAGCTCGGCTTCGGCGTGTGGCAGGTCCCGGACGACGAGGCCACCCCGGCCGTCCGCACCGCGATCGACGCGGGCTACCGCTCGATCGACACCGCGGCCATCTACGAGAACGAGGCCGGCACCGGCGCGGCGATCGCCGGGGCACTGGCGGGCGGCGTCGCCCGCGAGGACCTCTACATCACCACCAAGCTGTGGAACTCGGGCACCCGCGACTGGTCCGGCGAGCAGGGCCGCGACGCGGTGCTGCGCGAGTTCGACGCCTCGCTGGCCAAGCTCGGCCTCGACTACCTCGACCTGTACCTGATCCACTGGCCGCGCCCGATGCACGGCAGCTTCCTCAACGTCTGGAAGGCCTTCGAGCAGCTGAAGGCGGACGGCCGGGTCCGGTCGATCGGCGTCTCCAACTTCGGCACCGAGCAGCTGACCCGCCTGCTCGACGAGGCCTCGGTCGTCCCGGTCCTGAACCAGGTCGAGCTGCACCCGTACTTCCCGCAAGAGGAGCTGCGCGCCTTCCACGCCGAGCACGGCATCGCCACCGAGGCGTGGAGCCCGCTGGGCCAGGGCGGGGAGCTGCTCGCCGAGCCGACGCTGGTCGCGATCGCCGAGAAGCACGGACGCACAGTCGCCCAGGTGGTCCTCCGCTGGCACCTGCAGAGCGGCGTGATCGCCATCCCGAAGTCGGTCACCCCGTCCCGGATCCGGGAGAACCTGGACGTCGCCGGCTTCGAGCTGGACGCCGAGGACCTCTCGACGATCGCGGCCGTCGCCACCGGCAAGCGCATCGGCCCGGACCCGCAGGGCTTCGACTGGAACTGATGCGGGCCCGGAGCTCCGGAGCGGGGCCCCGAGCCACCGCTTCGGGCCCCGCCGGAGCCTGACGGCCGGCCACGACGACGACCGCCCACCCCGTTCGGGGTGGGCGGTCGTCGGTGTGCGCGATTCACGGAACCGAAGGCCAGGAACCCTCAGTACGTTGGCGAATCGTTTTGGCTGCTGTTACCAAAGCTTGGTCTAGAACCTGGCCGCCTTGCCGATGAGCGCGAGTGCAGCCTCGTGCTCACCCTCCTCCAGCGGCGCCAGCAGCAGCCGTTGGACCTCGGCCACCCCGGCGGCCGAACGGTGCAGCAGGTCCTGTCCCGCCGGTGAGAGCGAGAGCAGGTTGCGCCGTCCGTCCGAGGGGTCGCGCCGACGCTGCACCAGACCGCGGCGCACCAGCCGGCTCACCATCTCGGCCATGGTGGCCTTGTCCAGCGAGGCCAGCTCGCCGACCGTGCGCTGGTCGGCGCCCGGCTCCAGCTCCAGCGCGTCCAGCACCGCATACTGCGGGGCCGTCAGCTCGGCGCCGACGTGCTCCGACCAGAGCTTGGTGTGCACCTGCTGGCTCACCCTGATCAGGTAGCCGATCGCCCGCTGGGCGTCCAGTATCGGCCGCGCGTCCGTGAAGACGGCGACCGCCGCGGGCTCCAGCCTGGCTATCTTGGCCATCACCCGGACGATCTCGACCTGCTCCTCCGCCGTCAGCGGCTCGAACAGGACGCGCTGCACGCGGACCACACCACCGGTGGCCTCGCGCACCGCCTGGGCGCCGCTCTGCGAGAGAGCGAGCAGCTTGCGCCGGCCGTCGGCCGGGTCACGCCTGCGCAGCACCAGGCCGCGGCGGACCAGCCGCGCGACCATCTCCGCCATCGTGGCCTTGTCCAGCGAGGCTCGCTCGCCGACCGTCCGCTGGTCCGCACCCGGTTCGAGGGCCAGGACCAGCAGCACGGCGAACTGTGGAGCCGTGAGATCGGCTCCGACGTGCTCGGACCACAGACGGGTGTGAACCTGCTGTGCAACACGAATGAGGTGTCCGGGCGACTGCTGCAGTCGCGCGGACACGCGGGTTGTCGGGATCTCCCCCAGCACCATGTATCCGTCCCGATGTCACACCCGGTGTGTGTGGGACACCCGGGTGGGGCAGTAACGGCGAGTGGGCGTCCAGCTATGAGGGAGGGCGCTCCAGCCGTGCAGCCGGTGGCTGCTGGCGGACACTATACAAACGGCGGGCCCTTGCTGGCAGGCAGGGGCGGATAGTAGACGCAGGTTCGGCAACATTGGCATATTTACGCGCTGCCACGCCCTTGCAGTAACCCGTTCTCAGCAGAAAGCCGACCGGTCGGTCCTTACCGACCGTCACCTGCACCTCTCCGCTCTGGCCGCCTTCCCTACTCGCCGGTAGGGTGTGGCCACCCTCTCCGGGGGCTCTCCCCGGAGGAACCCCCGAGAGAGACGAGAGCGAGCATGACCGAGCAGAGCACCGCCCCCCGGGTCGCCGTCGTCACCGGCGCCGCCCGCGGCCTGGGTGCCGCCACCGCCGAGCGGCTGGCCGCCGACGGCTACGCGGTCGCCGTCCTGGACCTCGACGAGGCGGCCGGCAAGGACACCGTCGCCCGGATCACCGCCGCCGGCGGCAAGGCGCTGGCCGTGGGCGCCGACGTCTCGGACGCCGAGCAGGTCCAGGCCGCCGTCGACCGCGTGGTCGCCGAGCTCGGCGCCCCCGTCGTGCTGGTCAACAACGCGGGCGTACTCCGCGACAACCTGCTCTTCAAGATGTCCGAGTCCGACTGGGACACGGTCATGAACGTTCACCTCCGCGGCGCCTTCCTGATGACCCGCGCAGTGCAGAAGCACATGGTCGACGCCGGTTTCGGCCGCATCGTCAACCTGTCCTCCTCCTCGGCCCAGGGCAATCGCGGCCAGGCCAACTACTCGGCCGCCAAGGCGGGCCTGCAGGGCTTCACCAAGACTTTGGCCATCGAGCTCGGCAAGTTCGGCATCACCGCCAACGCGGTCGCCCCCGGCTTCATCGCCACGGACATGACCGCGGCCACCGCCGCCCGCGTCGGCATGGACTTCGAAGACTTCAAGCGGGCCGCGGCCTCTCAGATCCCGGTCCAGCGGGTCGGTCTGCCTGAGGACGTCGCCCACACCATCTCGTTCCTCGCGAGCGAGGGCGCCGGCTTCGTCTCCGGACAGGTGATCTACGTCGCGGGCGGCCCCCTCGACTGAGCACGGAACCTACACAGGGTTACCACGGAGTGGGAAGCCGGACCGACCGGCCTCCCGCTCCGTTTCCTTTACCGGGGCTTTTGCAGAATCATTCGAAGACCACACGGGCATTCGATCCCTGAATAGCGTGAATCACTCCCGGACTGCTCGGGGGCGGGCCCAATTGTCGATTTCACGGGAAAATGACAATTCCCTCCGAAATGGCCCTGTCCGGATGGGTAAGGTCACCCCGTGCAATCCAGAAGTACCCACGCTCCCATCCCGCGACCGCGGTCGGAACACCACGTCGTCACGCCGGGCCGGGAACGACCCGCCACCACCGGCAGCGCCCACGGCCGGGTCGTCCCCGTCCGCCGCGGACCCGACCGCCGGGGCCCGGCCGGCCCCGGCCACCGCGAGCCCGGCTGGCCCCCGATGAGCCGACGGCAGGCCGCACTGCTCACCGCCACCCTCGTCGTCTACCTGCTGGTACTGGCCGGCGTCCTGCTGAACACCGCCCTGGTCGACCTCGACTGGTCGGTCCGCCTGCTGCGCCCGTACGAGCGGTGGCCCAGGCTGGAGCCGCTGCTCGACACCTGGGTGGTCGCCGGGCAGCGCGGTCCCTCGGCGATCGCCGCCTTCGCCTGGCTCGCCTGGCGCGCCCACCGCGTCGGCCGGCTGCGTCCGCTGCTGGTCATGGCCGTCGCGCTGCTGCTGCTCAATGTCACGGTCGGCGCGGTGAAGATCGTCACCGGGCGGCTCGGCCCGCACTACGCCCAGTACGTCGGTTCGCCCGAGCTCTTCTCCGGCGGCACCATCTTCCCGTCCGGCCACACCGCCAACGCCGTGGTCACCTGGGGCGTGCTCGCCTACCTCGCGGTCCGCTGGCGCCGCACCGGCGCGCTGATCGCCGCCGCGACCGCCTGCTCGATCGGCCTGACCACGGTCTACCTGGGCACCCACTGGGTCACCGACGTGCTGGCCGGCTGGGCCGCCGGACTGCTCGTCCTGCTCTCACTGCCCCTGCTGGAGCCCCTGGTCGCCGTCGCCGAACAGCGACTGCACCGCCGCTTCGGCCGCCGCGTCCTCCGCTACCGGGCCTGATCCCCGTCAGCCCATGGTGGAGGCGGTGGAGGCGACCGCTACCCCTCCCAGCTCCGCTCGACCACGCCGTCCCGCACCGCCAGGTTGAGGCGCCCCTGCCGGTACTCCATGGTCATCAGCTCCCCCGGCTCCAGCACCCGGACCGAGGCCCAGCCGTGCCGCCGGGCCAGCTCCTTGGCCCGTTCGACCCGCAGCCCCGCGTACCCCTCGGCGTCCGCCCCGGCCGCTCCCGACCCCACCGCGTCCGATCCCGACATCGCGCCTCCCCCGGCCAGCTCCCTCGGACGTACGCTGGAATCGTAGCCCGACCCGAGCGGTCCGGAGGTGAACGCCCATGCGCACCACCACCCCGCGACGGTGGCGCAGCGGCACCGAGCCGGCCACCGCCCGCAGCGACCTCAAGCTCCGCTACCTGCTCTCACTGGTCTTCACGCCGCTGTTCATCCTGGGCACGGTGGGCTTCGCCGTCTGGGCGGCCACTTCCCCCGTCAACGGCGCCCCCAGCCGGGGCACGCTCACCGGCTTCGCCATCGCCTGCGGCCTGCTCTCCCTGTTCGCCGTCGTCGATCTCGTGGTGGTGGTCCGGCGCCGCCGGACCGAGCTCTGACGCGGTGTCTCCCATGGAGTGGGGGGTGGGGCCCCCCCCCCGCCCCCCCCACCCCCGCCCCCCCCCCCCCCCCCCCCCCCCCCCCCCCCCCCCCCCCCCCCCCCCCCCCCCGCGCCCCCCCGCGGCGGTCGGGGGGGGGGGGCCCGGCCCCCCCGCCCCGCGCGCGGCGGGGGGGGCGCCGCGGGGGGGGGGGGGCGCCCGCCCCCCCCCCCCACTCCTCGCGTCCGCCCCGCGCTCCCGCCGGCACCGCCCCCGGCTCCCGCCCGCCGCGCCCCGGGCCTCAGCGACTGCCGACCGCCTGCTTCACCAGCGTCCGCCCGAAGTCCCACATCAGACCGCTCCCCCGGTGTGCCTCGTCCATGATGTCGGTGAAGGCGGTCATGAACCGGTCGACGTCCCGCTCGGTGATGATCAGCGGCGGAATCAGCTTGATCACTTCCAGGTGGTCCCCGGACACCTGGGTCAGGATCCGGTGCCGCTGCAGCAGCGGAACCACGACCATCTGTGCGAACAGTCCCTTGCGTGCCGCCTGCAGGGCCGTCCACCCGGTGCGCAGCTTGAGCGACTTGGGCCGCCCGAACTCGATGCCGATCATCAGCCCGCGCCCGCGCACCTCGGCGAGCAGCTCGTACTGGTCGACCAGCGCGGTCAGCCGCTCGCGGAACAGGTCGCCGACCGTGCGGGCGTTCTCGACCACCTTCTCGTCCCGCATCACCTCCAGGGTCGCCAGGCCGGCCGCCATGGCCTGGGCGTTCGACCCGAAGCTGGCCGAGTGCACCAGCACCCGGTCCATCGAGGAGTACACCTTCTCGAAGATCCAGCCCTTGCCGAGCGTCGCCCCGACCGGGATGTACCCGCCGGAGAGCGCCTTCGCCGCGCAGACCAGGTCGGGCAGCACGCCGTCCTCGTGCTGGTAGGCGAAGAACTCGCCGGTGCGGCCGATCCCGGTCTGCACCTCGTCGCAGATCAGCAGCGCCCTGTGCTCGTGCAGCAGCGCCTGGGCGGCACGCAGCCAGCCGGGCGGTGGCGCCTGGACGCCCTTGCCCTGGATCGGCTCGACGATCAGCCCCGCGACGTCGCCGCGCTTCAGCTCCTTGGCCAGTGCCCCGAGATCGCCGAGCGGGATCGCGGTGTCCGGGAGCAGCGGGTCGAACCCCTTGCGGAAGCCGCTCTCCCCGTTGACCGACAGCGAGCCGGTGGTCAGCCCGTGGAAGGCGTGGTCGGCGTAGAGGATGCGCTTGCGGCCGGTGGCGTACCGGGCGAACTTGAGCGCGGTCTCCACCGCTTCCGTGCCGCTGTTGCCGAAGAACACCCGGTCCAGCCCGGGCGCGTACGACAGCAGCCGCTCGGCCAGCAGTCCGGGCAGGGGCGAGCAGTCGAAGCGGACCAGGTCCGGCAGGTCGAGGTCCATCACCTGCCGGATCGCCGAGCGCACCACCGGGTGGTGGCGGCCGAGGGCGAAGATGCCGAAGCCGGCCAGCATGTCGAGGTACTCGTTGCCTTCGGCGTCGTAGAAGTACGGGCCCTCGGCGCGCTCGTAGTACTTGTCGAAGCCGATGGTGTGGAGCATCCGGGACAGCTGCGGGTTGAGGTAGCGGCTGTTCAACTCGTAGCGCTCACGGCCGCGTTCGGCGAGGAGGGCGGCGAGGTCGAAGGCGGGGCGGTCTGGGTCAGCCGGCATGGCGCGGGTTCGCTCCTCGGGTCGGTAGCAGGTTCTTGGCGAAGACGGCGGCCTGGGCGGCGACCCCGGTCCCGGTGAGCCCGGCCTCCTCCAGGATCTCTCCGCGCGACGCGTGCCCGAGGAACTCCTGCGGCAGGCCGAGCACCCGCACCGGTACGTCGACGTCGGCGTCGCGCAGCGCCTGGGCGATCGCCGAACCGACCCCGCCGGTCCTGCCGTTGTCCTCGACGGTGACCACCAGCCGGTGGGCGGCGGCGAGTTCGGGGAGTGCCGGGTCGACCGGCTTGACCCAGCGGGGGTCGACCACGGTCGCCGTGAAGCCCTCGGCGAGCAGCAGCCGGGCGGCGTCCAGGCAGGCCGGGGCGGTGGTGCCGACGGCGACCAGCAGGATCTCGGCCGGCCGTCCGGTGCGCAGCAGGACGTCCACCCCGCCGGTCCGCTCGACAGCCGGTACGGCGGGGCCGACGTTCCCCTTCGGGAAGCGCACGACCGTCGGCGCGTCCCGGACCTCGACGGCCTCGCGCAGCTGCGCCCGCAGTTGTTCGGCGTCGCGCGGCGCGGCGAGCCGCAGGCCCGGGACGACCTGCAGGATCGACATGTCCCACATGCCGTTGTGCGAGGCGCCGTCCGGTCCGGTCACCCCGGAGCGGTCGAGCACGAAGGTGACGCCGAGCCTGTGCAGGGCGACGTCCATCAGCACCTGGTCGAAGGCCCGGTTGAGGAAGGTGGCGTACACCGCGACCACCGGGTGCAGCCCGCCGGTTGCCAGCCCCGCGGCGCTGGTGACGGCGTGCTGCTCGGCGATCCCGACGTCGAAGGTCCGCTCCGGGTACGCCTTGGCGAACGGAGCCAGGCCCACCGGCTGCAGCATGGCCGCGGTGATCGCCACCAGGTCCGGCCGCTCGGTGCCGAGCGCGAGCAGTTCCTCGCCGAACACCGAGGTCCAGGAGACGCCACCGCTGGGCGAGATCGGCAGGCAGGTGTACGGGTCGATCGGGTTGACGGCGTGGAAGCGGTCGGCCTCGTCCTGTTCGGCGGGCCGGTAGCCGCGCCCCTTGACGGTCAGGCAGTGCACGATGACCGGCCCGCCGAAGTTGCGGGCCTGGCGCAGCGCCTGTTCGACCGCGCCCAGGTCGTGGCCGTCGATCGGGCCGAGGTACTTGAGGCCGAGGTCCTCGAACATGCCCTGTGGGGCGAAGGCGTCCTTGAAGCCCTTCTTGGCGCCGTGCAGCGCGTCGAAGATCGGCTGGCCGACCAGCGGGGTGCGCTGCAGCGCCCCCTTGCCGAGGGCGAGGACGCGCTCGTAGCCCTGGGCGGTGCGCAGGGTGGCGAGGTGGTTGGCGAGGCCGCCGATGGTCTTGGCGTAGGAGCGCTCGTTGTCGTTGACGACGATGACCAGCGGCCGCTCGCGGGCTTCGGCGATGTTGTTGAGCGCCTCCCAGGCGAGCCCGCCGGTGAGCGCGCCGTCGCCGATCACCGCGACGGTGTGCCGGTCGTGCTGGCCGAGCAGCTGGGCGGCCTTGGCGAGGCCGTCGGCGTAGGACAGTGCGGTGGAGGCGTGCGAGTTCTCGACCAGGTCGTGCTCGGACTCGCCGCGCGAGGGGTAGCCGGAGAGTCCGCCCCGCATCCGCAGCCGGGTGAAGTCCTGGCGGCCGGTGAGGAGTTTGTGGACGTAGCTCTGGTGGCCGGTGTCGAACACGATCCGGTCGTACGGCGAGTCGAAGACCCGGTGCAGCGCGATGGTGAGCTCCACCACGCCGAGGTTGGGCCCGAGGTGTCCGCCGGTGCGGGTGACGGCGTCGATCAGGAAGTCGCGGATCTCGTCGGCGAGCAGTGGGAGTTCGGCCGCCGGTAGCTTGCGCAGCTCGGCCGGCGACGTGACGCGGGAGAGCAGTGACATGGGTACACCTCACGACTCGGAGCGGTGCGGTGGTGCCTCCGCCCCGGCTTGGGGGCGGAGCCGGCCCGGGCTCGGGAGCCCGGGCCGGGGTGCCGACCTGGCGGTCAACTCCCGGCTCAGCGGCCCTTGTTGCCGCTGACGGTCTCGGTGATGGCGCGCAGCGACTGCTGCAGCGAGCCCATGGTCGCGAGGACGGCCGTCGGCTCGTAACCGCAGTGCGCCATGCAGTTGGCGCAGCGGGGGTCCTTGCCGCGGCCGTACTTGCTCCAGTCGGTCTTCTCGACCAGTTCGCGGTAGGTCGGCACGTAGCCGTCGGCCATCAGGTAGCAGGGCCGCTGCCAGCCGAACAGCGAGTAGTTGGGGATGCCCCAGGGGGTGCACTCGAAGTCGGCCTTGCCCTCCAGGAAGTCCAGGAAGAGCGGGCTGTGGTTGAGCCGCCAGCGCCTGCGGTTGCCGCCGGCGAAGGCCTTGCGGAACAGCTCCCGGGTCTGCTCGACGCCGAGGAAGTGCTCCTGGTCGGGGGCCTTCTCGTAGGCGTAGGCGGGCGAGATCATCATCTCGTCCACCTTCAGCTCGTCGTTGAGGTAGTCCAGGACGTCGATGACGGTCTGCGGGGTGTCGGTGTTGAAGAAGGTGCTGTTGGTGGTGACCCGGAAGCCGCGCCGCTTGGCCTCCTTGATCGCCGCCACCGCCTCGTCGAAGGTGCCCTCCTTGGCCACCGACTCGTCGTGCCGCTCGCGCAGGCCGTCGATGTGCACGGCGAAGGTGAAGTACGGCGAGGGCGTGAACTTGTCCATCTTCTTGCGCATCAGCAGCGCGTTGGTGCACAGGAACACGTACTTGCGCCGCTCGACCAGCTGGCGGACGATCTCGTCGATCTGCGGGTGCATCAGCGGCTCGCCGCCGGCGATCGAGACCATCGGGGCACCGGACTCCAGGACCGCACCCACCGCCTGGGCGACGGGCATCCGCTGCTTCAGGACGCCCGCCGGGTGCTGGATCTTGCCGCAGCCCTCGCAGGCGAGGTTGCAGGCGAAGAGCGGTTCCAGTTCCACGATCAGCGGGAACTTGTCCCGTCGCTTGAGCAGTTTCTGCTGCATGAGGTAGGTGCCGACCCGCACGGTCTGGCGCAACGGCATGGCCATGGCTAGCTCGCCTCCTGGGGGAGCGTCGAGGATGTGGGGTGGTTCAGGTCTGCGGGGCGGGGCGCGAGCTCCTGGCGGTACCAGTCGACCAGGGCGGGGACGGTCGCCCGCAGGGTCCGCCAGGCCCGTACCCCGGCCGGGAGGGTGCCGGGGCGCAGCAGCTCGTGTTCGGGGGTGTCGACCACCACCCGCAGGACGGCCGCGGGCAGCGCGGGCCGCACCTCCCGCAGCACGGCCAGGACGGCGGCGGCCTCCATGTCGACGGCGAGCGCGCCCTGCAGGTGCAGGGCCCGGCGCTCGATGCCGCGCACCACGTGGTCGGCGGTGTGGTGCACCCCGGTGTGCACGGTCAGGCCGCGTTGCTTCAGCGCCCGGGTGAGCTCCGGCCCGGAGCCGACCGGGTAGAGGTGCCCCTCCGGGTCGCGCACGCCGTCGGCCGCGACGACGTCGCCCGGCTGCACGCCGGGTCCGAGCGCGGCGCCGAAGCCGGCCACGACGACCGCGCCGTAGCCGCCGGGGGTGGGGCCGAGCAGCTGTCGCACGGTCAGCCCGGCGCGCCGCCGGCCGACGCCGGTGCGCACCAGCACCGGGGGTCCGCCGGTCGCGCCGCGCCAGTCGCCGCCGCGCAGGGCCCAGACCTCGGGGCCCAGGGCGCAGAGCACCAGCAGGGGGGCGGTGGTCACCGCGCCGCCCCGATCGTCGGGGTCCCGGTCGTCCGTCCGGTGCCCGGGCTGCCGTGGAGGTAGCGGCCGAGCGCGGTGACCGGGAAGACCAGTCGGTACAGGTGGTAGTTGATGGAGAAGTCCCAGGGGAAGCCGGTGCCGGTGAACTGTGGCTCGTCCCAGGTGCCCTCGGGCAGCTGGGTGCGCACCAGCCAGTCCACGCCGCGCTCCACCGCGGGGTTGGCCCGGCCGTCCGGCCCCTCGCCGGCGGCCAGCAGCGCCATCAGGGCCCACGCGGTCTGCGAGGCGGTGGAGTCGCCGCGGCCGGCCCAGCGCGCCGGGTCGTCGTAGGAGCGCATGTCCTCGCCCCAGCCGCCGTCGGTGTTCTGCCGGTCCTCCAGCCAGCGCACCGCCCGGCGGATCGCCGGGTGCTCGTCCGGGACGCCGGCCGCGACCAGCGCGGGCAGCACCGAGCCGGTGCCGTAGATGTAGTTGGTGCCCCAGCGGCCGAACCAGGAGCCGTCCGCCTCCTGGTTGCGCAGCAGCCACTCGATGCCGCGCCGGGTCCGGGGGTCGCGGGCGCGGCCGGTCTCCGCGAGCATCTCCACCACGTGGGCGGTGACGTCGGCGGACGGCGGGTCGACCACCTCGCCGAAGTCGCAGAACGGCAGCTTGTTGGGCAGCGTGCTGGTGTTGTCGACGTCGAAGGCGCCCCAGGCGCCGTTCTTGGACTGCATGCCGAGGTTCCACAGCACGCCGCGGTCCACCGCCGCGTCGACCTTGGCCGGGTCGGGGTGAGCCACCCGGCGCAGCGCCAGGACCACCTCGGCGGTGTCGTCGATGTCGGGGTAGGTGTCGTTCTCGAACTCGAACGCCCAGCCGCCGGCGGGGAGCCCGGGCCGCTGGACGGACCAGTCGCCGCGCTTGCGGATCTCCTCGCCGAGCATCCAGTCGACGGCGGAGACCAGCGCCGGGTGGTCGGCGGGGACCCCGGCGTCGACCAGTGCGATGGTGGCCAGGCAGGTGTCCCACACCGGGGACTGGCAGGCCTCCAGCCAGCGCTTGCCGTCCTCGGTGTGCACGGTGAAGCGGTCGAAGGAGGAGAGTCCGGCCTGCACCACCGGGTGCTCCAGCTCGTAGCCCTCCAGGTGCAGGGCGATCAGCGAGTAGACGGCGGGGGGCTGGATGCCGCCCCAGCAGCCGTCGGCCTCCTGCCGTTCGACGATCCAGCGGCAGGCCTGGGAGACGGCCAGGCGGCGCAGCGGGCGGAAGGCCCGGCGGTGGTAGGCGTGCAGCGCCTTGTCGAGGCGTTCGAAGAGGCCGTCCCAGGTGGTGGCGGGGGCGAGCGGCCGTTCGGGGTACGGATCGTCCGGGTCGGTGTGCAGCTCGGTGAGCGGGAAGGGTGCCGGGCGGACGGGCCGGTGGGCCGAGACGACGGTCAGCGGGACGATGGTCTGGCGGGCCCAGCAGCCGAAGGCGTAGATGTTCAGCGGCAGCCACTTGGGCAGGAAGATGATCTCGGGCGGCATCTCGGGCAGGCGGTCCCAGGGCCACCAGCCGAACAGCGCGAGCCAGATCCGGGTGAACACCCGGGCGGCCGCGATGCCTCCCGCGGAGCGGACGTAGCGGGCGGCGGCCGCCATGTGCGGGGCGGTCGGGTCGTCGCCGGCCAGTCTGAGCGCGACGTAGGCCTCGACGGTGGTGGACAGTTCGGGCGGCCCGCCGTGGAAGGTGGACCAGGTGCCGTCCTCACGCTGCTGGGAGCGGATCCACTCGGCGGTGGCGTTCGTCTGTTCCTCGGTCCGGATCCCGAGGAACTGGCGGAGCAGTAAATCCTCGGCGTCCATGGTGACGTTGGTTTCCAGGTCACCCTTCCACCAGCCCTCGGAGGACTGCAGGGAGAGCAGGTGGGTGGTGGCGCGGGCCAGGGCCTCCCGCGCGTCGGCCGGTCGGAGGTCCGCCTCACCGGCCGGCCGGAGCTGGTCGGCGTCCTCGGGCTGCCACCGCCCCGTGCCCAGGAGGGCCGGGGGGCGGTCGCCCACCGCGACCGGCTCGGGATCGTACTCAGGGTCGAGCCGGCCGTCCGCGGTTGCTGTCAACGTAACGTCACCTCTCTCGTACCACCACGAATTCGGCGAGTGCGACGAAGTGCTCGCGCACCTCGTCGGACATGGGCACCTCGTCCAGGGCGGCGAGGGCAGTCGTGTGCTGGCGGCGGGCCTCCTCCTGGGTCCAGGCGCGGCCGCCGGCCTCCTCGATCAGCGCGGCCCGGGCGGCGAGCTCGGGCTCGCTCTCCTCCCCGCGCCCCTTCGGGTCGGCCAGCTGCTCGGCGAGCCGGCGCGAGGCCGGACCGCCCTCGGCCAGTGCGGCGGCGACCGGCAGGGACTTCTTGCGCTGGCGCAGGTCTCCCCAGTGCGGCTTGCCGGTGACCTCGGTGGCGCCCCAGATGCCGAGCAGGTCGTCCACCGCCTGGAAGGCCAGCCCCAGGTGGTGGCCGTAGCGCTGGAGGGAGTCGGAGACCTTGTCGTCGGCCCCGGCCAGGACGGCGCCGATCGCCGAGGCGGCGGCCAGCAGGGCCGCCGTCTTTCCGCCCTCCATCTCCAGGCACTCCGCGACGGTCACGGTGTCGCGCTGTTCGAAGGCGACGTCCCGGGCCTGGCCGTCGATCAGCCGGCGGGTCGCCGTGGTGAGCAGCCGGACGGCCCGCGCGGCGTCGGTGGGGCTCGCGCCGCCCGTCACCGCGGCGTCGAGCAGCACCTCCGTGCCGAGCGTCGCCAGGGCGTCGCCGACCAGGATCGCCTGGGCCGGCCCGAAGACCGTCCAGGCGGTCGCCCGGTGCCGTCGGGTCTCGTCACCGTCCATCAGATCATCATGAAGGAGGGAGAAGTTGTGCACCAGTTCAACAGCGACCCCGCCGGGCACCCCTGCCTCGGCCGCCGCACCGGTGGCCTGCGCGGACAGCAGGGCCAGCGCCGGGCGCACGGCCTTGCCGCCGTCGCCCGTGACCGGTGTGCCGTCCCGGTCGATCCAGCCGAAGTGGTAGGCCGCGACGGTGTCCATCGGTGCGGCCAAACGGGCGACGGCGGCCCGTAGCGGCGGGGTGCAGAGCGTACGGCTGCGAGCGAGCAGCTCCGGCACCGAGACCGGTTCGGCGTGCGCCGTGCCTCCGACGGCGAAGCCGGTGCGTGACTCCACGTGCGTTCCCTCTCCCTGGTGCCCGACCGCACGGGGCGGCCGGGTGCTGTCGGTGCGGCTGGTGTCGATTCGTATGGTGCCGGTGGCGGTGACGCAGGTGCCGGAGGCCCCGGTCCGGCCGCTCCGGCCGACGGCGCCTGTTCCGCCGGTTCCGTCGCTTCCGCCGATTCCGTCGATGCGCACGACGGTACGCCCGTCGGCTCTGGCGGGCTCTCCGGCGGCGCGGCCCGCCGTCACCTGGGCCACCTCCCGTCGCCGTGGTCCACCGGCACCCTGGCGCCGGCGGCGGCGAGCGCGGCGTCGGCGGCGGCGTGGCCGCTGCGCACGGCGCCCTCCATGGTCGCGGGCCAGCCGGTGGCCGTCCACGAGCCGGCCAGCAGCAGGCCGGGCACCCCGGTGCGGGCCGACGGGCGCAGCGCTGCGCTGCCCGGAGCGGGGTCGAAGGTCGCGGTGCGCTCGCGGGTGACGAAGAAGTCGAGCACCCGGGCGCCGGCCGCGGCCGGCATCAGCCGTTCCAGCTCGGGCAGGTAGCGGCTGCGCAGCTCGGACACCGGCAGGTCGATCTCGTCCTGCACGGCGGACTGCGAGAGCGCCAGGTACTGGGCGCCCGGGTGGGCCCGGCCGAGCTCGGTGGCGGCCAGGCCGGAGTGCGCGGTGCGGTCGAAGACCCACTGGACCGGGGAGCCGAGGGCGGCGAAGAACGGCCGGCGCAGCAGCTTGCGGTCGTAGATCACGTGCACGTTGAGGATCGGCGTGGTGCCGAACCCGGCGAGCCGTTCCTGGCCCGGGACGGCGTTCGGCGGCAGCAGGGCGGCCGCGCTGTCCTGGGCGCCGGCCAGGACCACGGTGTCGGCGGTGAGCAGCTCACCGCCCTCCAGGCGGACGGCGTGCTGCGGCGCGGCCGGCTTGAGCTCGGCCACCCGGGCGCGCAGCAGCACCGTCACGCCGGCGCGCTCCAGCTCGGCCAGCGCCCGGTCGTGGTGGATCGCGCCCAGCGGGGCTGCGGCGATGCCGATGTCGGCGGCGCCGGGGTCGGACAGCAGACCGGTCTGGAACACCTTCGCCGCGAGCGCCATCGACACCTGGTCGGCCCGCCCGTTCAGGGTGGCGACGCCGACCAGGTCCCACAGGGCCGCCTGGGTGGCGGCGTTCTGCCCGTTGTCACGCAGCCACTCGCCGAAGGAGATCCGGTCCAGCGCCGGGTCGGCGAGGTCCAGGCCCTTCAGCGCGAGCGCGCCGCGGACCACCCGGGCGCGGTCGGCCGGGGACAGGTGCGGGTAGCGGGCGAGACTGGCGGCCAGGTGCAGCGGGACGGGCAGGCCGGCCCGCCGCAGCCGGCCGAGGGTGCGCACGGGGGCGTCGTCGGGGCCGGTGACGGAGAGCACCGGGACGTCGAGGCGGTCCTGCAGGTGGACCAGGCGGGTGGCGGCGAGCCGCTCCAGCAGGCCGCGGTAGGCGGTGCAGCAGCGCAGGTAGACGTGCTGGCCGTTGTCGACGGTGAGCTCGCCGCGCCGGAAGGAGAACGCCAGGCCGCCGAGCCGGGGGCGGCCCTCGGCGAGGGTGACCCGGTGACCGGCCTCGGCCAGGCGCAGCGCCGCGGTGATCCCGGCCAGACCGCCGCCGACCACGATGGCGGCCGGGCGCGCGGCATCGGCTCGCCCGGTCATCGGCCCTCCCCCTCGCAGTCGCTGGACCGCCGGGAGGCGGTCGCTGAAGCCGGTACTCGTTCGGTCAACACGGAACTGCCCGCACGTGATTCCCCGCTGACACAGCGTGACAGAACGGTGGCGAGAATCAAGAACGCCCCCCGGCGAGCCCGGAAAGCGCCACGTACGCCTTCTCCCAGCCCGGCAGCGAGACCCGGCCGCGCAGCACCGACTCGGGATCGGCGGCGATCCGGCCGAGCAGCCGGTGGTAGATCCCGGCCATGGCGGCGGTGCAGGCGCGGCTGCGGCGGTCGAGCATCGGCAGCAGCCGCAGGCCCTCCTCGAAGGCGGCCTGGGCACGGGCGGCCTCGAAGGCCACCAGGCCGGTGAAGTCCGCGCCGACCGGCGGCTTGGGCAGCGCGAAGCCCTGCTCGCAGCCGAACCGGACGAGGTCCTCGGTGGGCAGGTAGGTGCGGCCGTTCAGGGCGTCCTCGCGCAGGTCGCGCAGGATGTTGGTGAGCTGCAGCGCCAAGCCCAGGGTGTCCGCGTAGCGCGCCCCGAGCTCGGGGTCGTCGCAGCCGTAGACGCCCAGCGAGAGCCGGCCGATCGCCCCCGCGACGCAGCGGCAGTAGACCTTCAGCTCCTCGTACGTCTGGTACTCGGCGCCCTTGAGGTCCATCTCGACACCGTCGATCAGCTCGTCGAAGCCGCCGAGCGGGACCGGGAAGCGCCGGGCCGTGTCGGCCAGGGCGACCTTGATCGGGTCGGTGTCGTCCTCGGCGACCACCCCGGAACGGACCTCGTCCACCAGTTCCCGGGTGCGCAGCAGCGCCTCGGCCTTCCGGTCGGACGGGAGGTCGCCGTCGCCGATGTCGTCCACCCGGCGGGCCAGGGCGTACAGGGCCGACATGGCCAGCCGCTTGGGTTCGGGCAGCAGCCGGATGCCGTAGCTGAAGTTGCGCGCCTGCAGACCGGTGACTGCCTCGCAGTACCGGTACGCCGCCATGACCTGGGCCGACGCCAGTGGTGATGCCGCCACTCGGGCGTTCACCTTCCCTTCGCGAAGATGGCCGCCGCCTTCACTGCGAGGCGGCGCTTGTCCGGCTTCGCCTGCCGGGCGAGCACGTCGTACCCGGCGTCCTCCACGGCCGCCAGGGCCGCGTACCCGCCGGCGGTGAATCCCGCCAGGAGCAGTCGAAGCCTCCCCCGAACCGTACCTACCAATGGTGCGCCGTGATCGAGCAGGGTGCGGGCCCGCTCCGCCTCGAAGGCGATCAGCTCCCGCACCGCGCCGTCGGCGGAGGGGGCGGCGAGGTCGGCCTCGGTCACGCCGAAGCGTTCCATGTCCTCGGCGGGGAGGTAGATCCGGCCGTGGCGCAGGTCCTCGGCCACGTCCTGCAGGTGTTCGACCACCTGGAGGGCGCTGCAGACGGCGTCGGAGAGTTCGATCCGCTCGGGGGTGGAGACGCCCGCGATGGCCAGGACGAGGCGGCCGACGGGGTCGGCGGAGAGGGTGCAGTAGCCGATCAGGTCGTCGTACGTGGCGTAGCGGGCGGTGGTCTGGTCCACCCGGTTGGCCTCGATCAGACGGCGGAACGGCTCGGGGGTCAGGCCGTGCCGGTCGACCAGCGGGACGAGGGCCCGCATCAGCGGGTGGCGGGGGGTCTCGGCGCCGGAGGGGTGCAGCGCCTTCTCGAAGACCCGGTCGAGGTCGTGCTCCAGCCCGTCGAGCAGGGCGAGGCGGAAGGCGACCTCGTGCGCGGTCGGCGGGCCGGACTGCTCCGAAGGGGTGACCGGGGGCATCCGCTCGACCCCGAGCACGCGGGCGGTGGCGGCCGGGTCGGCCAGGTCGCCGTCGCCGGCGTCGTCGACGAGGCGGGCGAAGCCGTACACCGCCATCAGGTCGTCGCGCCAGGCCGCGGGCAGGAAGAACGGGGCGACCGGGAAGTTCTCGGCCCCCGCCTTCTCCAGGGTCTGACCTGCGGAACGGTTCACCGGCGTATCACTGGGCTGGGCCGAAGCCGACACTGCTGTCACTCCCCCGTTCTACACCGCTGGGTACCACCGGCCCGACTCGGACACGCGTCCGAGCGCGGGCGTCACGTACGGCACAGCGCCCCCGCGACTACCAGCCTGACACCCCGGGGCGCGCCGGAGAAGAGCGCCCCGCCCGCGGACCGGGGCGCTCACCCCCGCGGCGGCGGCCACCCGGGGCACCGGCGGGGCACGCCGCAGGGCCGGTCCCGGAGGTTCCGGAACCGGCCCTGGTGGCGGGGGTGGCTCAGCCGGGCACCGCGGGGCGCACGGTGCTACGGGCGCTCGCCGCGCTCGTAGCGGCCGACGACCTCGTCGGTCGGGCCGTCCATGATCAGCTCGCCGGCCTCGATCCAGATGGTCCGCTCGCAGACCTCGCGGATCGAGTTGTTGTCGTGGCTGACCAGGAAGACCGTACCGGCGGACCCGCGCAGCTCGTCGATGCGCCGCTTGCTGCGCTGCTGGAAGGCCTGGTCACCGGTGGCCAGGGCCTCGTCGATCAGCAGCACGTCGTGGGTCTTCGCCGCGGCGATCGAGAAGCGCAGGCGGGCGCCCATGCCGGACGAGTAGGTGCGCATCGGCAGGGAGATGAAGTCGCCCTTGTCGTTGATGCCGGAGAACTCGACGATGTCCTGGTAGCGCGCCCGGACGTCGGCCGGGGACATCCCCATCGCCAGGCAGCCCAGGACGACGTTGCGCTCGCCGGTGAGCTCGTTCATCAGCGCGGCGTTGACGCCCAGCAGCGAGGGCTGGCCGTTGGTGTAGATGCCGCCCTTCTCGGTCGGCAGCAGGCCCGCGATGGCGGCCAGCATGGTCGACTTGCCGGAGCCGTTGGAGCCGATCAGGCCGATCGCCTCACCCTTGTACGCGGTGAAGCTGATGCCCTTGACCGCGTGCACCTCGCGCACGCCGGCGGCGCGCCTGCGGCTGAGGATGCGGCTCAGGGCCGAGGTGGCACTGCCCTTGCCGGAGCCGGCGCCGTGCACCCGGTAGACGATGTGCACGTCGTCGACGACGACGGTGGGCTCGCGGGCCACGTCCGTGTCCAGGACGTTGTCGTTCTTGCTCAGGTCGACGTCAGCCACGGCCGTACTCCTCCTCGGCCTTCCAGAAGAAGACGTATCCGATGACGAACATCCCGACGCCCCAGGCGAGGCCGTACACCCACTGGTGCGGCGGCAGGGACTGGTGGGGGTTCTGGTGCGGGTTGTAGATGACCGGCGCGAAGGCGTGCCGCAGCAGGTCCATGTAGACCGAGGCCGGGTTGATGTTGCAGATCACCTGGATGTAGTGCGGCCACTTGTGGACGCGGTCCTGGATGCTGAACATCACGCCGGACAGGAACATCCACGCGCGCATCACGAACGGGATCAGCTGGGAGATGTCGCTGGTCTTGGCGCCGATCCGGGCCATGATCAGGGAGATGCCGGTGTTGAACAGGGTCTGCAGGATCAGCGCCGGGACGATCAGCAGCCAGGTCCTGCCCGGGGCGATGCCGCTGGCCAGGACGGTCACGACCAGGACGACCATCGAGATCAGCAGCTGCTGGAGCTGGATCACGGTGAAGGCGATCGGCAGGCTGGCACGGGGGAAGTGCAGGGCCCGGATCAGGCCGAGGTTGTCCGAGATCGCCCGGGTGCCGGACTGCACCGCGTTCTGGGTGAACTGGAACACGAACACGCCGATGCAGAGCCAGGCGATGTAGGTGCCCGGCGGGAAGCCGTCCTTGCTCGACAGGATCACGCCGAAGACCAGGTAGAAGACCGCGCAGTTGAGCAGCGGGGTCACGACCTGCCACAGCTGGCCGAGCTTGGCGTCGGTGTACTGGGCCACCAGGCGGGCGGTGGCGAAGGCCCAGATGAAGTGGCGCCGGGCCCAGAGCTGCTTGGTGTAGGCGAACAGACCCGGCCGGGCGCCGCTCACCGACAGACCGTACTTGTCCGCAAGCTGCTTGGGGGTCAGGCCCGCGTCCACCCCCCTGGGGGTCGAGAGGCTGACGGGTTCACTCACTGTCGACACATTCGTCCTTCACGCGGGGATCGGTCGGGGCGGCCGGTCGGCGGGGGTCCGCCGGCGGCGCCGATGGGGATCCACTGGATCTCGGGGGAGCCGGCCGGTGTGTGGCCACCGGCCGCAGCGATCGATCATTCGATCAGATCAGATCAGATGATCGGTGGTCGGCCCAGCCTGGTCAGTTGCCAAACGGTACGCCATCGCATGGGCCGTCGCGGACCGCAGGGTTCGCGCCAGCCCGCCCGGAATCCGCCCCACCAGGCCTTCAGCGCCTCGGGGGAGGGGCGGCGGGCCAGGGTGAGCAGAAACCAGGTTCCCAGATAGAGAGGCACCAACAGGGCCGGAAGGTTCCGCCTCGCCAGCCAAACCCGGTTTCGGGCCACGTTGTGGAAGTAGGTGGCGTGCCGGCCCGGGGAGGTCGTGGGGTGGTGCAGCACCACGTCCGCCCGGTAGTCGATGGCCCAGCCGGCGTCCGCCGCGCGCCACGCGAGGTCGGTCTCCTCGTGGGCGTAGAAGAAGTCGGCGGGCAGCTGGCCGGCCTCCTCGAACACCTTGCAGCGCACGGCGCTCGCGCCGCCCAGGAAGGTGGTCACCCGGGAGGAGCGCAGCGGGTCGCTGGCGCGCAGCCGGGGGACGTGCCGCCGCTGGGTGACCCCGGTGTCCGGGTCGGCGATCCGGAAGGACACGATGCCCAGCTCCGGGTCGGCGGCGAACGCCTCGCGCAGCAGCCGGGCGGAGTCGGTGCGCGGCAGGTGGCCGTCGTCGTCCAGGAAGAGGACGGCGTCCACGTCCTCGCCGTCCCGGCCGAACAGCTCGATGCCGACGTTGCGGCCGCCCGGGATGCCGAGGTTCTCCGGCAGCTCGACGGTGCGCACGCCCTCCGGCAGCGGGGGCAGCGGGGCGCCGTTGGCGACCACGGCCAGCTCGACCGCGGGACCCTCCTGGGCGCGGACGGACTCGATCAGGGCGTTGAGCTCGGCGGGCCGGTTGCCCATCGTGATGATCACGGCGCCGAGGCGGAAGCTCTCCGCGGTGGTCGGGCCGGTCATCGCAGCCTGCTCGACAGGACGATGCTCAGCAGGTGCAGCACGGTCTGCAGCATGGCGATCGCCGCCAGGACGACCACCGCGAGCCGGGTGAAGAAGAGCCCGCCGTGCACGGCGTCGGCGATCCCGGCCGCGAGGATGAACAGCGAGGCCTCGACCGCACCGACCAGGCGGTGGAACTTCAGGAGGGAGGCCGCCTTGCGGGCCTTGGCGACGGTGGCCGAGCGCGGCACCGAGGCGCTGTCCTCGACGGCCGTCAGGCCGCTGCGGGCCCGGGCCACGTCCACCAGGTCCGTCTCGGACTTGATCAGGATCGCACCGAGCGCGGCCAGCGTGCCCAGGAAGGCCCACTCCCAGTGGGAGCCGCCGCCCTCGCGGTGCAGCAGGTCGGTGGCGCGCAGGCCGAGGCCGGTCAGCAGGGCCGCCTCGGACATGTAGTGGCCGACCCGGTCCAGGTAGACGCCGGTCAGCGAGGTCTGCCGGCGCCAGCGGGCCACCTCGCCGTCCACGCAGTCCAGCAGCAGGTAGACCTGGATCAGCAGGGCGCCCAGGACCGCGCCCGCGATGCCCGGCACGACCAGCGCGAGGCCGGCCAGGATGCCGGTGAACATCATCAGGTAGGTCAGGCCGTTGGGCGTGATCGCCGTCATGGTGGAGAGCACGCGGGTGATCCGCAGCGAGATCTTCCGCATGTACAGGCGCCCGGCCCAGTGCTCGGCGCTGCGGCGCTGGAGCATGCCCTCCGGGTGGATCACCGCGCGCAGCTCCTCGATGGAGGGCCGGCGGGTCAGGTCCACCGGGGGCCGTTCGGCGCCCGCGGTGGAGGGGTCAGCTGTTGACGGCTTGGACATAGTCGGCGTACGCGTCCCTGATTGCGGAAGGGGAGAGGTCGAGGTGTTCAAGGATGGTGAAGCGCCCCGGTCGGGTGTTCGGAGCGTAGTGCACCGCTTCGGTGAACTCCGCCTCGGTGAAGCCGATCTGAGCCGCGGTCACCGGCAGTCCGTGGCTCGCCAGGCGCTCCACGATCAGACCGGTCAGCTCGTGCTCGCCCCGCAGGAAGCTGGCGAACGCGGCGCCGAGGCCGACCTGCTCGCCGTGCTGGGCGGACCGCTTGGGGAACAGCACGTCCAGGGCGTGCGAGATCTCGTGGCAGGCGCCCGACGAGGGCCGGGTGCTGCCCGCGATGTTCATCGCGATGCCGGACAGTACCAGGGCTTCGGCGAGCGCTGTCAGGAGGTCCTGATCCTGAGTGTTTCCTGGGTGCCGCAGCAGGTTCTCGCCCGCTGAGCGGGCCATCGCGACGGCCAGGCCGTCCACCGGTTCGCCGGTGACCGCGTGCGACAACTCCCAGTCGGCGCAGGCCGAGATGTTGGAGACGACGTCGCCGATGCCGGCCGCCACGAAGCGCGGCGGCGCCTGCCGGATCACGTCCAGGTCGACGATGATGCCGATCGGGCTGGGCACCCCGTAGGAGCCGCGGCCGGCGTCGTTGTCGAGGGTGGAGACCGGCGAGCAGATGCCGTCGTGGGCCAGGTTGGTGGCGACCGCGACCAGCGGCAGCCCGACCCGGGCGGCGGCGTACTTGGCGGCGTCGATGATCTTGCCGCCGCCGAGGCCGACGATCGCGTCGTAGTGCCCGCCGCGCATCTCCTCGGCGAGGCGCACCGCGCTGTCCAGGCTGCCGTCGTCCACGTTGTACCAGTCGGCGCCGGGCAGGGCCGGCTCCAGCCGCGCGCGCATGGCGGCGCCGGAGCCGTTGCTGATCGCCACCGCGATCCGGCCCGACGCCGACAGCCGCTGGTCCGCGAGGATCCCGCCGAGCGCGTCCAGCGCGCCCGAGCGGATCTCCACGAACAGCGGCGACGGGACCAGTCGCGTCAGTACCGGCACGCGATCTCCCGCGCCTTCGCCAGGTCGTCGTGGTTGTCGACCTCGACCCAGGAGACCTCGCCGATCGGCTGCACGTCGATCCGCAGGCCGCGGTCGACCATCTCCTGGTAGCCGTCCTCGTAGTACAGCTGCGGGTCGCGCTCGTAGGTGGCGCGCAGCGCGTCGGTGAGGTCGGCGGCGGCGGACGGGTTGATCACGGTGACGCCGATGTACTCGCCGCTCGCCTCGGAGGGGTCCATCAGCTTGGTGATGCGGCGCATCCCGGCGGCCGGGTCGACGACGACCTTCATCTCCTCGTCGGCGAGCTTCTTCACCGTGTCGAGGGCGAGCAGGACGCCGGGGGCGGCACCGTCGTCGAGGAGGCGCCGGTTGCCCTCCAGCATGGTGCGCTGGACGGACGCGGGGTGGACGGTGTCGCCGTTGGCCAGCAGCAGGCCCTCGCCGAACAGCTCGCGGGCGCACCAGAGCGAGTACGCGTTGTTCCACTCCTCGGCCTTGTCGTTCTCGACCAGGTGGAGCTTGACGCCGTACTTGCTCTCCAGGGCGTCCTTGCGGTCGTACACCGCCTCCTTGCGGTAGCCGACGACGATCGCGGCCTCGCGCAGTCCGACCTCGGCGAAGTTGCCGAGGGTGAGGTCCAGGACGGTCCGCTCCCCGTCGACCGGCACCAGCGCCTTGGGCAGGGTGTCGGTGTACGGGCGCAGCCGGCGGCCGGCGCCGGCTGCCAGAACGAGGCCGATCATGCGGGGTCTCCTGATCCGTCGTGCTGTGCGCGCGGGCCGTGCCGAGGGGAGGCGGCGCCGCTTCGCCGGACCGGTGTGCGACCCGGCCGGGCAGCGGCGCGCCGGTACCGGCACAGATCCGGGCACCGTGTCGTATGTGATGGTAGGCGACGTGGACGACCGGCCCGAACGCGCCCGGAGACGGGACGGTGACGGAGGGGTGACCGGGGGACGGCGCCGGGGAGCGGGCCGACGTCCGGGCCCGGCCGGGCCCGCGGGCTCGAACGCCCCCCGAACGCACGTCGAACGATTCTGCGACGATCGTGACCCTTACGAGGGCTTCCGCGACCCTTCTCTGCTCGAATTCCTTCTCCTCCGGGTCATGATCCGCCCGGTTGTGCGTGGGACCCCTACCCGGTGCCACCCATACGGCAGACTGGAGCCCGACGCCGGCGCCGGTGCCCCCGCTGCGTCCGCCGTGCGCCACCCGGTGCGCCGGACGCACCCGATGCTCCCGTTGCTCCCGCCCCCGGAAAGAGGCCCCATGCCCCAGAGTCTGCCGACCGAGCCGACCCATTTCGACGCCGAGGTCGACACCGGTCTCGACGTGGAGACCGATGTGTCGGCCGACCCCCGGACCGCCCCGGCCGCTACCGAGATCCTGTTGGAACTGGTCGACGACGAGGGCGTGACGATCGGCACCGCCGAGAAGCACTGGGCCCACCAGCAGCCGGGCCGCCTGCACCGCGCCTTCTCGGTTTTCCTCTTCGACCGCCAGGGCCGCCTGCTGCTCCAGCGCCGGGCGCTGGGCAAGTACCACTCCCCCGGCGTCTGGTCGAACACCTGCTGCGGCCACCCGTACCCGGACGAGCCGCCCTTCGTCGCCGCCGCCCGGCGCACCGCGGAGGAGCTGGGAGTCGCACCGGCGCTGCTCTGCGAGGCCGGCACCGTCCGCTACGACCTGCCGGACGAGGCCTCCGGGCTGATCGAGCGGGAGTGGAACCACCTCTTCGTGGGACTGGTCACCGCTCCGGTCCGGCCGAACCCGGACGAGGTGGACGACTTCGCCTTCGTGACGGCGCAGGAGCTGCGGGAGCTGCGGGACGAGCGGCCCTTCTCGGTCTGGTTCGAGACCGTCTTCGAGGCTGCGCTGCCCGGGATCCGGGAGATCGCCGGACGGGACTGGTAGGCGCTCCGGTCGCCTCGCCCGCCCCGGCGGGCCGGTCAGCGGTCGGACTCCGGGGGGACGGGCAGCGAGGCCCAGATGACCTTGCCGCCCTCCCCGGTCCGCTCGACGTCGCACACCCCGCCCGCCTGCAGCGTGACGCTCTTCACCAGCAGCAGGCCGCGACCGCCGGTGCGTCCGGTGTCGTTCTCCAGCGCCTTCGGCCGGTACGGATCGCCGTCCTCGACCGACACCCGCACCCAGCCGCCGCGCACCGACAGCTCCGTGACCACCTCGGGCGAGAGTTCGGCCGCGTGCGTCACCGCGTTGCTCACCAGCTCCGAGACGATCAGCAGCAGGTCGTCCACCAGCTCCTGGTAGCGCACCCCGGCCATGCCCTGGGCCAGCAGGCGGTCGCGCACCGCGTGCCTGGTGCGCGGCACCGAGGCCTCGGCGGCGGGCACCGGGAATCGCCACACCCCCTCGACGGGGCCGCGCGCCGGACCGCCGGGCGCCGCGACGGCGTCGCCCTGCCCCTCCCCCGGCCTGCCGCGTCTCGGTTCGGCCTCCGCCGTCCCGCTGATCTGCTCCACGTCCAGCCGCCCTTCGTCCGCGACCCGGGAATCAGGCGATCCGCTCATGGCGCCCTCGGTCCACAGAGGCTAGGAGAGCGGTCGCGACGGCTGCGGCACCGTCGACAACTTGCCCGTGTCGGACCGCTTCCGGCCGGAACCGATCGCGGGCGACACCGGAGTCGACCGGTTCCTTCGCGGTCGCCATCGCTTCGGGCCCGGTTCGAGCGTGTTCGCCAGCCGTACCAACGTGTGCGCCGGAGCCGCCGGGGGCCCGGGGCGGCTCCGGCGGCCCCGGGGGCGCGGGCCGGAGGAAGCGCAGGTGAGAAGCACTCCAGAACCCTGGTAATGTTCTCTCTGTCGCCGAGGGGGCGAGAGAAAAACCCCCGGAGCACACACCCCGTCCGGGTGGCGGAATGGCAGACGCGCTAGCTTGAGGTGCTAGTGCCCTTTATCGGGCGTGGGGGTTCAAGTCCCCCCTCGGACACAGCCGAATTCCCCGTGGGATCCGAAAGGAACCCACGGGGA
>NZ_JBIWNL010000042.1:0-73130 GCF_044767225.1 Kitasatospora sp. NPDC101447
CCCTTAATTTAATATGTAAAATTGCACTTCTATTCACTGTAAATCCCCCCCGCCCCTCATGCATCAAATCGTTATCCGGAGTTCAGCATTCCGACAGACCGGCGGGCACGCGTGGGTACGACAAAAGGGGCCGCTTACCGGACCCGGCGGAGTCCGGTAAGCGGCCCCTTTAAAGAGCCTTTGGCCTATCAGGCCTCAGTGCGCTGAGCCGGAATCCCGGCCAGCAGAGCGCGCACCTCCGCCTCACGGTAACGGCGGTGACCGCCGAGCGTGCGAATCGACGTCAGCTTGCCGGCCTTGGCCCAGCGGGTGACCGTCTTCGGGTCCACGCGGAACATGGTGGCAACCTCTGCCGGCGTCAGCAGCGGCTCAGCATCAGGGGTACGAGCGGTCATGAGCGGCCTCCTCGGGAGAACCGAACCAGGGCGGTTCTATCCTTCAAATTCTGCACCTTGGCCCGCGATGCCCGAAATGGCATAGACGGGCCGAGTCGGTTATAGGACGAACGGCTTGTCCTGGTGTCTACAACTACACCATCCGTCCAGCCCTATCGACCAAACCGCCAAAATTGACCCCTCACGGGTTCAAGGCCGACGGATGGCGATGGACCACCCCATAACGGACAGTCACGCGACGATGACGTCAGGTTACGAAGGGACCAGACCCTCCGTTTCCCCGCAAAGCACGCATCGACTCCAGAACCACCCAAAAGTGGGCACGCTCACGTGAAGTTGGGCTGGTTGTCCCATTTTTGCACATAGGGGTAAGTTCGCGTCAACGGTGAGTAGTGTCACGTTCGGCAGCTATTGACCCGAACCGGGACCTTGGTCATCGGCGCTGCGGTCCCTAGGACTCTTACAGTCATACACGGGCGGTCGGACGTCAGTTCGCGTACCGCAACGCCAGCACCCGCCGCCACCGCACCGTCAGTTCCTCGTGGACCCGCAGCGCCTCCGCGGTGTCCCCCGCCCGCAGTGCGCGCAGCCCCTCCTCCAGCTCCCCCGCCGAACGGTCCGCCAACAACCGCTCCGGCCCCAGCAGATGCACCAGCCCCCCGTAGTCCAGTTCCACCAGCGAGCGCGGATGGAACTCCTCCAGCCACCGCCCGACCCGCTCCGCCCCCCGTGCCAGCTCCCCCTCCGGCACCGCCTCGCGCAGCGCCCGGTAGGCCCGCGCCACCCGTCGGCGCGCCTGGGCCATCGGCACCAAGTAGAACAGTGCGGCCGGCCGGCCGCCCCGCTCCCCCTCCCCTCCCGGCACCTCACCACCCGGCACCCCACCGCCCGGCGCCGCCGCGCCGCCGGGAACGAAGCAGCGGTCCTCGTCCCCGAACGGCAGGAACCAGCGCACCGGCACCTCCCAGCGGCTGGTGAGGATCCACGGCCGGGCGTCCGGGTGCTCCGCCCGCCAGCGCTCCCGGTCCGCCTCCGCGGCCGCCCGGGTCGCGGGCGGCAGCGCGGTGTCCAGCAGCGCCACCGGCGCCCCGGCCCGCAGCTCCTCCAGCGCCTGCCAGCTGCGCAGCCTGGTCGCCCACGGGCAGACGTACAGCACGCCGTCCACCACCCGCAGGTACGCCCGCCCGCTCTCCCGCTCCGGCAGCGCCCGGGGCGTCCGCGCGACCAGCTCCGCGAGCGCCTCCCGCTGCTCCTCCAGCACCGCCGCCGCGACCGGCTGCGCCGCCTCCCCGGCGTCCGGCCCGCGCTCCGCCGCGTAGGCCTGCCAGCGCGCCCGCTCGGGCTCCGGGTAGGCGGCCAGCGGCTCGTAGACCCGCAGGTGGGCGGCGTAGGGCGGCTGTACGGCAGTACGCACGACGGTCACGTCCTGCATGGTCGCACGGGCCGCGCGGGCCCGGGAGGGCGCGACCCCGAACCGTTCGCACCCCGACCGTGCACCCCCCCTTTCGTCTCACCCCTCGGACAACCGGCACAAGCTCGGACAAGAGGGCGGATCCGAGACGCCCACCCGACTACGCTTCGCCTTAGGCGCCCGCACCACAGCAGCGGGCCTTCGATACTGGAGTCACCACAGTGACCGACGTACAGACCCCCGCCTCGCACCCCGCACCCGGCGTGCTCAGCAGGATCTTCCGTACCGAACAGGACGGCGCCCCCGGCGACGGCCACGAGCAGGTCGTCCTGTGCCACGACCGCAGCTCGGGCCTGAAGGCCATCATCGCCATCCACTCCACCGCCCTGGGCCCGGCCCTCGGCGGCACCCGCTTCTTCCCGTACGCCTCCGAGGAGGCGGCGCTGGAGGACGCGCTGAACCTCTCCCGCGGCATGTCCTACAAGAACGCGCTGGCCGGGCTGGACCTCGGCGGCGGCAAGGCCGTCATCATCGGCGACCCGAACAAGGACAAGAACGAGGCGATGCTCCGGGCCTACGGCCGCTTCGTCGAGTCCCTGCGCGGCCGCTACATCACCGCCTGCGACGTGGGCACCTACGTCCAGGACATGGACGTCATCGCGCGCGAGACCGAGTTCGTGACCGGCCGCTCGCCCGAGCACGGCGGCGCCGGCGACTCGTCCATCCTGACCGCCTTCGGCGTCTTCCAGGGCATGCGCGCCACCGCCCAGGCGCGCTGGGGCCAGCCGACGCTGCGCGGCAAGCGGGTCGGCGTCGCGGGCGTCGGCAAGGTCGGCCACTACCTGGTCGGCCACCTGGTCGCGGACGGCGCCACCGTCGTCGTCACCGACCCCTTCGAGGCCGCCGTCAACCGCGTGCGCGCGGCCCACCCGGACGTGGAGGTCGTCGCCGACACCGACGCCCTGCTCCAGGCCAAGCTGGACGTCTACGCCCCCTGCGCCCTCGGCGGTGCGCTGACCGACTCCGTCGTCGCCGCGCTGGGCGAGTTCGGCACCTCGATCGTCTGCGGCGCGGCCAACAACCAGCTGGCCCACCCCGGCGTCGAGAAGGACCTCGCCGACCGCGGCATCCTCTACGCCCCCGACTACCTGGTGAACTCGGGCGGCGTCATCCAGGTCGCCGACGAGATCGACGGCTTCAACTTCGAGCGCGCCAAGAACAAGGCCACCAAGATCTTCGACACCACCCTGGAGATCTTCACCCGGGCCGCCACCGACGGCATCCCGCCGGCGGTCGCCGCCGACCGCCTGGCCGAGAAGCGGATGCGCGAGATCAGCGCGCTGCGCACCGTCCTGCTCCCGGGTGCCCGCCGCGGCTGATCCCGCCGCCGCGACCGACCCCGGATGCGCGGGGGGCTGCCACCGCGGCCCCCCGCGCATCACGATGTGGAACCGGATTCTCACTTCTGCGCCCGATCGGGTGATCCGACGCCCCCTAAGGGGGGATAATCGGTCCTGGAACGACGGACCCAAGACACCTCTGGACAGCGCGCAAATCGCCGCAAAACCTCCCCTGACCTGGGAAGACCTGGTCTCGGGTGCGGTCGGTGCGCGCCACGTCACACCGACGACGTACCGTCCAGCGGCGGAAACAGGTACCGTTAATGCTCCAAGGGACGGTCCTCCCATTCGGGCAGGCCGGTCCTGATCATGAACACGTGTCAGACTCGGGGCCGTGAGCCCCATCGTTGAGGGGGTCGACCCATGGGGCGCGGCCGGGCCAAGGCCAAGCAGACGAAGGTCGCCCGCGAGCTGAAGTACAACAGCGGCGGGTTCGACGCTAACCGTCTGTCCAACGAGCTGGGCGTATCGCCGTCCACCGCTTCGATCGACCCTGAGCCGATCGAGGAGGAGGAGGACGACGACCCGTACGCGGAGTACGCCGCCCGCTACGCCGACCTCGACGACGAGGACGACAACGAGCCGGGCACCGGGGCCTCGCAGGCCTCCCGCCGCTCGTAACAACAGCTTCGCCGGACCGGTCCGGGCGCCTGGGCGCCGGGCCGGTCTTCGGCGTTCCCGCTGACGGGAGGGGCTCGC
The DNA here is from genome assembly GCF_044767225.1 of Kitasatospora sp. NPDC101447. Classification (NCBI taxonomy): domain Bacteria; kingdom Bacillati; phylum Actinomycetota; class Actinomycetes; order Kitasatosporales; family Streptomycetaceae; genus Kitasatospora; species Kitasatospora sp. NPDC101447. Next base: position 3,906 of record NZ_JBIWNL010000042.1, read on the forward strand.
GCCGGCCGTCGGACGACCTCCACGGGATGCGAGAGGGCCCCTCCGGCGACCGGAGGGGCCCTCTCGTCGTCCGGTCCGGATCAGACCGTCCGGAAGCCCTCGTAGGCGTTGTAGAGGGCCGCGCCGCCCTCGTGCCCGTCGGTGCGCTCGACGATGTCGCCGAGCAGCCAGGCCTCGACGCCGCGGTCCTCCAGGATCGACAGCACGGCGTCCACCGAGTGCGGCGGGACGACCGCGACCATGCCGACGCCCATGTTGAGCGTCTTCTCGATCTCCAGGGTGGCCACGTTGCCGACCTCGGCGACGGTCCGGAAGACCGGCAGCGGGGTCCAGGTGCCGCGGTCCAGGCGGGCGTGCAGGCCGTCGGGGACGACCCGGGCCAGGTTGGCCGCCAGGCCGCCGCCGGTGACGTGCGAGAACGCGTGGACCTCGGTGGCGCGGGTGAGCGCCAGGCAGTCCAGCGAGTAGATCCGGGTCGGCTCCAGCAGCTCCTCGCCGAGGGTGCGGCCGAACTCCTCGACCTTGCGGTCCAGCTTCCAGCCGGCCTCGTTCAGCAGCACGTGGCGCACCAGCGAGTAGCCGTTGGAGTGCAGGCCGGAGGCCGCCATCGCGATGACCACGTCGCCGGCCCGGACCCGGTCCGCACCGAGCAGCGCGTCGGCCTCGACGACACCGGTGCCGGCGCCCGCCACGTCGTACTCGTCCGGGCCCAGCAGGCCGGGGTGCTCGGCGGTCTCGCCGCCGACCAGGGCGCAGCCGGCCAGCGCGCAGCCCTCGGCGATGCCCTTGACGATCGAGGCGACCCGCTCCGGGACGACCTTGCCGACGCAGATGTAGTCGGTCATGAACAGCGGCTCGGCGCCGCACACCACCAGGTCGTCGACGACCATGCCGACCAGGTCGTGGCCGATGGTGTCGTGCTTGTCCATGGCGGCCGCGATGGCCACCTTGGTCCCCACGCCGTCGGTGGCCGAGGCCAGCAGCGGGCGCTCGTAGTTCTTGAAGGCGGAGACGTCGAACAGGCCGGCGAAGCCGCCGAGACCGCCGACCACCTCGGGGCGGTTGGCCTTCTTCACCCACTGCTTCATGAGCTCGACGGCGCGGTCGCCCGCCTCGATGTCGACACCGGCGGCGGCGTAGGTGGCGCCGTTCTGGTTGGAGCTGGTCACTGCGGTGCGGCCCTTCCGGGTCAGGTGGGGGTGGTTCGGATCAGCGGGGGCTGGAACGACGGTGGGGCCCCGGGTTCCGGGACCCCACCTGAGGCACTACGGGCGGCGCAGCGCGTCGGCCGCGCCCGCCCCGCCGAGCAGCGACTGGACGCCGTCCAGGTCGCTGCCGCTGGTCGGCTTGCCGCGGACGGCCGGCTGCTGCTGGCCGCCCTTGATCTCGGCCTCCAGCAGGAGCTTGCCGAGCAGCGCCGGGTCCGGCAGCTCCATCGGGTACTCGCCGTCGAAGCAGGCCCGGCAGAGCCTGTCCTTGGGCTGCTTGGTGGCCTCGATCATGCCGTCGATCGAGATGTAGGAGAGCGAGTCGGCACCGAGGGTGCGACCGATCTCCTCGATGGTCATGCCGTTGGCGATCAGCTCCGCGCGGGTGGCGAAGTCGATGCCGAAGAAGCAGGGCCACTTCACCGGCGGCGAGGAGATCCGGATGTGCACCTCGGCGGCGCCGGCCTCGCGCAGCATCTTCACCAGCGCGCGCTGGGTGTTGCCGCGGACGATCGAGTCGTCCACGACCACCAGGCGCTTGCCCTGGATGACCTCGCGCAGCGGGTTGAGCTTGAGGCGGATGCCGAGCTGACGGATGGTCTGGCTGGGCTGGATGAAGGTGCGGCCCACGTAGGCGTTCTTCACCAGGCCGGAGCCGTACGGGATGCCGCTGGCCTCGGCGTAGCCGATCGCGGCGGGGGTGCCGGACTCGGGCGTCGCTATCACCAGGTCGGCCTCGACCGGGGCCTCCTTCGCCAGGCGGCGGCCCATCTCCACGCGGGAGAGGTGCACGTTGCGGCCGGCGATGGAGGTGTCGGGGCGGGCCAGGTAGACGTACTCGAACACGCAGCCCTTGGGCTTGGCCTCCGCGAAGCGGGAGGTGCGCATGCCGTTCTCGTCGATGGCGATGAGCTCGCCGGGCTCGACCTCGCGGATGAAGGAGGCGCCGCAGATGTCGAGCGCCGCCGTCTCGGAGGCGACCACCCAGCCGCGCTCCAGCCGGCCGAGCACCAGCGGGCGGATGCCCTGCGGGTCGCGGGCGGCGTAGAGGGTGTGCTCGTCCATGAAGACGAGCGAGAACGCGCCCTTGACCTTGGGCAGCACGACCTTGGCCGTCTCCTCGATGGAGAGGTCCGGGTGGCCGGCGAGCAGCGCCGTCACCAGGTCGGTGTCGTTGGTCGCCGCGGTCCGGCCGGAGCGCGAGACGTGCTCCTCGCCGGGCAGGTCGGCGACCATGGCCGCCAGTTCGGCGGTGTTCACCAGGTTTCCGTTGTGCCCGAGGGCCAGCGAACCGTGCACGGTCGCCCGGAAAGTCGGCTGGGCGTTCTCCCAGACCGAGGAACCGGTGGTCGAGTAGCGGGCGTGTCCGACGGCGATATGCCCGTGCAACGACCCCAGTGAGGCCTCGTCGAAGACCTGGGAGACGAGTCCCATGTCCTTGAAGACGAGAATCTGGGAGCCGTTGCTCACTGCGATGCCCGCGGATTCCTGACCGCGGTGCTGCAGGGCGTAAAGGCCGAAGAACGTGAGCTTGGCGACCTCCTCGCCGGGAGCCCAGACACCGAAGACGCCGCAAGCGTCCTGGGGGCCTTTCTCGCCGGGAAGAAGATCGTGGTTGAGTCTTCCGTCACCACGTGGCACGTCTTCGAGTCTAGGGCAGTCGGCACGGGCTTCCGGAACCCGGGATGCCGGGATTGTCGGGCGGTCGACGAGTAACGCGCGTAGACAAAACCCCTTACGGGGTGGGGATTTCGGCCCGGTGGAATTCCCGCGGGTGGCGGTTGGCCTTGTGGTTCGCGCCTGTTGGGGAGTTCCGTGTGCGGAGCGGCGGGTATCGGGGTGCAGCCGAACGTGAGCCTGCTCACCCGGCGTTCACCGCAGCTTCACGCGGCCGGGAGCAGCAGTCCCCAGGCGCCCGGGTGCACCGTCCAGGTCCGGGCGCGGACCGGGCCGACCGGGTGGCCGTCCGCCTCGTAGCCGAATCCGCGGCCGGCCACCGAGACGCTCGCCGCCCGGGCGCGCACCAGGGCACCGGAGACCCGGACCACGACCTCCATCTCGCCCGTGCCGTCCGAGGCGCCGGACGGCAGGGTGACCTGGACCAGTCGGACCGGGCGGTGGACGTCGGCGAGCAGCCGGCCGTCGGCCTCGACCCGGACCCGCGGGCTGCGGTCGGCGCTCTCCGGAGTGAGTGCGTTCGCCTGCTCGGCCGCAGCCAGTTTCGCCCATAGCGAACGCCAGCCACCCGTACGGCTCACCAGCCGGCGCGCGCCGCCGCCGGTGATCCGCACCCCGCCCAGCGCCACCCCGCCGCCGTCGTCCACCAGCAGGTCCAGCCGACGCGGCGCACCCGACAGCACCGCCCGCGCGGCCCGCACCGGCTCCCCCGGCACGCCGAGCGCGCGGGCCGCCGCCAGCTCCTCCGTGCGACCGACCGGAACCATCCCCACCGGTTCCGCGCCCAGCTCACGCTGCCGATGCAGCGCCTGCAGCACCCGCTGCAAGGCGAGGTCGGAACCGATCACCACCGGTCGCCGCCGACCCCGGTGCGAAAGCACCCGGTCGAGTTCGGAAGGGTTCTCCGGGTAGACCACCTTGACGTCCGCGCCCCCGCAGAGCACGTCCCTCGCGATCCGCACCGACTCGCCGTCGGTCTGCCGGGCCACCGGGTCGAGGAGCAGCAGGAGCGGCTCGGAGCCGCCGGTAGCAGGCGTGGACAGGGACGACACGACCGGTCCTTCCTCAGGTAATCTCTCGGTGCAAGAGCCCCTTGCGCCATTGCGCCAGGGGCTTCGTCTATCTCGGGGCAGACTGCGGCCTACGCAGGATGCCCCAACCGGAAGGGGTGTACGCCTGTGCCGGCACTCGTGCTCGTTGGCGCTCAGTGGGGGGACGAGGGCAAGGGGAAGGCCACCGACCTCCTCGGCGGCTCCGTCGACTACGTCGTCCGCTACCAGGGCGGCAACAACGCCGGACACACGGTGGTCATCGGCGACCAGAAGTACGCCCTGCACCTGCTCCCCTCCGGAATCCTCAGCCCGAACGTCACGCCGGTGATCGGCAACGGCGTCGTGATCGACCCGGCCGTGCTGCTCTCCGAGCTGGCCGGCCTCAACGAGCGCGGCATCGACACCTCCAAGCTGCTGGTCTCGGGCAACGCCCACCTGATCACGCCGTACCACCGGACCCTGGACAAGGTCACCGAGCGCTTCCTCGGCAAGCGCCGGATCGGCACCACCGGCCGCGGCATCGGCCCGACCTACGCGGACAAGATCAACCGCGTCGGCATCCGGGTCCAGGACCTGTTCGACGAGTCGATCCTGCGCCAGAAGATCGAGGCGGCGCTGCACGACAAGAACCAGATCCTGGTCAAGCTGTACAACCGCCGCACCATCCCGGCCGACCTGGTGGTCGAGGAGTACCTGGGCTACGCGGAGAAGATCAAGCCGTTCCTCGCCGACACCACCCTCGTCCTGGACGAGGCGCTGAAGGCGAACAAGGTCGTCCTGCTGGAGGGCGGCCAGGGCACCCTGCTCGACGTCGACCACGGCACGTACCCCTTCGTGACCTCGTCGAACCCGACCGCGGGCGGCGCCTGCACCGGCGCCGGCATCGGCCCCACCAAGATCGACCGGGTCATCGGCATCCTGAAGGCCTACACCACCCGCGTCGGCTCCGGCCCGTTCCCGACCGAGCTGTTCGACGCGGACGGCGAGGCGCTGCGCCGGATCGGCGGCGAGCGCGGTGTCACCACCGGCCGCGACCGCCGCTGCGGCTGGTTCGACGCCGTCATCGCGCGCTACGCGACCCGGGTCAACGGCCTCACCGACTTCTTCCTCACCAAGCTCGACGTGCTGACCGGCTGGGAGCAGATCCCGGTCTGCGTCGCGTACGAGATCGACGGCAAGCGGGTCGAGGAGCTCCCCTACAACCAGTCGGACTTCCACCACGCCAAGCCGATCTACGAGACGCTGCCGGGCTGGAGCGAGGACATCAGCAAGGCCAAGTCCTTCGCCGAGCTGCCGAAGAACGCCCAGGCGTACGTGAAGGCGCTGGAGGAGATGTCGGGCGCGCCGATCTCCGCCATCGGCGTCGGCCCGGGCCGGGACGAGACGATCCAGATCAACTCGTTCATCTGAGCCTGATCGCCCGAGCCTGATCGCCGCTCGACCACCGGAGGGCCCCGCGGGATTCGTCCCGCGGGGCCCTCTGTTTCGCCCACGCGCGGGCATTTGCACTAGTGCAGAAACCTATTGCATCTAGTGCAGAGCGGCGCTACGTTCGGATCATGACCGCGAAGCTGCCCACGCCCGTCACCCTCACCGGCCGCCACATCCGCCTGGAGCCGCTGGAGCGCCGCCACCTCGCCGACCTCTGGGCCACCGTCGGCTCCGACCCCGAGGTCTGGCGCTGGACCATGACCCTCCCGCCCGCCTCCGAGGAGGAGCTCGGCAGGATCCTCGACGCCCGCATCGCGGAAGCCGCCGCCGGCACGTCGGTGCACTTCACCGCCGTCGACCTCGCGAGCGGCACCGCCGTCGGCATCACCGGCTACCACGACTTCAGCGCCGCGGACGAGTCCGTCGAGATCGGCGGCACCCTCTACGCCCGCTCGGTGTGGCGCACCGCGGTCAACACCGAGGCCAAGCTGCTGCTGCTCACCCACGCCTTCGAGGACCTGGGCATGGGGCGCGTCTTCTGGAAGACCGACGCCCTCAACGAGCGCTCCCGCACGGCGATCCTGCGCCTCGGCGCACAGTTCGAGGGCGTCCTCCGCCGCCACCGCCTGCGCCCCACCGGCACCTGGCGGGACAGCGCCTACTTCTCGATGCTCGCCGACGAGTGGCCGCCCGCCAAGTCCCGCCTGGAGGACCGGCTTTCGCGGGGCTGACCGCTGGGCCGACGACGGGACCGACGGCAGGGCCGACGGCGGCTCAGGCCGCCGGCAGGCCGGTCGAGGTGCCGTCGTCGGCGGGGAACAGGGCGGCGGACCGGCCGCTATTTCCGCTCGCCGCCGACGGAATGGCCGGCCGCGATCCCGCGCTTCGCCGGGCGGGGTTCGCGGGGCTGGAGGGTGACCAGCCAGACCAGCCAGCCGACGAAAAGGACCGCGAGGAGGAGTACGGACAATGCGGCGACCAGGAGCGCATTCACGGGGATACGGAAATGCGGCGGGAAGGGTGGGGACGTCGGGGAAGACGGAGAGGCGAGGGAAGCGGCATGGCTGTCTCCGGTCGGTGATGTCGGGTGCCGTGACCATGCATCTGGTGTGTCATTACGGCTGATTGGCACTTGTTTAGACGGCAACAAGTCAGTGAGTGACACGGACGACCATAGGGTCAGGGTGCCAGAGTTGCTACCGAGCGGGAGAACGTTCACTCCATCGTGGGGTATCCCCCATTTCGGTAGCTAGGCCCCGGTATGCGCGGCACACTTCACCGGAAGCATCGACCGCAGCCGCGATCCGGAGAAGAGAGTCATGCCACCCCGCTTGTCGCCGACCGTGCGCCAGCAGCGCCTCGGGATCGAGTTGCGCAAGATGCGCGAACACGTGGGCGTGACGCCCAAGACCCTGGCCGCCACCATCGGCACCGACCTGCCCAAGATCTCCCAGATGGAGAACGGGAAGTCGGGCATCAGCGCCGAGCGCCTGCGGATCTGGGCCCACACCTGCGGCTGCGAGGAGGGCCCGTACCTCGACGCGCTGCTCGCGATGACGCAGGACCGGCGCAAGTACTGGTGGGACGGCTACCGCGGCCGGCTGCCCGGCGCGATCATCGACATCGCGGAGATGGAGCACCACGCGGCCTCCCTGTCCATCCTGAACAGCACCTTCATCCCCGGCCTGTTGCAGACCCCGGCGTACGCCGCCGCGGTGTTCGAGCGCCTCCCCCCGCAGTACCGGCAGGAGGCGGACGTCCGGAAGGCATTCCGGATTCGGCGCCAGCAGATCTTCGTCGACCACCCGAAGCCGTACAGCGCATTCCTGCACGAGTCCGCCCTGCGCATGCAGTTCGGCGGTCCGGAAGTGCTGCGCGAGCAGTTGCGCAGCCTGTCGGAGAATTCCGAGCGGCCCGGGGTGGAGATCCGGGTGATCCCGTTCAGCGTCCCCACCTACACGGGGTCCGGGGAGAGCCTCTACCTCGCCCGTGGGCCGGTCCCGGAGCTCGACACCGTCCAGATCGACCTCTCCCACGGTCCGAAGTTCGTGCACTCCGAAGCGGAATTGGACTCCTACCGCCGGATCAAGGAGAAGACCGCGGCGATCGCGCTCGGGCCGGACGAGTCCCGGGACTTCATCCGGACCTTACGGAAAGACTTCTCATGAGCATGTGGCGCAAGGCGTCGGCCAGCGGAGAGAGTACCGACTGCGTCGAGGTCAGGGCGGCGGGCGGGCTGGTGGAGATCCGCGAGTCGGACCGGCCCGAGGTGGTCGTGCGCACCACGCCGCGCAAGTGGGCCGCCTTCGTGCGCGGGGTGAAGGCCGGGGAGTTCGACCGGTACGGCGACCTCCCCCGGCCGTGACACCGGCCGTCGACCCGGACGTGACGGCGGCCGTCCGGACCCGCGGCGGCGGTAGGCTTGGCAGCCCACAGTGGACCCCTGCGCCTGGCACAGCACCCCGGGTGGGGTGCGCGTGCGGGAGAAATCGGAGCATCCGAGGATGGCTCGGCACCTGATCACCAGCGCCCTTCCCTACATCAACGGGATCAAGCACCTGGGCAACATGGTCGGGTCCATGCTCCCGGCGGACGTCTACTCCCGCTACCTGCGCCGGCGCGGCCACGACGTGCTGTTCATCTGCGCCACCGACGAGCACGGCACCCCCGCCGAGCTGGCCGCCAAGGACGCCGGGCTGCCGGTCGCCGAGTTCTGCGCCCGGGCGCACGACGCGCAGAAGGCGGTGTACGACGGCTTCGAGCTCTCCTTCGACCACTTCGGCCGCAGCTCCTCGCCGCAGAACCGGGAGATCACCCAGGAGATCGCCCGCGAGCTGCAGCGCAACGGCTTCATCGAGGAGCGCGCGATCCGCCAGGTGTACTCCAACGCCGACGGACGCTTCCTGCCGGACCGCTACATCGTCGGCACCTGCCCGCACTGCGGCTACGACAAGGCGCGCGGCGACCAGTGCGAGAACTGCACCCGGGTGCTCGACCCGACCGACCTGCTGGAGCCGCGCTCGGCGATCAGCGGCAGCTCCGACCTGGAGGTCCGGGAGACCAGGCACCTGTTCCTGCTCCAGTCGAAGCTGACCGAGGAGGTCGAGGCCTGGGTCGCCGCGCACGGCGACGAGTGGCCGGTGCTGGCCTCCTCGATCGCCCGCAAGTGGCTGACCGAGGGCCTGCAGGACCGCGCGATCACGCGCGACCTGGAGTGGGGCGTCCCGGTGCCCGCCGACGTGTGGCCCGAACTGGCCGCCGAGGGCAAGGTGTTCTACGTCTGGTTCGACGCCCCGATCGAGTACATCGGCGCCACCAAGGAGTGGGCGGACGCCGCCCCGGCCGGGCAGCTGCGGGACTGGAAGTCCTGGTGGTACGAGGCCGACGAGACCGTCCGCTACACCGAGTTCATGGGCAAGGACAACGTCCCGTTCCACACGGTGATGTTCCCGGCGACGATCCTCGGCTCGCGCCGCCCGTGGAAGACGGTCGACTACGTCAAGGCCTTCAACTGGCTGACGTACTACGGCGGGAAGTTCTCCACCAGCCAGAAGCGCGGCATCTTCAGCGACGTCGCGCTGGAACTGCTGCCCGCCGACTACTGGCGCTACTTCATGATGGCGCACGCGCCCGAGTCGGACGACTCCAGCTTCACCTGGGACCTCTTCGCCTCGGTGGTCAACAAGGACCTCGCCGACACCCTCGGCAACTTCGTCAACCGGGTGCTCACCTTCAGCCGCAAGCGCTTCGGCGACGACGTCCCCGGCGGCCACCCGGCCGGCGAGGCCGAGCAGCGCCTCGGTGAGCAGGTCGCCGGGCTGCTCGCCGAGTACGAGACGCAGCTGGACGCCCTCAACTTCCGCAAGGCGGCGCAGGCGCTGCGCGCGCTGTGGAGCGCCGGCAACGCCTACCTGGACGAGAAGGCGCCCTGGCTGCAGGTGAAGACCGACCCGGAGGCGGCGGCGCTCACCCTGCGCACGGCGATGAACCTGATCCACCTGTACGCGGTGGTGTCGGAGCCGTTCATCCCGGCCGCGGCGGCGGCCATGCGCGGGGCGTTCGCACTGCCCGCGGACTCCCCGGCGGCCACCCGCAGCTGGGTGGGCCGCGAGGAGGCGCGGGCACTGGACCTGGTGCCGGCCGGGACGGCGTTCACCGTGCCGCCGGTGCTGTTCGCCAAGATCACGGACGAGGACCTGGCGGCCTGGACGGCGCGCTTCGGCGGCTCGGAGAGCTGAGGACGGCACGACGCGGCAGGGCCCGGAGGATCACCTCCGGGCCCTGCCGCGGCCGGTACGGCCTCCACCCGGGTGCGGTCTCCTCCGGTGCGCGCCCGGCCGGTCAGCCGATCAGGTCCAGCGCGCCGGTCCCGGTGAGGTCGTACGCCCCGGCGAGGAGCAGGAAGAGCAGTGCCGCCAGCGTCAGCCCGGTGTAGTGCAGCCGGCCGAACAGGGTCCACCAGCGCCCGCGCCAGGCCAGCACCGCGCAGAGCGCCATCCCGAGGGCGAGCACCAGGGCGGACACGACCAGCACCGGGACCACGGTCAGCAGCGGCGAGTCGCCCAGGAACAGCGTCTGGTTGAGCGCGTTGGAGTCCGCCGTCAGCAGGGCGAAGCAGCCGGTGGCGGCGACCAGCAGCGCCCCGGTGGCCCAGCCGAGCAGCCGGACGGCGGGCCGGTCGGCGCGGCCCCTGCGCCGCACCAGGCGGACCGCCGCGGCCACCGGCCAGCCGATCAGGGTCAGCACGAGGACGGTCAGGCTGCCGACCGCGATCAGCCGGTGCAGACCGGGCGCCTGGTACCAGGAGAGCCGCTCGAAGGCGATGGTCGGGTCGGAGTCGGTGAGCAGGGAGACGATGTCGCCGTCGGAGCCCGCCCGGAAGGCGATCCGGGCCGTGCCGCCGACCTCCTGGAACAGGCCGGGCTCGATCTGCTCCCAGTGCGTCTCGCTCACCTGCGGGTCCCGGCCGACCGGGCCGGTGACGGTGAGCCGGCCGTGCTCCGCGGTGACGTGCAGGGAGGCCATCAGGGCGGCGGCCCTGGTCAGTTCGGAGTGGCTGGTGCGGGTGGAGCGGTAGTCGCCGGTGTAGGCGTCCAGCCCGCCGGTGACGGGCGCGGTCGCGGCGGCGGCCGGGGCGGCCGGGTAGAAGCGGTCGACGAAGGCGTTGAGCACCTGCTGGGTGGCCCAGCCGCCGGTCGAGTCGGTGCCGTCGCCGTTGAGCGTCACGTAGAGGCCGACGCCGCGCTGCGGCAGCAGCGCCAGGTTGCTGTGGAAGCCGGGCACGTCACCGTCCTTGACCAGCAGCTGCTCGCCGTTGCGGGTGCGCTGTTCGAGCAGGTAGGCCATGCCGGGCAGCCGCGGGTCCGGGCCGTAGTGGCGGGCGAGCAGCTGCGCGGCCATCGCCGGGTCGAGGATCCGCCGGCCGTCCGCACCGCCCTGCGGGAGCAGGGCGACCAGCAGCTTCGCCATGTCGGCGGCGGTGGTGACGGCGGCGGCGCCGGTCGGGGTCCACGGGCCGTAGAGCCCCTTGGTCTCGGTCTGGCCGTCGCCCTCGGGGCGGTGGCCGTGGGCGAGTTCGGCGTCGACGGCGGCCGGGTGGGGCTGGGTGAAGGTGGTGCGGTCCATGCCGAGGGGCTGCAGGACGTGCTGGGCGACGTACTCGTCGAAGGGCTGTCCGGAGACCACCTCGACCAGGTAACCGGCGAGCGCCACACCGTAGTTGTCGTACGCCGCGGCGGTGCCGGGGGGCCGGACCCGGTCGGGCTGGTGGGCGGCGAGCGAGGCGCCGAGGCTCCCGCCGTGCTCGGGGCCGGCCTCGGCGAGGCCCATGAAGGTGTCGTCGAAGCCGCCGGTGTGGGTGAGCAGGTTCTCCACGGTGACCGGCCGGCCGGGGTAGCCGTCCCTGATCCGGAAGCCGGTCAGGTAGCGGTTGACGTCGGCGTGCAGGTCCAACTTCCCTGCCCCGACCTGCTGGAGGACGGCGATCGCGGTGAAGACCTTGGCGTCGGAGCCCATGAAGAAGGCGGTCCGGGCCGGGTCGACCGGCTTGCCGGTCCGCACCTCCGCCACGCCGTACCCGCCGGAGAAGACCTCGCGACCGCCGGCCGCCACGGTCACCGCGGCGCCCGGGATCCGGTGGTCGGCGAGCAACTGCGGGACGAGCCGGTCGAAGAGGGCCCTGACCGCGGCGGTGTCCGGCGGTGCGGGCGCACCGGAGCCACCCGGCGCCGAACCGAAGCCACCCGCCGCCGAACCGAAGCCACCCGCCGCCGGCCCGGTGGCGGACCCGCCGGCCGCGTGGGCCGGGGTGAGGCCGTAGAGGAAGAGGCCGAGGGCGGCCAGGACCAGGATCAGACGGATCAGCGGACGACGGGCGGCGGGGCGCTTGGGCATGGCGAACTCCCTGGACGGAAGGCGTGGTTGTGGAAGCTCGGAGACCCCGTGGCGGGCCGCTTCCCGATGCCAGGACACTAGGCCGGGGGCCGGACGCCGTGGCATGGTCCCTGGGCGTCGATCGGGGGGTGTACCCAGGTACCCCCGACAGGGGTCCGGGGACCAGTGATCCCCCCGGGGGAGTACGGCAGTCTGGGTGACCGAAGGGCAGGGACGGCGGCCGCGAGGCCGGCACCGAGGGGGAGGCACGGTCATGGACGGCACCGACGGCACCACGGTCGGGAACGAGGAGCGCGACACCCGGAGGGACCCGATCGACTTCCTGCGCACGGGCGTACGGGACATGCTGCGCAGCGCGGCGCTGTCCTGGTTCGCGCTCCCGCAGCTGCTGCTGTCCGTCGCCGCCTCCGTCACCGCGAGCCTGCTGGGCCTCGGCGTGGGCGCGCTGCTGGTGGTGCCGACCGCGATGCTGGTCCGCCGGCTCGCCGGAATGCGGCGGGAGCTGGCCGAGCGGTGGTCCGGCGTGCGGATCCCCGACCCGTACCTGCCGCAGCCCGAGGCCGAACCGGGCTTCCGCGGCGACTGGAAGCGCTGCCTGGCGCTGCTGGCCGACCCGGCGACCTGGCGGGACCTCGCCTGGCTGGTGGTCGACCCGGCGATCGGCGCCGGACTGGCGCTGGTCCCGATCGGGCTGGTGCTCTGGGGCGCGTTCGGCCTGCTGCTGCCGTGGCTCTGGGAGCCGATCGTCTCGGCCGGCGGCAACACCTGGTACCTGTGGATCCACGTGACCGACGCCGCGAGCGGCCGGCTCTGCGCCGTGTTCGCCGTCCCGCTCGCGCTGGCCGGCCTGGCCGTCGCGCCCGCCGTGCTGCGCACCCACACCGCGCTCGCCAAGTCCCTGCTCGGTCCGAGCCCCCGTGCCGAGGCCCTGGCCGCCCAGCGCAAGGTCGCCCACCTGACCGAGACCCGGCGCGACGCGCTGACCACCCAGGCGGCCGAACTGCGCCGGATCGAACGGGACCTGCACGACGGCGCGCAGGCCCGGCTGGTGGCCATGGGGATGAACCTGGGCGTCGCCGAACGGCTGGTCGAGCGCGACCCGCAGGCCGCCAAGCAGCTGCTCGCCGAGACCAGGCAGGCCTCCGCCAGCGCCCTCGACGAACTGCGCGACCTGGTCCGCGGCATCCACCCGCCGGTCCTGGCCGATCGCGGACTCGCCGATGCCGTACGGGCGTTGGGCATGAACAGCCCGCTGAACGCGACGGTCTCCGCCGAACTGCCCGGCCGCGCCGAGCCGCCGGTCGAGTCGGCCGTCTACTTCGCCGTCTCCGAAGCGCTCACCAACGCCGCCAAGCACTCCGGCGCCGCCCGGGTCGACGTCCAACTCTGGTACGAGGACGGACTGCTGAAGGCCCAGGTGACCGACGACGGCGCCGGCGGCGCCGACCCCTCGCGCGGCACCGGCCTGCGCGGCATCGAACGGCGGCTTGCTACCTTCGACGGCGTCCTGGCCGTCCGCAGTCCGCTCGGCGGCCCCACGACCCTGACGATGGAGCTGCCGTGCGAGTTGTCCTCGCCGAGGACCTCTTCCTCCTGAGGGACGGTCTGGTCCGGCTGCTGCAGGCCTACGACTTCGAGGTCGTGGCCGCGGTGGACACCGGACCGGACCTCCTGCAGGCCCTCCTCACCGAGCGCCCGGACGTGGCCGTCGTCGACGTGCGGCTGCCCCCGACGTTCACCGACGAGGGCCTGCAGGCCGCCCTGGAGGCGCGGCGGCGGATCCCGGGGCTGCCGGTGCTCGTGCTCTCCCAGTACGTCGAGCAGCTCTACGCCAAGGAGTTGCTCGCCGACGGCAGCGGCGCGATCGGCTACCTGCTGAAGGACCGGGTCTTCGACCCCGACGAGTTCGTGGCGACGGTCCGGCGGGTGGCGGCCGGCGGCACCGCACTGGACCCGAAGGTGATCGCCATGCTGGTCAGCAACACCGAACGCACCAAGCCGCTGGACCGGCTGACGCCGCGCGAGCGCGAGGTGCTGGAGCTGATGGCCGAGGGCCGCTCGAACGGGGCGATCGCCGAGCGGATGGTGATCACCGAGCGGGCGGTGAAGAAGCACACTGCCAACATCTTCCTCAAGCTCGACCTGCCGCCCTCCGAGGAGGACCACCGGCGGGTGCTCGCGGTGCTGGCCTTCCTGGACGTCGCGCCCTGATCCGACACGTGAGCCGCGCTACCCGGCCGTCTCCGCGGCCAGCCAGTCCAGGTAGCCGGGACTGCCGGCCACCACCGGCACGGCGATCACCTCGGGCGTCGCGTACGAGTGCCGCCCGGCGACGAAGGCGCCGAGCCGGTCGGCCAGTTCGGCCCGGGTCTTGAGGTCGATCCGCCACTCCTCGGCGTCCTGCACCTCGCCCTCCCACCAGTACACCGACCGCACGGGGTACACCTGGGCGCAGGCCGCCAGCCGCTCCCGCACCACGGCGGACGCCAGGGCCCGGGCCTGCTCCTCGCTCTCGTGGGTGGTGGTCACCACGACGAAGCGCTGCTCGCTCGCTGTCATGCCCCGACGGTATCCCGGCCACCGCCGGCCGGACGGCCCGTGCGGAGCGTCCGTCCGGTGGTGGCGGCCCGGTGGCGGCTGCCCTTCGGGGCGGCCGTCACCGGGCGGCGGCGGTCAGGCCCGGCGGGCCGTGTGGACGGTCATGGCGGAGAGGTAGAAGGCGTCCGGACGGTGGAGGATGCCGGTGGGGGCCTCCTCGTCGAGGAGGGCTTCGAGGGTGTCGCGGTCCTCCGGGAGGAGGCTGTCGGCGAGCTGGTCGTGCAGGCGGCGGAGCTGGGTGTGCAGGTACTCCCGGGTGGGGCGGTCGAGCGGGGCGGGGCGGTCGACCAGGAAGGTGCGGGTGCCGCTCGGGGTCAGACCGGCGCGCTCCAGCATGGCCGGCCAGTCCTCGATCTCCGCGGTGCTGCCCGGCAGTTCAGCCCGCATGGTGCTGAAGCCGTCCTCGTGCGCCGCGTCCAGCCGGGCCTGGAACCCGGGCCGGCCGAGGCCGAAGTCCCGGGGCAGGAAACGCGCGGGCAGGCCGCGCTCGGCGACGGCGAGCAGTCCGCCCGGCCGCAGCACCCCGGCGAGGGAGGCGAGCCCGGCCTGCTGGTCGCCCAGGTGGTGGATCGCGTTGCCGGACCAGATCAGGTCGGCCTCGCCGAGCTTGTCGAACTCGGCGGGCAGATCGACCTGCCGGGTGCCCAGCCGGCCGCCGGAGCGGATCCGGGCGCGCTCCAGCAGGGCGGCCGACTGGTCGACGGCCACCACCTCGGCCGTGGTGAAGGTGTCCGCCAGGATGCCGGCGATCACCCCGGGCCCGCTGCCGACGTCGAGGATCCTCCGGACGGCGCCGGCCGTCCCGTCGCCGGCCAGGCCGGACAGCCACCGCGCGGCCTCGGTGACCGCGCCGGCGCGCAGGTCGGCCTCGTGCTCCAGGTGCGCGGCGAGCGCGTCCCAGTCGAAGTCGGCGGCGGGGACGTTCCCGTGGCCGTGGCCGTGCTGGTGCCCGTGCTGGTGGTGGTGCGAGGTCATGTCCGATCTCTCCGTTCGTGGGTGCCGAAGGCCTCCCCGCTCACGCGGGCACCGCGGCGCCGGACGCGCGGTGGGGGCGCGGTGCCCGTCCGCGGCCCTCCTCCGCCAGGCTGCGACCAGCCCCCGCCCGGCGGCAAGCTTTGTTGCCACCCCAGCAAATCGGCCCGTCCGCCGGACGGCCCGGCTCAGCCGCCGCCGGACCCCGCTCGGCCCCGGGCCGGAGCGGCCGGGCGGGTCGGCCGCGTCCGGGCGGGTCGGCCGCGTCCGGGCGGGTGCTACCCCCGTGGGGCGGCGAAGGAGTGGACGGTGACCGTGCGGCCGGAGGGCCACTGCTGCTCACCACTGCCGAGGTGGGTCCAGCCGAGGCGGCGGTAGAGGGCCACGGCCGCGGTGTCCGTGGCCAGGACGTCGAGGACGGGGTGCAGGCCGAGCGCCCGCGCGTGCGCCACGGCGCAGGCGAGCAGGCGGGCACCGATGTGGTGGCCGCGCGCCGCGGGGTCGACGTAGAGCCGGCCGATCACGGCGGCGAGTTCCGGACGGCCGCCGGTGCGGTGGCTCCACCGGGTGGGGGCGAGATCACCCGGGGCGCTGCGGGTGAGGCCGACGTGGCCGGCGAGCCGGCCGTCCGACTCGGCGATCCAGGCGGCCAGCAGGCCGTCCGGGGTGAGCCAGGCGGCGGGGCGGTCGGGCCAGTCGACGGGGTACCCGTCGGCGCGGTGGACGTCGTCCAGCACCCGGACGCAGGCGACGAGGTCGTCACCGCGGCGCGGTCTGACCAGCACTCCCGCCCCGGACTGCGGAGAGTCGGACGCGACGACACTGGCGCGTTCTTCGAGGTCTGTCATGCCGGTACGTTACCGGCCGCCCCTCACCGTCGCAGCAGGTCGACGACCCCGGTCAGGTCCTCCTCGCCGACGCCGACCGCCAACCGGCGCTCCATCAACCGGAAGTAGGGCTCCAGCAGTTCGGCGCTCACGCCCTGCTCCTCGGCGGTGCGCAGCAGCGTGCCCTTGCCGGCCACCTGCATCGCCAGGTCGGACACCACGTCCTTGGTGTAGTCGCCGCTCTCCAGCTGCTCCGCGGTCCTGGCCACCGAGCCGGACATCGCGGTGAGCCAGCTCGCCAGCAGCGGCGCGAGGTCGCCCGGTGCCACGGCCTCGCCGCGGACCAGCGCGAAGGCGTGCGCGATCCCGGCGAACATGCCGTACATCGCGCTGAGCAGCGCCACGTCGTGCAGGGCCGCGTGCCCGGCGTCCGCGCCGACGTACCGGGTGCCGGCGGCATGGAAGGTGTCGATCCTCTGGGCCCTGGGCGAGCGCCCGAGGTGCCGCTTCGGCGAGCTGCGCCGGCAATTGCCGGGCATCACCGAGAAGGTGCTGGCCGCGCACCTGCGCGAGATGGAGGCGCACGGCATCGTGCACCGGGAGGCGTACGACGAGGTGCCGCCCCGGGTCGAGTACGCGCTGACCGAGGCCGGTCAGCGCCTCAACACGGCGCTGGGGCCATTGGGGGGCTGGGGGCGGGAACACGTCCTGGGCGGGGCGCCCCACCCCTCGTAGCACGGCCGGGCACCCGTCGTGGCGCGGCCGGGCCCCGCCCGGCCGCAGCTGCTACGCGATCGCGGCCGACACCACCGCCGCCACCGCGATGTTGCAGCTCGCCGACACCCACACCGCCGGGTGCGGCTCCGGCTCGACCAGGATCGCGCCGAGCTTGCCGGGCGTCAGCAGGTCCACCAGCCAGAACGCGACGGCCATCAGCACCAGCCCGAGCACGCCGTAACAGGCCGTCGAGATCAGGCCCTTGGCGAAGTCGGCGTAGGTGTACATGATCGCGGTGAACACGATGCCGCCGATGCCGAGCAGCGCGGAGCTGAGCAGGACCGCGGCGTTGCGGTTGCGCTCGACCCAGATCTGGTGGCCGAGCCGGCCGGGTGTGAGCACGTCCACCAGGCCGACGCCGAGGAGTAGCAGCACCACCCCGAGGGCTCCGTAGGCCGCCGCCGCGCCCAGCCCGTGCAGGATGTCGTTCATCGTGGTTCCAGCCCCCGGTCCGCTCTCGCCGTGCGCCCTCGACCGGCGGTCAGGGCCCCTCGACCGGCCTGGTCAAGGGGTGGCAAAAGATACCCCACACGGGTGAGAGGCGGACCGGGATCCGGAAACCCGGGTCGGGTCAGTCCTCCTCGTGCGCCAGGTGGTCGACGCAGGCCGCGACGGCCAGCAGCAGCCCGGTGTCCGCGCCGTCCGCGATCTCCACCCCGTAGGTGTCCCGGATCCGGAACCACTTGCGGCTGATCCGGGCCAGCTCGTCGCCGTGGTCGTTCTCGATCCGGTAGTCCTTGTCGATCAGGTTGCCGTGGATCTTCAGCTCGCCGCCGGAGGCCAGGTCCACCAGGTACTTGTCGCGGAACGGCGTGAACAGCTTCTCCCGGACGGTCGCGATCACCTCGCCGTCGGCGTCCTCGATCTTCATCGCGTCGCGGACGGTGAGCATCTTCTCCTTGACCACCGCGACCACCCGGTCGTTCGCGTCCCTCAGCTCGAAGGTGTGCCGCAGCCGCAGCACCTTGCCGTCCACCAGGTACGCCTTGTGTCCCCGGTCGTCCTCGATCCAGTAGTCGTCGCCGACCGCGAACAGCTTCTCCCTGACCAGATACCGCACCGCAGGACCTCCTCCGTGTTGACGTCGGCCCCATTCGACCCCGATCCCCCGCCCGGCGAAAAGCACCGCCACGAAGCACCCGCCGAAAACCCCGTCGCACGGCGGCACCCGCTCGCGTTCAATACCGCCATGAGCCCCGATCCGACCACCGTCCCGCTGCACGGCGAGCGCCTCGACCTGCTGCCGATCGCCGCCGAGCACGCCGGGGAGCTGGCGGCCGCGCTCGCCGATCCGGCCCTGCACGCCTTCACCGGCGGCCGGCCGGCGACGGCGGAGGAGATGCGCGCCCGCTGTGCCCGGCTGGCCGCCGGCTCCCCCGATCCGGCCGAGCGCTGGGGCAACTGGGTCCTGCGGCTGCGCGCCGACGGCGCCCTCGTCGGCTACGTGCAGGCCACCGTCCGCCCCGAGGAGACCGAGGTCGCCTGGGTGGTCGGCACGCCGTGGCAGCGCCGCGGCCTGGCCACCGAGGCGGCCCGCACCCTGCTGGCCCACCTCACCGCCGCCGGCGTCACCACCGCCGTCGCGCACATCCACCCGGACCACCGCGGTTCCCGCCGGGTCGCCCACGCCGTCGGCCTGCGTCCGACCGCCCACGTCCAGGACGGCGAGACCCGCTGGCAGGCCGACCTCACCCGCCCCGACCTCTTCCCGGACGTCATCGGCATGACGTTCGAGCACGCCGCCCGGCTGACCGCCGTCGCCGAGGAGTGCCGCCCGGTGCTCGCCGGGCAGGGCATGGAGGCGGTCCAGCGGCTGCTCGTCGAGCGCGAGGTGAGCATGATCTCCGCGATCCTGGTCACCCGGGTCCTGCTCGGCCCGTCCGGGGTCTCGCTCCACACGGCCCGGGAGGCCGTGGAGCTGAGCGCCGCCCGTCAGCCGGACCTCTGAACCCGGTGGGCCCGGAATGCGGACCCGGGCCGTGCGGTTTCATTGGGGCATGGCATCTCGTGCACGTGTACGCGCCCCCGAGCTCGTCGGGGCAGGCGGTTGGCTGAACACCGGCGGCAAGGAGCTCACGCTCGCCGACTTCCGGGGCAAGATCACCGTCCTGGACTTCTGGACCTTCTGCTGCATCAACTGTCTGCACGTCCTGGACGAGTTGCGGGAGCTGGAGGAGAAGCACCGCGACACCGTGGTGATCGTCGGGGTGCACTCGCCGAAGTTCGTGCACGAGGCCGACCACCAGGCCGTGGTGGACGCCGTCGCGCGGTACGAGGTGCACCACCCGGTGCTGGACGACCCGGCGCTGGCCACCTGGAAGCAGTACGCCGTCCGCGCCTGGCCGACGCTGGTGGTGATCGACCCGGAGGGCTACGTCGTCGCCCAGCACGCCGGTGAGGGCCACGCCCACGCGATCGCCCGCCTGGTCGAGGAGCTGGAGGCCGAGCACGCCGCCAAGGGCACGCTGCGCCGCGGCGACGGCCCGTACGTGGCGCCGGAGGCGACCGCGGGGGACCTCAAGTTCCCCGGCAAGGCGGTCCGGCTGCCGGGCGGCCACTTCCTGGTCGCCGACTCCGGCCACCACTCGCTGGTCGAGCTGGCCGAGGACGGCGAGACGGTGGTGCGCCGGATCGGCGACGGGCAGCGCGGCCTGGTGGACGGCACCAGCCCCCGGTTCAGCGAGCCGCAGGGCCTCGCGCTGCTGCCGGAGGGCCACCCCCACGACTACGACGTGATCGTCGCCGACACCGTCAACCACGCCCTGCGCGGCCTGCGGCTCGCCGACGGCAGCGTGACCACCCTGGCCGGCACCGGCCGCCAGTGGTGGCAGGGCTCGGCGACCGCGGGCCCGGCCCGCGAGGTGGACCTCTCCTCGCCGTGGGACGTCGCCTGGTTCGACGGCCGGGTGTGGATCGCGATGGCGGGCGTGCACCAGCTCTGGGCGTACGACCCGGCCACCGGCGAGGTCGGGGTCGCGGCCGGCACGACCAACGAGGGCCTGGTGGACGGTCCGGCCGCCGAGGCCTGGTTCGCCCAGCCGTCCGGCCTCGCGGTCTCCGCCGACGGCGGGAAGCTCTGGGTCGCCGACTCCGAGACCTCCGCGCTGCGCTCGGTTTCACGTGAAACCGGGACGGTCGAGACCGCCGTCGGCACCGGCCTGTTCGACTTCGGCCACCGCGACGGCGCGGCCGACCAGGCTCTGCTCCAGCACCCGCTGGGCGTCACCGTGCTGCCGGACGGCTCGGTCGCCGTCAGCGACACCTACAACCACGCGCTGCGCCGCTACGACCCGGCGACCGGCGAGGTCAGCACGCTGGCCACCGACCTGCGCGAGCCCTCCGGCGCGGTGCTGGTGGACGACGACATCGTGGTGGTCGAGTCGGCCCGGCACCGGCTGACCAGGCTGCGGCTGCCGGAGGAGGCGGTGCGGGTCGAGTCGGTGGCGCACCGCACCCAGCGCGCGGCCACCGAGGTCGCGCCGGGCGCCCTCCGGCTGGACGTGGTCTTCTCGGCCCCGAGCGGGCAGAAGCTGGACGAGCGCTACGGCCCGTCCACCCGGCTGCTGGTCAGCGCGACCCCGCCCGAGCTGCTGGTCTCCGGCGCCGGCGCGGACAGCGACCTCTCCCGCGAGCTGGTGCTCTCCGACGAGGTCGCCGAGGGCGTGCTGCACGTCTCGGCGATGGCGGCCTCCTGCGACGACGACCCGGAGATCGAGTTCCCGGCCTGCCACGTGCACCAGCAGGACTGGGGCGTGCCGGTGAAGCTGGTCGCCGACGGCGCCCGCCGCCTCCCGCTGGTCCTCGCCGGGATGGAGTGACCCCGGCCCGCGACGACGACGGGGCCCGGCGGAGAGCGTTCCTCCGCCGGGCCCCGGTCGTACCGGAGGAGGGGCTCAGCCCTCCAGGAAGGCCTTGATCGCGCTCGCCAGCAGGTACGGGTCCTCCGCGCCGCACAGCTCGCGCGCCGAGTGCATGGAGAGCGCCGCGATGCCGCAGTCCACCGTCCTGATGCCCAGCCGCGCCGCCGTGATCGGGCCGATCGTCGTACCGCAGGGCATCGCGTTGTTGGACACGAAGCTCTGCCACGGCACGCCCGCCTTCTCGCAGGCGGCCACGAACACCGCCCGGCCGACGCCGTCGGTCGCGTAGCGGTTGTTGACGTTGACCTTGAGGATCGGCCCGCCGTTCGGCAGCGGGTGGTGGCCCGGCTCGTGCCGCTCGCTGTAGTTCGGGTGGACGGCGTGGCCCATGTCCGAGGAGAGGCAGACGGTGCCGGCCAGCGCCCGGGCGCGGTCCTCCAGGGAGCCGCCGCGGGCGTGGATCGTGCGGTCCAGGACGTTGCCGAGCAGCGGGCTCTGCGCGCCGGTGTCGGACTCGCTGCCGGTCTCCTCGTGGTCGAAGGCGGCCAGCACCGGGATGTACGGCAGCTCGGTGGCGTCGGCGGCGGTGGCGACGGCGGCGAGCGCCGCGGTGGCGGCGTGCACCGAGAGCAGGTTGTCCAGGCGCGGCCCGGCCAGCAGCTCGCGGTCCCGGCCGAGGTAGGAGGCGGGCTGGACGTCGTGCGTCATGAGGTCCCAGCCGACCACGTCGTCGACGGCCAGGCCGGCCCGCTCGGCGACGTAGGAGATCAGCGCGCCCTCGTCGACCGGGCCGAGGCCCCAGATCGGGGTGAGGTGGCGCTGGCGGTCCAGCTTCATGCCGTCGTTGACCTGGCGGTCCAGGTGGATGGCGAGCTGCGGCACGCGCAGCAGCGGCTCGTCCAGCTGGACGAGCCGCGCGGTGCCGTCCTTGAGCGCGAGTCTGCCGGAGATGCCGAGGTCGCGGTCCAGCCAGCTGTTCAGCGGCACGCCGCCGTAGATCTCCACCGCGACCTGCCGCCAGCCGGCCGAGCCGGTGTCCGGCAGCGGCTTGACCCGCAGGTTGGGCGAGTCGGTGTGGGTGCCGACGATCCGGAACGGGGTCTCGGGGCCCGCTCCCTCGGGGAGGTACCAGGCGATCAGCGCACCGCCGCGGATCAGGTAGCGCCCGCCGGCGGCGCCGTCCCAGGCGTCCGTCTCGGCGACCTGCCGGAAGCCCGCCTTCTCCAGCCGCTCCGCGGCGCTCGCGACCGCGTGGTACGGGGACGGCGAGGTACCGAGGAAGGCGATCAGATCGTCGCTGTGCGTCCGGTCGAAGAATGCCTGTCGGGCGGCGGTCGACATACTGCTCC
This sequence comes from Kitasatospora sp. NPDC101447, assembly GCF_044767225.1. Lineage (NCBI taxonomy): Bacteria > Bacillati > Actinomycetota > Actinomycetes > Kitasatosporales > Streptomycetaceae > Kitasatospora > Kitasatospora sp. NPDC101447. The sequence continues at coordinate 26,050 of NZ_JBIWNL010000042.1, forward strand.
TGGGTCGAGGGAGGGCCGAAGCCGGATGGGGAGTCGGCTTCGCACCTTGAGCATATGCCCGTACACGGACAGGGCATTCGGAAGCATCCCAACCGTTCTCGACCGCGAACCGGCCACAACACCCGGTGTCCGCACGGCGGATAGTCCCTGGTCGCGCACGGTCGTCGGAGCGCGTGCAGGGCGCCGGCAGGGCGTCGGCAGGGCGTCGGAAACGCGTCGGCGGGGTACCTCCGACGCGGCGGCCCGGCGCCGGCGGCACGGCGGCCGGGCGCGCACCGGGGCATGTGACGGTCCGGCGGAAGCGGCCGGGCGCAGCCCCCGGGCAACACCGAAGGGCCCGGTGGCAGCCGGGCCCTTCGGTGTGAGGGTGTGTCAGGCGGTCGGAAGGGTGGTGGCCTTAGAAGGCCTCCTCCGCCAGCTCCATGATCTCGTTGTCGATGCCCTCGGCGATCACGCGCTGCGGCGCGACGGTCGGCAGGACGTTCTTGGCGAAGAAGCGGGCGGCCGCGACCTTGCCCTGGTAGAACGGGACGTCCTTCTCCGAGGCGCCGGCCTCCAGCTTGGCCAGGGCCACCGCGGCCTGGCGCAGCAGCAGCCAGCCGACGACGACGTCGCCGGAGACCATCAGCAGGCGGGTGGTGTTGAGGCCCACCTTGTACATGTTCTTGACGTCCTGCTCGACCGAGGTCAGGTCGGCCAGCAGCTTGCCGACGATGGCCTCCAGGTCGCCCGCGGCCTTGGCGAGCAGCTCGCGCTCGGCGGCCAGGGCGTCGCCGCCGGCGGCGGAGCCGAGGAACTTCTGGATCTGCTCGGACAGCGCGGTGAGCGCCTGGCCGCCGTCCTTGACGATCTTGCGGAAGAAGAAGTCCTGGCCCTGGATGGCGGTGGTGCCCTCGTACAGGGTGTCGATCTTGGCGTCGCGGATGTACTGCTCGATCGGGTACTCCTGCAGGTAGCCGGAGCCACCGAAGGTCTGCAGGGACTGGGCGAGCTGCTCGTAGGACTTCTCCGAGCCGTAGCCCTTGACGATCGGCAGGAGCAGGTCGTTCAGGCGCTCGGAGGCCTCGTCGTGCTCGCCGCGCAGCTTGGCGGCCATCATGTCGTCCTGGGTGGACGCGGTGAACAGCACCAGCGCGCGCATGCCCTCGGCGTAGGCCTTCTGGGTCAGCAGCGAGCGGCGCACGTCCGGGTGGTGGGTGATGGTGACGCGCGGGGCGGTCTTGTCCAGGAACTGCGAGATGTCGGCACCCTGCACGCGCTCCTTGGCGTACTCCAGGGCGTTCAGGTAGCCGGTGGAGAGGGTGGCGATGGCCTTCGTGCCGACCATCATGCGGGCGAACTCGATGATCTTGAACATCTGGCGGATGCCGTCGACCTTCTCGCCGAGCAGCCAGCCCTTGGCCGGGTGCTTGGCACCGAAGGTCATCTCGCAGGTGTTCGAGGCCTTGAGGCCCATCTTGTGCTCGACGTTGGTGGCGTAGACGCCGTTGCGCTCGCCGAGCTCGCCGGTCTCCCAGTCGAAGTCGAACTTCGGGACGATGAAGAGGCCCAGGCCCTTGGTGCCCGGCTTGCCGCCCTCGGGGCGGGCCAGGACCATGTGGATGATGTTCTCGGACATGTCGTGCTCGCCCGAGGTGATGAAGCGCTTCACGCCCTCGATGTGCCAGGAGCCGTCCTCCTGCTGGATCGCCTTGGTGCGGCCGGCGCCCACGTCGGAGCCCGCGTCGGGCTCGGTGAGGACCATCGTGGAGCCCCACAGGCGGTCGGTCATCCGCTTGGCGACCTCCAGCTGCTCCGGGGTGCCCTCCTCGGCGATGACGCCGGCGAAGGCCGGGCCGGAGGAGTACATCCAGATGGCCGGGTTCGAGCCCAGGATCTGCTCGGCGAAGGCCCAGATCAGCGAGTTCGGGGTGACCTGGCCACCGATCGACTCCGGGATGCCCAGACGCCACCACTCGGCGTCCATGAAGGTCTGGTAGCTCTTCTTGAAGGTGGCCGGGATCGGGGCGGTGTTGGTCTCCGGGTCGAAGACCGGCGGGTTGCGGTCGGCGTCGACGAAGGACGCGGCGAGGTCGTTCTCGGCCAGGCGCGAGATCTCGCTCAGGATGTTCTTCGCGGTCTCGACGTCCATGTCCGCGAACGGTCCGGTGCCGTAGACCTGCTCGCGGCCGAACACCTCGAAGAGGTTGAACTCCACGTCCCGCAGGTTGGACTTGTAGTGACCCATGGCCGTTTTCTCCGGTTCGTCGCTTCCGGGAGACCGCCGCGTTCGGGCGTCCCGTACCCACCAGTAGGCATCATGATGCTACCCAGCGGTAACTTGGGCAAGCCCTCGACGGTGAATCCGCTATGAACGTGGTCACGTCCCACAGTCGGGGCGACCACTCCTTGTCAGGATCGGCGCCAGCGCGGGCGGGTGCGCTCCCGCTAGCCTGTCCGTGTGTACGGATATGACCAGAACGCATACCCGGGAGACCCCTACCAGCAGCAGGCGGGTCCGCAGCCGGGCATGAACGGCATGCCCGGACCCGACGCCTACGGCGCGCAGGCGCCGGGGTCGCAGCAGTCCCTCTACCCGGAACCCTCCCCGCCGTCGCTGGCGGACGCCGTCCGGGCCTTCACCACCGGCTCGATGGCGGTCGAGGACTTCCAGGCGATCTTCATCACCTCGAAGGTGCACTGCCCGCGCGGCGACCGCCCCGGCTTCCTCGCGCTGCACAACACCCCGACGCCGGTGATCCCGATGTTCAGCTCGCTGAAGGAGCTGCGCCGCTACGCCGGCAAGGACTCCAAGCACTTCACCGTCACCGGCGCCGAGGTCCTGGACCTGCTGCCGACCGGCTACGGCTTCGCGCTGGACATGGAGGGCGAGCACCGGATGGTGTTCGACGCCAAGGCCGTCGAGCAGATGGTCGACTTCACCATGCGCCGCATGTACGGCTGACGGCCGCCCCCGACGTACGGCCGCCCCCGACCGGCGACCACCCCGACGCACGGCCGCCCCGCGGTGCGCCGGACCCGCGCCCGACCCATCCTGGAGAAAGAGGAGCCGCGCTCCTCCGTCGACATATGGTTCAACTTTCAACTTGCTTGTTGTTGAGGATTGAACTAATCTCGTGGACGTAGGCCGCAGAACACCCCCTCGAAGGAGGCCGACATGCCCGCCGTGACCGTCGACAACCCGCTGACCCTCCCGCGCGTCACCACGCCGGACGCCGCCGTCACGAGCGCCCGCCCGGTCCGCACCGTGGTCACCGCCCCCGAGGGCTACGAGGGCGAGGGCTTCCCCGTCCGCCGCGCCTTCGCCAAGATCGACACCAAGTACCTCGACCCGTTCATCATGATGGACCAGATGGGTGAGGTGGACTACGCGGCCGGAGAGCCCAAGGGCACCCCCTGGCACCCGCACCGCGGCTTCGAGACCGTCACCTACATCATCGACGGCACCTTCGTGCACCAGGACTCGCACGGCGGCGGCGGCGTCATCACCGACGGCGACACCCAGTGGATGACGGCGGGCTCCGGCCTGCTGCACATCGAGACCCCGCCGGAGTCGCTGGTGATGTCCGGCGGCCTCTTCCACGGCCTCCAGCTGTGGGTGAACCTGCCCGCCTCGGACAAGATGATCGCCCCCAAGTACCAGGACATCCGCGGCGGCAGCGTCAAGCTCCTCAGCACCGAGGACGGCGGCGCCCTGCTGCGGGTGATCGCCGGCGAGCTCGACGGCCACCAGGGGCCCGGCGCCACCCACACGCCGATCACCATGATCCACGCCTCGGTCAGCCCCGGCGCCCAGATCACCCTGCCCTGGCGCTCCGACTTCAACGCCCTCGCCTACGGCCTGGCCGGCAAGGGCTCGGCCGGCGCCGAGCGCCGCCCGTTCGGCACGGGCCAGGCGGTCCTGTTCGGCGACGGCGACTCGATCACCATCCGCGCCGACGAGAGCCAGGACTCCCGGAACGCCAACTTCGAGGTCGTGCTGCTCGGCGGCCTGCCGATCCGCGAGCCGGTCGCCTGGTACGGGCCGTTCGTGATGAACAGCCACCGCGAACTGCAGCAGGCCATGGAGGACTTCCAGGCCGGCCGCCTCGGCACCGTCCCGGCCTCCGGGAAGTAGGCCCGACCGGTGGCTCCGGCCACCGGTACGGCGGGTCGGCCGAAGGTCCCGCCTTCGGCCGACCCGCCGTCGCTTTGCACGGACCCGCCGTCATACGGACCCGCCGTCGCGACGGCGGGTCCGGTCGTCTACAGCAGCGCGTACACGGCCGACGCGTCGTCGTGGGCCTTGCCGCGCGGCCAGCGCTCACAGGCGGCGTCCGCCCGTTCCACCGCGCGGACCTGGGCGATCAGCTCGCCCGGGCCCGACTCCGCGAGCAGCCGCAGCACATCGCCCCAACTGCCCAGCCCGAAGCGCTCGGTGAAGCGCGAGGCGCCGTCGGTGAGGGCGGCCAGCGCGTGCAGCCGGTCGAGCCGGACGAAGCCGGTCTCGGCGTGCTCGGCCGCGCGCGGGCTGGCGGCCGCGATCCACGGGCCCTTGCCCCGGTTGCGGGCGGCGCGGACGGCCAGCGCGTACTCCAGGTGCAGCGCCGCCCGCTCGGCCGAGCCGGGCACGGTCGCCCAGATCTGGCGGCGCAGCTCCTCCCCGCCGGGGAAGCGCTGGTTGTCCCCGATCACCTTCGGCGGGCCGTCCTTGAACTCCAGCACCAGCAGCGAGTCGCCGAGCACCAGGTACTCCAGCGCCTCGCCGTGCCGCCGGGCCGCGACCACCATCGCGGCGGGCGTGTTGGCGTGGGCCAGGTCGCAACGGCCGCCGTGCAGCGCGGCCGTCTCCGCGATGGCGTCGGCCAGGCACTCGGCGATCGAGCGGTCCGCCCGGTCGGTGAGCCGGGCGAGCAGGTGCACGCCCAGCCGGCGGACGTACCAGGCCGTCCCGTGCCGGCACCCGGACTCCAGGCCGGCCGGCGAACTCGCGCCGTCCAGCAGGACCAGCGCCTCCGGCGAGGCCGCCGCGAAGTCCTCGCTCTCCCGGTCGGGCCGCCGTGCTTCCCCTGCGAGCTGTAGCTGCATCCCGACAGTGTGGCCGCCGCCACCGGCCCGCGCCCAGACCCCTGCGCCGGTGGGCGCCGGGCCGGGGCCCGGCGCCCGGTGGCAGCCGGGGTGATTCGGCCATACCGTCGGAAAGTGACCGGACAATTCGGCCAATCGGGGCGGGTCGGGTTTGGGATCACCTTCGGGTGCCCGGGCGGCCCGTGACTGACGAGGAGCGGAAGATGTTCTGGCAGTTCATCGTGGTGGTGGCCGCCTCGCTCGGCTTTCCGACGGCCGCACTGCTGTACCTGATCGGCGGTCCGCGCTTCCCGGACGAGCAGCGCGACCAGAGCTGAGCTGACCTACCCCTTCCAGGCGGGATCGCGGCCGAGCAGCGCCAGCACCCGCTCGAACCGGCCCGTGCCGTCCCCGGGCCGCAGGCCGGGACGGAAGGCCCGGCCCGGCGCCCGCGCCTCCGGGGTGTCCGGGACGGCGTCCGTCACCGCTTCCAGGACCGACAGCAGTTCCCCGTCGCCCTCCACCCGCTCGACCAGCCGGTCCTGCGTGCCGAGCGCGGCGGCGAGGTCCCAGCCGTGCACCAGGGTGTCGAGCAGGTGGAAGCCCACCGCCCGGTCGAGCGGGAAGGGGCCGCCGTCGCGGATCTCGGGCAGCCAGAGCGCCCGGCCCGCCGCGGCCGCGTCCCGGAACGCGGCGGTGAGTTCGGTGCCCGTCCGACGCACCGTGCCCGCCGGGTCCGGTCCGACCGGGACGGGCGCGAAGAGCGCCGGATCCGGGCCTGCCCCGCGCGCGGCAGCCGCGAAGCCGTGGCGCTGCCCGATCTCGTGCGCCAGCAGGTGGCGCAGCGTCCAGCCGGCGCACGGGGTCGGCAGGTCCAGCTGCTCCGGCCGGACGCCGTCGACCACCTCGACGGCCAACTCCAGTGAGCGTGCGTGCAGTTCGACGAGCTCGACGATCTCCATGCGGTCGAGGGTACTCATCCGGCCGCGACCTCCAGGCCCGCGGCCAGGAATCCGGCCACCCGGTCGACGACGGTCGGCTCCGCGATGATCCGGCGGTGGCCGAGCCCCCGGGTGACCACCAGGTCGAGTCGCTCCCCGTACGCCCTCCGGAGCCGGTGCGCCTGGCCCAGCGGGACGACGTCGTCGTCCTCGTCGTGCACCACCAGGACCGGCAGGTCGACCTCCGCAGCCCGGCGGGCCGCGTCGTAGCGCTCCCAGCCACCGGCGTCCCCGCCGAACAGCTCGCGCTCGATCCGGGCCCGCAGCGCCCCCTCGACCTCGGCGTTCAGGCCGAGCCCGGCGCAGAACGCGGCCGGGAAGAAGCCGACCCGGGACACCCCGGCGACGGCCGCCAGCCGGCCCGCCCGCAGGCCGTCGGCCAGTGCCCCGAAGGCGGCGCAGACGCCCAGCGAGTGCGCGACGACGGCCTCGAACGGCCCGTACCGCTCCTGGAGCCGCAACGCCAGCTCGCGGAACTCCGGCACGCCGGTGGTCCGGCCGCCGGAGTCGCCGTGGCCCGGCGCGTCGAAAGAGACGGCGCTGAGGCCGAGCTCCTGCAGCCGGGGCACCAGGGGCGCGTACCGGGAGGCCCGGGAGCGCCAGCCGTGCAGCAGCAGGACCGGCCGCTCGCCGCTGCCCCAGCGGTAGCCCACCACCGGCTTGCCGTTCACGGTGAGCCGCTCGGTGACGGCCCGTCGGTGGACCTCCGCCTCCGAGGGTCGCACCCGGCTGCGCCGCAACGGGTGCACGAACAGCTGGTAGGCGGCCCGCCCGGCCGCGCCGGGGGCGATGCGGGCGGCGGGGTTGAGGACGGTGCGGATCAGTGCCTTCGGTGCCATCGGTGCCTGGGCCGGGGCCATCGGGTCTCCCTGTCGTACGGACGGGTGTTCCTGGCGGGGTGGGGCCGTGGTGCTCGCGCTCGCGGCGAGATATTAGCACGACCGTTCGTGCAGTTTTAGGGACAGTTCCACGGGCGCGGACCCGCCCACGCACTACCCTGGGCGACACGCACAGCGACGAGAACGGGGGCGGACGATGGCCCGAACGACCACGGACGGACGGGTCCTGCGCGGCGAGGAGACCCGCCGGGCGGTCCTGCACCGCGCCGTCGGCATCGCCTCCATCGAAGGCCTGGACGCGCTCTCCATCGGCCGGCTGGCCACCGACCTCGGACTCAGCAAGAGCGGCGTCTTCGCCGGCTTCGGTTCCAAGGAGGAGCTGCAGCTCGCCACCGTCCGCGCCGCCCGCCGGATCTTCGCCGACGCCGTCGTCGCCCCGGTCGCCGACACCCCGCCCGGCCTCCCCCGGGCCCGCGCCCTGTGCGAGGGCTGGCTCGGCTACTCGCGCGCCCGGGTCTTCCCGGGCGGCTGCTTCTTCCACGAGGTCACCGCCGAGTTCGACGCCCGCCCCGGCGCCGTCCGGGACGCCCTGGCCGACTGTGCCCGGGAGTGGTCCGACACGATCGTCGAGGCCCTCGCCGAAGCCCGCACCGCCGGCACCCTGCGCCCGGACACCGACCTCGGGGACCTCGCCTTCGCCCTGATCGCGGTCCTGGAGGCGGCCAACTCCCAGGCCGTGCTGCACGACGAGACCACCCCGTACGAACGGGCCGGCCGCCTCCTGCTGCGCCTGCTGCGCGCCGAGGCCGCCGACCCGGCCGACCCGGCGCTCGCCTAACGCTCTGCCAGCACCCGCTCCAGCTCCGCCGCCTGGGCCAGCAGGCGCTCGTCCCCGCCCTCCGCACCGACCACCTGGAGGCCCAGCGGCAGCCCGCCCGGCGTCCGCCCGGCCGGCAGGCTCAGCGCCGGCCGGCCCAGGAAGCTCCACGGCAGCGACATCACCGCGTCGCCGGTGCCGTGCAGGCCCTCCGGCGCCCCGCCGGTCGCCGAGGGCGCCAGCCACAGGTCCACCCCGGCCTCCGCACCCGCCCCGGCCACCCGCTCGCGCAGCCGCTCCCGGAACCGCAGCCCGGCCGCCCGGTCCTCGGGCGCGACGCCCCGGCCGACCCGGATGCCCGCCACCGTCTCCGGCCGGTAGAGGCCGCCGAACCGGGCGAACCAGTCGGCGTGGCTCCGGGCCATCTCGAAGCGGTTGACCGTCTGCAACCGCCGCCCGACCTCGTCGAAGTCGGGGAACAGCTCGACCCGGCGCACCGTCAGCCCGGCCCGCGCCAGCCGCTCCAGCTGCTCCTCGAAGGCGCGCAGCGCGGCCGGCTCGGCGTGCTCCAGGTACGTCCCGTCCGGCACCCCGAGCACGGGCACCGCACCGTCCGCCACCGGCCGCCAGTCGTCGCAGAGCAGCGGGGCCGCCAGCGCCGCGCCCGCCAGGTCGGCGGTGAACACCCCCAGGGTGTCGAGGCTCGGCGCGTTCGGGATCACGCCGTCGACCGGGATCCGCCCGTACGTCGGCCGGAAGCCCACCACGCCGCAGTACGCGGCCGGGCGGATCACCGAGCCGACGGTCTGGGTGCCGACCGCGAGCGGCACCAGCCCCGCCGCGACGGCCGCCGCCGAACCGCTGCTGGAGCCGCCCGGCGTGTGCCCCGGATGGTGCGGGTTGCGGGTCGGCCCGGGGGCGCTCGCCGCGAACTCGGCGGTCACCGTCTTGCCCGCGACCAGCGCCCCCGCCGCGCGCAGCCGGTCCACCACCGCGGCCTGCGGCCCGGCCAGCACCCCGGGCGGCAGCGCCGACCCGCCGTGCGTGGGCAGCCCGTCCACGTGCACGACGTCCTTGACCCCCACCGCCACGCCGTACAGCGGCGGCCGCCCGGCCGGGTCCGGGTACCGCGCGGCCAGCTCCCCCGCCTGCGCCCGCAGCCGGTCGTGGCGCCCGGGCTCCGGCACGAACGCGTGGATCAGCGGATCCACCCGCTCGACCAGCGCGCAGAAGCGGTCGACGTACTCGGGCAGTCCCGGGCGGCCCGCGCGCAGCCCGGCGGCGTCGCCGGCCAACGACCGCGGCCGGACGAGGGGCTCCTCCATGCCGGGCAACGCCGGACCGGCGGCTACGGGTGCTCGGCCGACAGGTACGGCGCCTCGCGCAGGAAGTACGCCCCGCAGGTGTGGCAGCACAGCTCCGGGGTCTTCCCCCAGTCCACCGCGTCCCGCACCGGCGCCTGCGGATCGAGCTCCCGGCCGCACATCGCCACGCTCTCCTCGCCCCGGACCACGTGCCACAGCCGTACCCCCTCGGCCGCACCGCCGGCGCCGTACTCGGCTCGCATCTGGTGCTTCATGCCCCCCATCGTCCGGCTCGCCCCCACCCCCGGCAACCCGGGAGGAGGACGCCCCGCCGACGCCCGCGAAGGCCCGCGAGCGCCCTCAGGACGCGGCCCGCAGCAGCGCGTCGTCCTGCCACTTGAGGATCTTGTCGAAGCTCACGATGGCCCCCCGCAGGGGGTGGTTGCGGAGCTGCACGTGGTCGGTGAGGGCGTGGATGAGGAAGAGGCCCCGGCCGGATTCGGCGGTGAGGTCGGGGAGGGTGTCGAGGTCGACCGGGCGGAGGGTGGGGGCCGTGGGGCGGCAGGGGAGGACGTGGGTGTCGTACGGGTGGTCGTCGCGGCGGGGGCGGTGGCCGGTGAGGACGCGGGCCGGGACGGTGGCGCGGCCGCGGCGGGAGCGGCCGGGCGCCCGGCCCGTCGCGGCCGGGCGGCTCGGGGCGGCGGCCGGGCGCCGGACCGGCGGGGCCGCGGGGGCGGGCAGGCCGGGCCCGGAGTCGGTGACCTCGATCCGCAGCCGGTCGCCGCTGATCGACGCGGTGACCTGGAAGCCGTCGTCGGGCCGCCCGGTGGCGCCGTGCTCGACCGCGTTGGCGCAGGCCTCGCTGAGGGCGACGCCGAGGTCGTCGGCGATCTGCGGGTCGACGCCCGCCGTCGCCATGGCACCGAGCAGGATGCGCCGGGCCAGCGGCACGCTGGCCGGATCGCGCTTGAGGTGCAGAGTCCACCAGATGTCCACGGGAGGTCCCTCCTGGCTGCGGCTCCACATACAACTAGGTATCTCCGGGCGATTCGGCGGTGAACCGTGCCCGGGGGCCGCTACCGCCCGTTCGGCGGATGGACTGGGGGACGGGGTCTGTGCCGAGCGGCGCACACCCCTTCCTGCACGCCGCCGCCGAAAGGGGCATTCGTAGGGATTTCCCACCCTGCCGGTGTCGGCGGCGTACGCAATGAGAGGATGGCCCGGCCATGACTGCCCTCGCCGCCGCCCCGTCCCCGGGCGCCCCCGGACCGGCCCAGCCGGCGGGGTCCGCCGCCTGGGACCTGCGGCTTGCCCGGGCCGTCCCGTTCGCGCTGGTCTGCACGCTGATAGCGGCCGCCGGACACGCCCTGGCCGGCGGCGGGAACGTACCGGTGACCGCGCTGGCGGCGGGTTTCGCCGCGGTGCTGGCGTTCGCCGCGGCCTGCGGCGGCCGGGAGCGTTCGCTGGCGGGCATCGCCGGGGCGCTGGGCGCGGGGCAGCTCGGTCTGCACGTCCTCTTCCACGGCTTCGGCGGCTTCGCCGGCCTCACGGGCTCCTCCGCGATGCCGGGCATGCACCACGGCGCCTCCGGTGCGATGACCGTTCCGCAGGTGGCCGGCCGGCTGATCTGCAACGAGGCCCGCCCGGGCACGCTGGTCGGCCTGCCCGGCAGCCCGACCCCGGAGCAGCTGGTCTCCTCGGCAGGCCTGGACCCGCACGCGTTCGCCGCCGCGCCGTGGTGGCAGACCGGCGTGTTCGGGATGACCCCGTCGATGCTGGCCGGGCACCTGGCCGCCGCGCTGGTGGCGGGCTGGTGGCTGCGGCGCGGCGAGGCGGCGCTGTGGCGCCTGCTGCGGGTGGCGGCGACGGCGGCCCGGGAGCACTGGGCGGCGCCGCTGCGGTCGGCGTTCGCGCTGGTGGCCGTGCTGCTGCGCGGTCTGTTCGGCGCGGCCGGTCCGGTCCGCCGGTTCGGGGCCCGGGGCGGCGAGAGCCCGCTCCCGGCGGGTGCCGTGCTGCGGCACAGCGTGGTGCGGCGCGGTCCGCCGTGCGGGGCCTTCGCGTACTGATCCGCGATCCCCGGTGGCCTGCGGGCCGTGCCGGGCGCGGGTGTGCGCACCGTCCGGGCCGTTTCCCGACCACCGGGTCCGGCCCGAGGCTCTGCCCCCCACACGTCCCCACGCGCGGCACCACGAGCGCGGCCGAGGCGCGGCCCGGTCCGTCGCCCGGCCCCGGCCTGCCGCCGAACTCCGATCGGAGACCCCGCATCATGCGTTCCCTTCCCGCCCGTCGTCTCGCCGCCGTCGCCCTGACCGCCGCCGCCTCCGTGGTGGCGCTGGCCGGCCCCGCGTTCGCGCACGTCACCGTGAACCCGGGTGCGGCCCCGCAGGGCGGCTACACGGCCGTGGACTTCCGGGTGCCGAACGAGAGCGACACCGCGAGCACGGTGAAGCTGGAGGTCAACCTCCCGCTGGACCACCCGCTGGCCTCGGTCCGTACCCTGCCGATGCCGGGCTGGACGGCCACGATCGAGAAGTCGAAGCTCGACAAGCCGATCAAGGTGCACGGCAACGACGTCAACGAGGCCGTCTCCAAGATCACCTGGACCGCGGACGCCGGCGTCAAGATCGCCCCCGGCCAGTTCCAGGAGTTCCGGGTCTCGCTCGGCCCGCTGCCGACCGACTCGGACAGCCTGGTCTTCAAGGCCCTGCAGAGCTACGACAACGGCGACGTCGTCCGCTGGATCGACGAGAGCAAGGACGGCCAGCCCGAGCCGGCCAAGCCCGCGCCCGTCCTGAAGCTCACCAAGGCCGCCGCCGGCGACGACGCCCACGGCGTCACCGCCTCCCCCGCCGCGGGCGCCCACGGGGACAGCTCGGACCACGCCGCCTCCTCGGACAGCGGCAGCAAGGCCAGTGACTCCACCGCCCGCACCCTCGGTGTGGTCGGCATCGTGGTCGGCGTGATCGGCACCGCCGTCGGCGTGCTCGGCCTGCGTCGCAAGAACGGCGGCTCCGCCTCCTGACCCCCGCGCCGGCGGGGCCGTACCCCCACCACGGGTACGGCCCCGCCGGCGGCCCACCGCGCACGATCGGAACCCGCATGTCCCGCACCGCCCGTCCCGCCCGCACCGCCCGCCTGGCCGGCGCGGCCGCCCTCGCGCTGACCGCCGCCCTGACCCTGTCCGCCTGCGGCTCCTCCGGCGGCGACTCCACCGCCGCGAAGGTCACCCAGCAGAAGGAGAACACCCCGTACCAGGGCACCAAGCTGGCGAAGAACTTCGAGAAGCCGGACCTCCAGCTGACCGACACCTCCGGGCAGCCCTTCGACCTGCGGCAGCAGACCAACGGCAAGGCCACCCTGCTGTTCTTCGGCTACACCAGCTGCCCGGACGTCTGCCCGACCACCATGGGCGACATCGGCGTCGCGATGAAGGCGCTCCCCGCGGAGGACCGGCAGAAGATCAACGTCGTGTTCGTCTCCACCGACCCGCAGCGCGACACCCCCAAGGTGCTGCGCACCTGGCTGGACTCGATGGGCAGCGACTTCATAGGCCTCACCGGTGACCTGGCCAAGGTGAAGACCGCCGCCAAGTCGCTCGGCATCATGATCGAGGACCCGGTGGTCAACGCGGACGGCACGGTCACCTCGACCCACGGCGCGCAGGTGCTGGCCTTCCTCCCCTCGGACGACAAGGCGCACGTGCTCTACATGAGCGGCACCGAGGAGAAGACCTACGAGCACGACCTGGCGCTGCTCGCCAAGGGGGTCGCGGCGTAATGGCGGGCAACGGAACGCACCGCTTCCGGCGGACCGCCCTCACGGGTGCGGTGCTGGCCACCGTCCTGGGCGGCGGCGCCATCCTGGCCGCCTGCGGAACGGGCGGCCAGGGCGGCCAGAACGGCCCGAGCGGCCCGAGCGGCCCGAGCGCTGCCGGCAGCGGGCCGGCCAGGCTCAGCGTCGCCGACTCCTACATCCCGCTGCCCCCGGCCGGCGGCATGGCCGCCGGCTACCTGACCGTCCGCAACGACGGCGGCCGGGACGAGCTGGTCAAGGTGACCAGCCCCGGCGCCGAGTCGGTCACCATGCACCGCTCGACCCCGTCGAGCATGGAGCAGGTCGACAGTCTGGACGTGCCCGCGCACGGCGCGCTGCAGTTCGCGCGCGGCGGCACCCACCTCATGATCATGGGCTGGCAGAAGGCCCCCGCACTCGGCGACGAGCTCGAACTGGACCTCACCTTCGCCAAGTCCGGCACCATCGCGGTCAAGGTGCCGGTCAAGGAGCTCACCTACCGCCCCGGCCAGAGTTAGGGGACCGTCACCATGCAGTCGGCCGGCCTGGAGAAGGCCTCGCACCGCCGGATCGCCGGGGTGCTCGGAATGCTCGGCGCGTTGCTCGCGCTGATGCTCGCGGGCGCCGGACCGGCCTCCGCGCACGCCACCCTGGATTCCACCGACCCCCGGCAGAACTCGGTGGTCGCCACCGCACCGGCCGAGGTCACGCTGACCTTCAGCGAGTCCGTGTCACTCTCCTCGGACTCCGTCCGGGTGCTCGACCCGGCCGGCAAGGCCGTGGACACCGGCAACCCCGCGCACGCCGACGGCAAGGGCAACACCGCCCGGGTCGGCCTGAAGGGCGGGCTCGCCAACGGCACGTACACCGTCGCCTGGCGGGCCGTCTCGGAGGACTCGCACCCCGTCGGCGGGGCGTTCACCTTCTCCATCGGCGCGCCCTCGGACACCTCGGTGTCGGCCACCGCACTGCAGGGCGCCAAGGCCGACGGCCTGGTCGCCGCCCTGTACGGCACCGGCCGCACCGTCGCCTACGCGGCGTTCGCGCTGCTGGCCGGCGTCGCCGCCTTCGTGCTGATCTGCTGGCCGGCCGGCACCGCCCGGCGCCCGGTGCAGCGGCTGCTGATGACCGGCTGGACGGCGCTGCTGGTCTCCACCGTCGCGGTGCTGATGCTGCGCGGGCCGTACGAGCGCGGCTCGGGGATCGGGCAGGCCTTCGACCTGTCGCTGGTGCGCGCCACCCTGGACGAGCGGATCGGCACCGCGCTGGCCGCCCGGCTGCTGCTGCTCGCGGCGGGCGGGGTGTTCCTGTCCCTGCTGGTCGGCCAGCTGGGGCAGCCGCCGCGGCCACTCCCCGCCGAGCCCGCCGAGGACCGGCGCGCCGACGGCGAGGGCGCCGAGGGCAGGGGCGAGGACGCCGAGGCCGCCGAGCTGCGCGAGCTGGAGCAGCGCGCCGCCGAGCGGCCGCAGCGGGAGGCCCGGCTCGGCCTCGGGGTGGCCGGGCTGGTGCTGGCGGTCGCCCTCGCGGCGACCTGGGTCGGCGCCGACCACGCCTCGGTGGGCATCCAGGTCTGGCTGGCGCTGCCGTTCGGCATCCTGCACCTGATCGCGATGGCGCTCTGGCTGGGCGGGCTGGCCGCACTCCTGGCCGCGCTGCGCGAGGGCGTGGGCGCCGACGTGGTGGACCGCTTCTCGAAGGTCGCCTTCGGCTCGGTGGCCGTGCTGGCCGTGACCGGGATCTACCAGTCCTGGCGGGGCCTGGGCAGCTGGGGCGCGCTGACCGGCACCGAGTACGGGCGGCTGCTGCTGGTGAAGAGCGGCTGCGTGGTCGTGATGCTCGGCGTCGCCTGGATCTCGCGCAGCCGGCTGGCCCGGCTGCGGTCGGCACCGGCCGAGGCGGCGGAGGTCGAACAGGCCGAGGTGCCGGAGCCGGTCGGCGTCGCGGCGCACAGCGAGGACCCGGTCCGCCGGGCGCAGCTGGACCGCCAGCGGGCCGCCCGGGAGAGCGCCGGGCGCGAGCGCGGGCTGACCCCGAACCGGGCCGGGCTGCGCCGCTCGGTGCTGGTCGAGGCCCTGGTCGCGGTGGCGGTGCTGGTGGTCACCACGATGCTGACCAACTCCCCGCCCGGCCGGGTGGCGGGCGAGATCACGGCCGGGGCCGCCGCTCCGGCCGGCGGCGGGGCCGCGGCCGCGCCGCAGACCGAGCCGGGCCGCACCGTCGAGCTCAAGCTCCCGTACGACACCAAGGGCCGGACGCCGAACGCCAAGGGCACCGCGACCGTCACCCTCAACCCGGCCCGGACCGGCCCGAACGAGGTGAAGCTCGCGCTGGACGGCGCGGACGGGCAGCCGGTGGACGTCCCCGAGGTGCAGCTGGCCTTCACCCTGCCGGACCGCGACCTCGGCCCGCTGCCGGTGGCGCTCACCCCGGAGGGCACCGGCCGCTGGAGCGGCACCGCGCAGCTGCCGCTGGCGGGCACCTGGGTGGTGTCGGTGCAGGTCCGCTCCTCGGAGATCGACCAGACCACCCCGACCCAGCAGTTCAAGATCGGCTGACGGCGGTGGACGACGTGACGACGACGGAACCGGCCGCGGCCGGGGAGGCCCCGGCCGGGCAGACCCCGGCGGACCGGGCGGGCTTCACCCGGCGTGCCCTGCTCGGCACCGCCGGCGCCGGGCTGCTGGTCGGCGCGGGGGCGGGCGTCGCCGGGGCGGTCGCCCTGGACCGGGCCGACCGCACCACCGGCGCGGCGACCCCGGGCGGGGTGCTCGGCGCCGCCCGGGTACCGTTCCGCGGCGAGCACCAGGCCGGGATCCTCGAACCGCAGCAGGCCCGGGTCCAGTTGGCCGCCTTCGACCTGGTCGAGGGGGCGGGCCGGGACGGGCTGCGCGCCCTGCTGCAGCGCTGGACGAAGGCCGCCGAGCGGCTGACCGCCGGGGAGCCGGCCGAGGAGTTCGACAACCAGGTCGCGCTGGACGCCGGCCCCTGCTCGCTCACCCTCACGGTCGGCTTCGGCGCCGGGCTCTTCGACAAGGCCGGGCTGGCCGACCGCCGCCCGCCCGGGCTCGAACCGCTGCCCGCCTTCCCCGGCGACGCGCTCGACCCGGCCCGCGGCGACGGCGACCTGTTCGTCCAGATCGGCGCCGACGACGCGCTGGTGGCGGTGCACGCCCTGCGGGTGCTGCAGCGGCTGGCGGCCGGGACGGCGGCGCTGCGCTGGCAGTCGGCCGGCTTCGCCCGCACCCCCGGGGCCGCCGCGCAGCCGGTGACCGGCCGCAACCTGATGGGCCAGGTCGACGGCACCAACAACCCGAAGCCCGGCGAGGACGGCTTCGCCGCCAAGGTGTTCTGCGCCGCCGGCGGCGACCAGCCGGGCTGGCTGGCCGGCGGCTCGTACCTGGTGTTCCGGCGGATCCGGATGCTGCTGGACCACTGGGAGGCGCTCCCGGTGGACCGGCAGGAGCGGGTGATCGGACGCCGCAAGGCGGACGGCGCCCCGCTCGGCACGCCCGCCGGGGCCGGCGAGCACGCCCCGGTCGACCTGTCCGCCCAGGGCCCGGACGGCGCGTTGGCGATCCCCTCCGACGCCCACATCCGGGTCGCCGCGCCGGCGGCCAACGGCGGGGCGGCCATGCTGCGGCGCGGCTTCTCGTACCACGACGGGCTGCTGCCGGACGGCTCGCCGGACGCCGGGCTGCTCTTCATGGCCTTCCAGGCCGATCCGCGCAAGGGCTTCACCCCGGTGCAGCGCAAGCTCTCCCGGGGCGACGGCCTCTCCCGCTTCCTGCGGCACGAGGCGAGCGGCGTGTACGCGGTGCCCCCGGCCGCGCCGGTCGGCGGCCACCTCGGCCAGCAGCTGCTCGACGGGTAGCGCCCGGCGGCCCCGCGGCCGCTACCACAGGTGGTCCCGGCCCGTGGAACGCTTTCCTGCCGGGGCCGCGGAATCGTTAGGGTGACTGTTTCGGCACCACCCGTCCAGGCAGCACCGAGTTCCCACGGAGGCGTCATGTCGGCCACCCGCTACACCTACCTCGGCCCGGCCGGCACCTTCACCGAGGCGGCCCTGCACACCCTGCCCGAGGCGGCGACCCGCGAGCTGGTGCCGCTGTCCTCGGTGGCGCTGGCGCTGGACGCGGTGCGCGGCGGAGACGCCGCCGGGGCGTTCGTGCCGATCGAGAACTCGGTGGAGGGCGCGGTCACCGCGACCAACGACGAACTGGCCTCCGGCGCGCCGCTGATGATCTACCGGGAGGTGCTGCTGCCGATCGCCTTCGCGCTGCTGGTCCGGCCGGGCACCGAGCTGTCCGGGATCAAGACGGTGACCAGCCACCCGGTGGCCCAGCCGCAGGTGCGCCGCTGGCTGGCGGCCAACCTGCCGGAGGCGACCTGGGAGTCGGCGGCCTCCAACGCGGACGGCGCCCGGCTGGTCGCCGAGGGCCGCTACGACGGGGCCTTCGCGGGCGAGTTCGCGGCGCCGATCTACGGGCTGGACCCGCTGGTCAAGGACATCGCGGACGCCAAGAGCGCCGCCACCCGGTTCGTCCTGGTCGGCCGCCCGGGCCGGGTCTCCTCACCGACCGGTGCGGACAAGACCTCGATGGTGGTCTGGCTGCCGGACGACCACCCGGGCGCGCTGCTGGAGCTGCTGCAGGAGTTCGCGGTGCGCGGGGTCAACCTGATGCGGATCGAGTCCCGGCCGACGGGTGAGGGCCTGGGCAACTACTGCTTCCTGATCGACTGCGAGGGCCACCTCTCGGAACGCCGGGTGGCCGAGGCGATGATGGGGCTCAAGCGGATCTGCCCCCAGGTGCGGTACCTGGGCTCCTATCCGCGCGCCGACCGGCAGGTGTCCACCCACCGGCGGCCGGGGACCTCGGACGAGGATTTCAGCTCGGCGGCGGACTGGCTCTCCCGCGCGCTCGACGGGCGCGGGGACATCTGAGTCACCCGAGCGACACCTTCCGTCTTTCTGACCTTTTCCGACCGTTTTGGATCGGTCCGATCAGGCGGGGCGGACGACCGCACCCGTCATCCACAGGCCGGTCCGGCGACGGCGGCCGCTGTCCACAGGCCTCCCCGCTGTCCACAGCCGGAAGTTATCCACAGGTCTGGGGACGAGTCGACAAACCGGTATAGCCATTACCCAGAACCGGTCGGACCATCGGTTTGCGCCGCAGAGATGACTAATCGGACCAGAGTCACCCGGTTGCCAGCAAATCACCCGTCTGAGTGCTTCAATTCCCTCACTCGGGAAGGTCCAATGAGGTTTGAAACCTCAATTCGCTGGTTCGATCGCGCGGAGGGTGACCCTCCCCTTCGATCCACAGCCCCTGCCCCCAGCCTGTGGATAACCCGCCCCGGGAGAGTTCCCCACAGAAGTTATCCACAGGTTCGGGGCGGTTATCCCCAGGGGAAAACCGGTACCGGTGGAGGAACGCCCGCCCGGTACGCTTGGGCCTGTGATTGACCTTCGCCTGCTCCGTGAGGACCCTGACCGAGTGCGCGCCTCGCAGCGCGTCCGTGGCGAGGACGTCGACCTGGTCGACGCCCTCCTCTCCGCCGACGAACGGCGCCGGTCCTCGGGCAGCCGCTTCGACGAACTGCGCAGCGAGCAGCGGGTGCTCGGCAAGCAGGTCGCCCAGGCCAAGGGCGACGAGAAGGCCGCCCTGCTCCAGCGCACCAAGGACCTGGCCGCCGAGGTCAAGGCCGCCGACGCCGAACAGGGCGCCGCCAAGGAGGAGGCCGACCGCCTGCTCCGCTCGCTGGCGAACCTCATCGACCCGGCCGCCCCGGTCGGCGGCGAGGAGGACTTCGTCACCCTCGAAGAGATCGGCACCCCGCGCGACTTCGCCGCCGAGGGCTTCGAGCCGCGCGACCACGTCGAGCTCGGCCAGATCCTCGGCGCGATCGACACCGAGCGCGGCGCCAAGGTCGCCGGTGCCCGCTCCTACTACCTGACCGGCGTCGGCGCGCTGCTGGAGCTCGCCCTGGTCAACATGGCGATCGCCCAGGCCACCGCGGCCGGCTTCACCCCGATGATCACCCCGACCCTGGTCCGCCCGGCCGCCATGGACGGCACCGGGTTCCTCGGCCAGGCCGCCGAGAACGTGTACCACCTCGCCGAGGACGACCGGTACCTGGTCGGCACCAGCGAGGTCCCGCTCGCGGCGTACCACATGGACGAGATCCTCGACGCCGACAAGCTGCCGCTGCGCTACGCCGGCTACTCGTCCTGCTTCCGCCGCGAAGCCGGCACCTACGGCAAGGACACCCGCGGCATCATCCGCGTCCACCAGTTCGAGAAGGTGGAGATGTTCGTCTACACCACGCCCGAGGACGCCGAGAACGAGCACCGCCGCCTCCTCCAGTGGGAGAAGGACTTCCTCAACGCGCTGGAGCTGCCGTACCGGGTCATCGACGTCGCCTCCGGCGACCTCGGTGCCTCGGCCGCGCGCAAGTTCGACATCGAGGCCTGGATCCCCACCCAGGGCAAGTACCGCGAGGTCACCTCGACCTCCAACACCACCGAGTACCAGGCCCGCCGCCTGTCGATCCGGATGCGCGAAGAGGGCAAGACCCGCCCGCTCGCCACCCTGAACGGCACCCTGGTCGCGATCCCGCGCACCATCGTGGCGATCCTGGAGAACCACCAGCAGGCCGACGGCTCCGTCGCCGTCCCCGAGGCACTGCGCCCGTTCCTCGGCGGACGGACCGTCCTCCAGCCGGTCAAGTAGGCCCGGCCCCGGGCTCCCCGCGCGGGGAGCCGCCGCACCACCCGCTCCACCCGCTCCACCCGCAACTCCCGGGAGACGACCGGCCCATGAGCACCACCAGCCCCAGCCCCGTCTCCCCGGAGGACACCCGCGACGGTGGCGGCCTGCCCTACCGGCTGGTCGCCACCGACCTCGACGGCACCCTGCTGACCAGCGAGGAGACCGTCTCCGAGCGCACCCGCGCCGCCCTGGCCACGGCCACCGACGCGGGCGCGCTGCACATCATCGTCACCGGCCGCTCGGCCGTCTGGGCCCGCCCGGTCTTCGACGAGATCGGCTACACCGGGATAGCCGTCTGCGGCCAGGGCGCCCAGGTCTACGACGCCGGCGCGCACAAGCTGCTCACCTCGCTCACCCTGGACCGCCGGCTCGCCGCGCTCGCCGTCGAGAAGATCGAGGCCGAGACCGGCCCGCTCGCCGTCGCCGCCAACCAGGACGGCCTCGACGGCCAGGTCCTGGCCGGCCCCGGCTACGAACTGCTCATCGGCTCCGACCTGCCCGTCGTCCGGGTCGACCGCGGCGGACTCCTCGCCTCCCCCGTCAGCAAGCTCTACATCCAGCACCACGCGCTGACCGACGACGCCCTCGCCGAAGCCGCGCGCCGCGCCGCCGGAGACCTCGTCGGCGTCGTGATGGCCGGGCCCGGAGTCGTCGAACTGCTCCCGCTCGGCCTCTCCAAGGCCACCGGGCTGGCCGTCGCCGCCCGCCGCCTCGGCCTGCGCGCCGCCGACACCATCGCCTTCGGCGACATGCCCAACGACGTCCCGATGTTCGGCTGGGCCGCCCACGGCGTCGCCATGGCCAACGCCCACGAGGAACTCCTCGCCGTCGCCGACACCGTGACCGCCGGCAACGACGAGGACGGCGTCGCGGTCGTCCTGGAGCGCCTCTACCCGCCCCGCTGACCGGGCCTGGCGGCCCGGGGAACCGGGGTGGGGAGCCGGGGTGGGGAACCGGGGCGTGAGGCACGTTCGCGTCGGTGGTCTTCCGCCGCGCGCAGTTCCCCGCGCCCCTTTCGGGGCGGGGAACTCGGGTTGGTCGCCGCGGGTGGGGTCGAGCGCGAGGTGGGCCCGGGCGCGCGGTCGGGCTTCGGGAGCAGGCAGCGGGTCGGTGGTCGGGCGTTCACGGAGTGTTCGTCGTCAGTTGTAGGATGACCGGGCAAGTGGTTGTAGGATGACCTACGACTGGTGTGGACGTGTGCGAGGGAGGGAGTCCGGAATGAGCGGCGAGGGCAACGGCCTGCAGGCGGCCGGGCGGCGATCCCTGGTGGACACCGCGATCGACCAGCTGCGGGAGCAGTTGGCCGGCGGGGTCTGGCCGGTGGGGTCGCGGATCCCCACCGAGCACGAGCTGGCCGAGCAGATGCAGGTCGGGCGGAACACCGTGCGGGAGGCGATCCGGGTGCTGGTGCACGCCGGGATGCTGGTCTCCCGCCAGGGCGAGGGGACGTTCGTCCGCTCGACCAGCGACCCGGCCTCCGTCCTGCGGGGCGTCCAGCGTTCGGGCATCCGGGACGTCCTGGAGGTCCGCGCGGCGCTGGAGACCGAGGGCGCCCGGCTGGCCGCGCTGCGGCACACCCCCGAGGACGTCCGGCGGATGCGCGCCGCGCTGGCCCGCGAGGCCGAGGTGTTCGCGGCGCACCCCGAGCGGGCGAGCCGCGAGGCCACCGTCGAGCACGACCTGGAGTTCCACACCGCGGTCGTCGAGGCCGCGCACAACCCCGCGCTGACCGAGGTCTACCGCTACTTCGGCGCCTCCGTCCGTGAGGCGATGACCTCCGCCTTCGGCGACCACGACATGCCCGAGGCGGTCGTGGCCACCCACGAGGCACTGGTCGACGCGATCGAGAGCGGTGACCCGGACCGGGCCGAGGCGGCGTGTCGTTCGCTGCTCGCCGGCCCGACCGCGGCCGTCGAGCAGCTGCTCGCGGCCATCGCGGCCCGGAAGTAGGACGGCGCGAGCCTCCGCCTTCCCGCCCGCATCCACGCACATTCAGGAAAGAACAGCACACCCATGGCCGTCACCCGTGCCCGGCAGCCGGTTGTCACCACCCCTGCCCCGCTCCCCGTCCGCTCCCGGCTGGCCCATCCGGTCCTGCTGCTGACCGGCATCCTGCTGGTCGCGCTGAACATGCGCGCCTGCCTGGCCGCGATCTCCCCGATGGTCAACGAGATCCAGCGGACCCTCGGACTCTCCGCGACCGCGAGCGGCCTGATCACGACCGTGCCGGTGCTGTTCCAGGGCGTCGGCGCCCCGCTCACCCCCCGGCTGACCCGCCGGTTCGGTGCCGAGCGGGTGGTGCTGGGCGCGGTGCTGGTGCTGGGCGCGGGCGTGCTGCTGCGGGTGCTGCCGTCGGTGGCGGCGCTGTACGCGGGCTGCGTGGTGATCGGCGTGGCCATCGCGGTGCTGAACGTGTCGATGCCGGGCCTGGTCAAGCGGGAGTTCCCGGACCGCGCGGCCACCATGACCGGCGTCTACTCGACCACCATGCTGGTCGGGGCGACTCTCGCCGCCGGCACCTCCGTCCCGCTGGAGCACGCGCTCGGCGGCGGCTGGCGGGCCTCGCTCGGCGCGTGGTCGCTGCTCGCGCTGGTCGCGGCGGTGGCGTGGCTGCCGCAGGTGCTGCGCAGCCGTCAGGAGCGGGGCTCGGCGGCTGCGCCGGCGGCGCCGAGCAAGCCGGTCGAGGGCATCTGGAAGTCCCCGCTGGCCTGGCAGATCAGCCTCTTCATGGGCATCTCCTCGCTGCTGGTCTACACCCTGGTGGCCTGGATGCCGACCATCCTGGCCGACCACGGCATGGACCGCGGCCAGGCCGGCCTGGTCTTCGCCTTCTCCAACCTGGTGCAGGTGGCCGGCGCCTTCCTGGTGCCGCTGATGGCCGGCCGGATGACCAGCCAGCGCGCCCTGGCGGTGACGATGGCGGCCCTGAACGGGCTGGGCATCGCGATGCTGCTGGTCGCACCGGTGTCCGCGGCGTGGGTGTCGGCGACCGTGCTCGGCGTGGCCCAGGGCGGCTCGCTGGGCCTGGGCCTGGCGTTCATCGTGCTGCGCACCGGCAGCGCGGCCGGGGCCGCCCAGCTGGGCGGGATGTCGCAGGCGATCGGTTACCTGGTCGCGGCGGCCGGCCCGGTCGGCGCCGGTGCGCTGCACCAGCTCACCGGCGGCTGGGAGACCACCCTGGTGCTGATGCTGGCGCTGGTCGTGGTGGTCGGCGCGGCCGGCTGGGGCGCGGGCCGCAACCGTACGCTCTGAGCCCCCGGGATCTCCGTACGGCGCTTCGACGGCGCTCCGGCCCGCAGTCCAGCGGGCCGGAGCGCCGTTCGGCTTCCTGCCGGACGCTCCGTCGGCGCGCGGCTCCGTCGGTGCGCGGCTCAGTAGGCGCGCGGCTCCGCCGGTGCGCGGCTCCGCCGGTGCGCGGCTCAGTCCTCGCCGGCCAGGGTCAGCCCGGCCAGCTTCACCGAGGCCAGCACCGTCGCCCCGACGGTGACCGCCAGCAGCAGCGGGACGGCGGCCCCGAGCGAGACGTCGGCGCCGATCGCGGTGTCCCCGGCGACGGCCTCGGCCACCGCCCGGCCCCACTGCTGGACGCTCAGCGTCCGGGCGCCCTCGACGAAGTTGCCGACCACCGACTCCCAGATCAGGGCGTAGCCGAGCCCGGCCACCACGGCGTGCCGGGTGACCACGCCGAGCAGCAGGAACAGCGCGCTGTACGCGGCCCCGGCGACCATGACCGCCACGGTGTAGCCGAGCACCGTGTTGTCCCGGTTGCCGTACAGGATCAGCCCGGACAGCATCGTCGGGACGACCGAGAACAGCCAGGTGACGCCGATCGCGACGGCCAGCTTGGTGGTGATGATCCGCCAGCGCGGGATCGGCTTGGCGAGCAGGTAGACGATCGAGCCGTCGTCGATCTCGGTGGCGATGGCGCCGGTGCCGACCACCAGGCCGAGGATCGGGACCAGGGTGCCGAGGCCGAGCTGGCCGAGGATCTTGACGGTCAGGCCGTGCGCGTCGGCGGTCGACCCGCTCGCGACGGCGGAGACGAGCAGCAGCAGCGCGGGGACCACCAGCAGCAGGAGGCCGCGGCGGCGGCCCAGCAGCCCGCGCAGGGTGAGCCTGGCGACGGTGGGGTTCATGGTCGGTCGGCCCCTTCCTGGGCAGCAACGGTCACGGCGGCGGTCATGCGGAGACCAGGTACGAGAAGACGCTCTCCAGCGACTCGTCGGCCGGGGAGACGGTGTACAGCCGGATGCCGGCTTCCCGGGCGACCTTGGGGAGCAGGGTGGTGAAGCCCTGGAAGTTGACCGCCTCGATCCGCAGCGCCCGCTCGCGCTCGTCCACCTCGATGCCGGTGGTGGAGCCGTCGGCGATCAGCGCGGCGGCGAGCCGGCGGTCGTCGCTGGAGCGGACCAGGTAGCGGTGGGGGCGGTCGGTCATCAGTCGGCGGATCTTGCGGAAGTCGCCCGAGGCCGCGTGCCGCCCGGCCACCACGACCTCGATGTGCCGGGCGAGTTGCTCGACCTCCTCCAGGATGTGCGAGGAGAACAGCACGGTGCGGCCGTCCGCGCCGAAGCGGCGCAGCAGCTCCATCAGCTGGAGCCGCTGGCGCGGGTCCATGCCGTTGAAGGGCTCGTCCAGCAGCAGCACGGACGGGTCGTGGACCAGCGCGGAGGCCATCTTGACCCGCTGCTTCATGCCCTTGGAGTACGTGCCGGTGCGGCGGTCCTTGGCGTGGGCCATCTCCACCAGGTCCAGGGCCCGGCGGGCGGCGGCGCCCGGCTGGGGCAGGCCGTGGAGTTCGGCGTTGGCGAGGACGAACTCCCAGCCGGTCAGGTAGTCGTACATCGACTCCCGTTCGGGGACCAGGCCGATCTGCCGGTACACCTGCTGGTTGCGCCAGATCGGTGTGCCGTCCAGGGTGGCCGAGCCGCTGGACGGGGAGAGGAAGCCGCTCATCATGTGGATGAGGGTGGACTTGCCCGCGCCGTTGGGGCCGAGCAGGCCGGTGATGCCGGGGCCGACGGCCATCGTGATGTCGTTGACCGCGACCACGTTCCCGAACCAGCGGGACACCTTGTCGATGCTGATGGTGGCCATGCCGCCCTCTCTCAAACCTTCTTGTAGCGGCTCAGCAGCAGCCGGTACGAGCCGACCACCAGGGCCGCGGCCACCAGTGCGAACACCGTCAGGCCGAGCCCGCCCGGGGCGTGCCGGCGGTCGAGGCCGGTGCCGAGGTCGAACAGCTCGTTGACCAGGGACTCCACCAGGTTGGTGGGCGAGATCAGCGACGTCCACTGCGCGCCGTCGGAGCCGGTGGTGCCCGGGTCGCTGATGCCGACCGCGATGCCGGCCACCGCGGCGCTGATCGCCAGGTAGCCCATGATGGCGGCGACCCCGAAGCCCCGGCGCGGGGTGGCGGCCGCGATCACCAGCGCCACCGAGGTCGGCACCAGGGCGTACAGCACGGCCGCGAACAGACCGTAGAGGAAGTGCCCGGTGTTGTACGAGAAGTCCATCCCGCCGAGCAGCGCACCGGCGTACAGCACCAGCAACGGGGCCGTCATCAGGAGCAGTTGGGCGCAGACCATGGCCGCGAACTTGGCCCGGACGTAGTCGGTGCGGGTGATCGGGCGGGAGAAGTAGAGCGGCACGGTCTGGTACCGCAGGTCCCGCGAGAGCAGCACCGGCGCCTGGGAGGCCAGGAAGACCGAGATCACCAGGTTGAGGCTGCCGAGGTAGCCCGCGTACTCGACGGGCAGTTCGTCGCGCTTCAGGGTGATCGCGATCGCCACGAAGATCATGGCGGGCACGGTGACCGCGCCCAGCACCAGCATCGGCAGCACCTTGGACTTGCCGGAGCGGCCGAGGCCGTACGCGGCGCGCAGGCTCTGGGTGAAGAGCGCGCGGGTGGCGTAGCCGCGGCCGAGCCGGGGGCCGGTGTAGCCGCGGTAGCCGATGTCATGGATGACGCCGATGTCGGCGGGCCTGGTCTCAGGAGGCAGCGACATCGTCCGAACCTCCCCTGCTGTCCTGGGCGTTCCGGCCGGCCGGGTCGTCACGGCCAGCCCGGTCGTCACGGTCGTCGCGGTCGTCGCGGTCGTCGCGGTTCTCGGTGAAGAGTTCGGCGACCCGGTGCCGGCGCTGTTCCAGCCGGACCAGGCCGAGGCCGAGTTCGGCGACGGTGTCACGGATGGTGTCGTACGTCGATTCGTCGGCCAGCCGGACCAGCACCAGGTGCGAGCCCTCGGACTGGACGTCGACGCCGGCCGCGGCGAGGCGTTCGCGCACCACCGCGGCGGGCTCGACCGCGTGGTCCTCCGGGTGGTCGGTGACCTCGACCGCGAGGACGGCCGTCGCCTCGGTGAAGGAGGCGGTGGAGGAGGAGCGCAGCAGCTTGCCGCCGTCGATGACGACCAGGTGGTCGCAGGTGCGCTCCAGCTCGCCGAGCAGGTGGGTGGTCACCAGCACCGAGATGCCGAAGTCGCTGTGCACGCGGCGGATCAGGCCCAGCATCTCGTCCCGGCCGGCCGGGTCGAGGCCGTTGGTCGGCTCGTCCAGCAGCACCAGCTTGGGGTCGTGCACCAGCGCCTGGGCGAGCTTGACCCGCTGCTTCATGCCCGTCGAGTACCCGCCCATCGGCCGGTACCGCTCCTCGTAGAGGCCGACGTGCCGCAGGGTGTCGGCGGTGCGCTCACGGGCGGCGGTGGCCGGCAGGCCCGCCATCCGGGCCATGTGGACGACGAACTCGGTGGCGGAGACGTCCGGCGGCAGGCAGTCGTGCTCGGGCATGTAGCCGACCCGCTCCCGGATCTCGGAGCCCCGGGTGGCGATGTCCAGGCCGAGGACCTCGCCGCGGCCGGACGTCGCCGGGGCGAGCCCGAGCAGGATCTTGATCAGTGTGGACTTGCCCGCACCGTTGGACCCGACCAGCCCGACCACCCCGGGCCGCACCTCGACGGTGAGCTGGTCGAGGGCGGTGACCCGGGGGAACCTCTTGGTGAGGCCGTCCGTCTTGATGACAGCTGTGGACACGCCCATCAACGTAACGGCCTTGCGCGGTACGGGTCATGAGCTGGAATGACGAGCCCCTCTGCTGCTGCGGTATGACGCCGGGGCCTCTCTCCCCTAGGGGTCGGCGGAAACCGGAGGCCGCCCACCACCGCGCCCGCCGCCGCGCCCGGCGCCACCCCGCCGCCGGGAAGCCGCTCGGGTGCGCGAACGGCGCCGGGCGGCTCGACCTGAGGTGAGCGGTCCCGGCGCCGTGTCCGACCCGGCTCAGGAGTGCGCGCGCTCCCACAGCTCGGTGACCTTGCCGGAGGCGTCGATCGCCACCTTGTAGTCGCCGCCCGAGCAGGGGTACGAGCCCTTCTGGTTGTCCGGGTTGGCGATGCACTCGTTGACGTGCTTCACCAGGTCGGCCAGGTTGACGTCCTTCGGCGCGGTCAGCACCGAGCTCAGGTGGCCCTTGGCGGTCGGCGCGAACGCGGCGGTCTTGTCGGCGCCCACCGGCTCGAAGACGACGTCGTTGACACCGCAGGCGTCCTTGGTCTCCTTGTAGACCAGGGTCGTCGTGGTGGTGCCCTTCGCCGGGTAGATCCACTTCTGGCCGGCCGGCAGCGGGCCGTGGGTGCAGAAGCCCTCGGGCTCGCCGGAGGCGCCGGGGGTGCCGGGGGTGCCGGGGGTGCCGGTCGGCGCGGCGGGCTTCCCGGTGCCGCCCGGGGCGGCGGTGGGCGACGCCGGGGCCGGGGCCGCGCCGGTCGGGGCGGCCGTCGCGGTGGTCGACCCGCCACCCGCGCCCTGGTCCGACGAGTCGTCCGGCCCACAGGCCGCGAGGCCGAACGCGGCGGTGGCGACCAGAGCGGTGGCGAGCAGTCTCCTGGAAACGGACATGGCGAAGGAACCCCCGTTGTCACGCATGATCAGATTGATGGTGCGGCGGACAGACTAGCGCCTCGCCCCGACGCCGACCCCGGGGATCACCGCACCGGCCGCCGGGGCGCCCGGCGGCACGGCGCCCCGGCGGAGCGGGATCAACCGAGCTGCGCCAGGCCCTCGGTGGCGATCCGCTCGAAGACGGCGAGGTCGTTCTCGAAGATCGAGTCCGGGACCGGCCAGTGGATCACCAGCTCGGTGACGCCCAGCTCCCGGTACGTGCCGGCCCAGTCGACGAAGGCGTCCAGCGACTGCAGCGGCTTCTCCGCGGTCGAGCCCTGGAGCAGCATCTTCTCCAGCGTGGCCACGTCCCGGCCCTTGGCCTCGCAGGCCGCCGCCAGCTTCTCGATCTGCTGCGCGATCACCCCGGGCGCCTGCTCGACCGGCACGTCCGCCGGGCCCTTCGGGTCCCCGTACGTCACCCAGCCCTGCCCGTACTCGGCCGCCAGCTTCAGTCCGCGCGGGCCGGTCGCGGCGACGTAGAACGGCACCCGCGGCGTCTGCACGCAGCCGGGGATGTTCCGCGCCTCGACCGCCGAGTAGTAGGTGCCCTCACGCGTCGTGGCGTCGGTGCGCAGCAACTCGTCCAGCAGCGGGAGGAACTCGCCGAACCGGTCCGCCCGCTCCTTCGGCGACCACGCCTCCTGCCCCATCGCCGTCGCGTCGTAGCCCGTCCCGCCGGCCCCGATCCCCAGCGTGACCCGGCCGCCGGACACGTCGTCCAGCGTGATCAGGTCCTTCGCCAGGGTCACCGGGTGCCGGAAGTTCGGCGAGGTGACCAGCGTGCCCAGCCGCAGCCGCTCGGTCGCCGTCGCGGCCGCGGTCAGGGTCGGCACCGACCCGAACCACGCCTCGTCCCGGAAGCTTCGCCAGGACAGGTGGTCGTACGTGTACGCAGCGTGGAAGCCGAGGTCCTCGGCCCGCCGCCAGATCTTCTGCCCCTCGCTCCACCGGTGGATGGGGAGGATCACCGTGCTCAGTCGCATGTGCTCGACCCTACGGTAGCCGTCAGCGGCCGGCGCCCCGTGACGTGACGACCTCCTTCCGCCCCGGAACGAAGCCGCGTCGACGCGGGTTCAACGCAACAGCCAGCCCAGCAGGGTCGTCGCCGTGAACACCGTGCCCGACGCCAGACAGACCGCGCGCGGGGTCAGCCACCCGGGGCCTTCCGGGGGCCGGGACTGCGGGGCCGGAGCCAGCAGCGCGTCCGCGAAGGCCTGGGCGGTCGGCGGTCGGTCCGCCGGCTCGACGGACATCGCGGTCCGCAGCAGCAGGGCGACGTTCGGCGGGAGCTCCGCTCCGGCCGGGAGCGCCGGCAGCGTCGAGGCGGCCGGCCAGTCGGTCATCAGGGCTGTGGCGCGCCCGCCCGGGCCGAACGGCTTCTGCCCGGTCAGCAGCTCGTAGGCCACCACGGCCAACGCGTACACGTCGGCCCTCCCGTCGAACCCGCCGGTCTGGAAGGCCTGTTCCGGTGCCATGTAGGCGGGCGTGCCCGTGGTCACGGTGAGCCCGGATGCGTCCGCCAGTTGCTTGGCGCTGCCCAGATCCGCCACCAGCACCGCGGCGGGCGCAGGGCCGGCGGCGAGCAGCAGGTTGGACGGCTTGACGTCGCGGTGCACCACGCCCGCCTCGTGCAGGACCTGGACCGCGTAGCCCGCCTCCGCGGCCAGCCGCAGCGCCTCCTGCGGGTCGCACTGCCCGACCCGGTCCGCCAGGGTGCCGCCGCGTACGTAGTCCATGACGAAGTAGGGCCGGTCCTCCTGCACCCCGACGTCGTGCACCCGGACCACCCGCGGGCTGGCGATCCGGCGCAGCAGCCTCGCCTCCGCCAGGAACCGCTCGCGCACATCCGCGTTGGCGGCCCAGTTCTCGGCCAGCACCTTCACCGCGACCTCGGTGTCGAGCTCCGGGTCGTAGGCCTTCCAGACCGTCGCGAAGGAGCCGGCTCCGAGCCGCTCCACGAGGAGGTAACGGCCGAGCTTGCGCATGTGGCAGCATTCTGCCGGAGTCGGGGGGCGTGCGGAACTCCCGCCCGACGGGCGGGCCGCAGGCGGGACGAAACGGGGGGATCCGGGTGTACGAGGACGGTGAGCTGGAGGGGCTCGTGACGGCCGCTCAGGCGGGTGACCCGGAGGCGCTGGAACACCTGCTGGCCAGGCTGCGACCGGTGGTCCTGCGCCGCTGCTCGCGCTTCCTGCCCCACCACGCCGACGCGGAGGAGGCCGCGCAGGACGCGCTGCTGTCCATCAGCACGCACCTGGGCCGGTACGGCGGCCACGGCTCCTTCCAGGGCTGGGTGACGGTGATCGCCTCGAACGCCGCCCGGTCCACCTACCGCTCGATGCGCCGGCGCGCCGAGGACAGTCACGCCGACCTCCCCGAGTCCGTCGACCCGCGCACCACCAGCGTCATCGCCGGGACCAGGCTCGACGTGATGGAGGCGCTGACCGCGCTGGAGGAGCAGCACCCCGCCCTGGTCGAGGCGTTCGTGCTGCGCGACCTGGGCGACCTGACCTACGTCCAGGTGGCCGAGGAGCTGGACGCCCCGCTGAGCACGGTCAAGGACCGTATCGACCGGGCCCGCCACTTCATGCGCGCGCGTCTGGTCACCGGCCCGTGAACGACGGTCCCGCGGCGGGCGGCGGCCGCACCGTCGTCCGGCGCCGGTCCGCCGTCGCCGCCGTGGTGGCGGCTGCCGCGCTCGGGCTGGCGGCCGGCCGGTTCGTCCTGCCACCGCCCCCCGGCTCCACCGCGCACCCGACAGCACGGTCGAGTGCGGCGGCCGGCGGGGCGTCCCAGGGCGCGTCCGCTCCCGCGACGCCCGGCGGGTCCGTCCCGACGCCCGGGTCCCCGGCCTCGGCCTCCGGCTCCGCCTCGCCTACCGGTGTGACCGGTGCGACCGGGCCGGTGACGACCGCGAACCTCCTGGACCCGGCGGCGTTCGACCCGGACGTCGGCAGCGGGCGGATCCACGTCTCCGACCGGTACGGCGACGGGGCCTACGCCAACGCGGCCTGCTCCGGCGAGAAGACCCTCACCCAGACCCTGGGTGGGCCCGGTGCCCACTTCCGCGGGCTGATGACCACCCCCCGCACCAACCCGGACGACACCACGCTGGCCGCCACCGGCCACGGCGACCAGGTCGCCCGCGAGGTCGCCGCCGACGCCCGGACCCCTTCCCTGGCGCAGAACTTCACCGACCGCCTGCTGCTGGAGGAGGTGCCCTGCCAGGAGGAGGTGCCAGGGCACTGGGTCTACGGAAAGACCACGACGGTGCGGCTCGCTCCGGACGTCGTCGGGAACTGGATGGGCTCCTATCGGGGGGACCTCAACACCACCGGCACGGCGCCCGAGGGCACGGAGCCCTGCGGCGGCATCGCCGTGCTGCGCAGCGGCACCCACTACGGGGTGCTGGAGGTCGACGCCTGCCTGGGCACGGCCGCGATGGACCGCGTCGTCAGGGCCGCTCTGTCACAGCTGTGAAACAGCGGGTCGGGGCTCCGACTTTCCTTCCTCCGGCGGCATCTCCCCGGTTGTACGAGGACGCAGCAGGCGTCCCGACCAGCAGGGGGACCAGATGACCGAGAACCAGGCCGTCCAGCAGAAGTCCGTTCGCCGCAACCGCTTCGCCGCCGCGGCCTGCGTCGCCGCCGCACTGATCACGGTCGGCGTCGTCGGCGCCCAGTCGGCCGCCGCCGACGGGGCCGCGCACAACGCCGGCCGCCCGGCCGCGGTCACCGCGCCCGGCCTCGGCTCCGGCGACCTCGTCCAGAGCGAGGACTTCAAGCGGGGCCTGAACCCGGTCGGCGCGACCGTTGCGCTGACCGGACGCCAGGCGCTGTCCGCGTGCTCCGGCGAGGAGACGATGCGCGACCTGACCAAGGACAAGGCCACCGCGTACGCGTCCGTGACCTGGACCTTCGACACCGAGGGCATGCTGACCGAGTCGGCCGCGAGCGCCCCCACCGGGACCACGGCCGACACCTGGGAGAAGCAGCTCGTCTCGCTCGTCCAGGACTGCCAGGACGAGCCCGCCGGCCACTGGTACTACGGCGCGGCCCACACCCTGACCGTCGCCGGCGGCACCGCCCGCTGGTACCCGGCCTACAACGGCGACGGCACCGCCACCGGCGGGGTCGCGGTCCTGCGCAGCGGCACCCGGGTCGGCATCGTCGAGCTCACCGGCCGGCCCACCGACGCCCCGGCCCAGCTCGAAGGCGTCGTCACCGCCGCGCTGAACCGCCTCCACTCCTGACCGGCACCCCCGCTCCGCCCGCGCCGGCGGGCGGAGCGGACCCCGCCACAGCGGGAAGCCCCCGTCCCCGCCCCGGAACAACTCACCTGCCCGGCAAGAGGCTTCGTGGTTGACTGCGCGCCATGCAGACAACGATCAAGTCCCCGTGGGGAGTCACCGGCTACGGTGCGGCAAGTGTGCAGGCGGCGCCGGACCTCGCCCGGATCCGGCTCGGCGTGGAGCGGACCGAACCGACGCCGCAGGAGGCCTTCGCGGCCGCTCGCGCGGCGATAGCCGCCCTGCGCGAAGCGATGCGGGCCCACGGCGTGCAGGACGCGCAGGTGTCGGCGTCGCGGCTGGACCTGCAGACCGCGTGGAGCGGCTACGGCGCGGACCGGAAGTTCACCGGCTACCGCTGCCACGCCGCGTTCGCCATCGAGTACCACGACCTGGACTCCCTCGAACCGTTCCTGATCGCGGCGGTCGACGCCGGGGCGAACGAGCTGGACGGCGTCGACTTCGACGTGCGGAACAAGCCGGAGCTGCGGGCGAGGGCCCGCGAGAGCGCCGTACGGGCGGCCCGGTCCAAGGCCGAGCTGTACGCGGCGGCGGCGGGCGTGAAGCTGGGCGCCGTGGTCCACATCGAGGACGTCGATCCCGAGAGCATCGATGGGGGCCGCTACCGGGGCCACGGCTCCGCGGACAGCGCCTCGGAGGCGGACCTCGCGCCGGGCGCCGTGGTGGTCTCGGCCGCGGTGATGCTGGGGTTCGCGATCGCGGCCCCGTAGCGCCGGGCGTCCGGTCCGCTCGGGAGTGCGAACTCGGGTGCCGGGGCGGCGTGATGACGATCTCACACCGCCGCCGGCCCCGGGCCGCCGGACCGGCTTCCGGCGCCGTCGGCGCTGGTCCGGGGCCGTGCTCGGTCGCATGCCGACGGCCCTGCGGGTGACGCTCCGGCGGCCCCCCTGGGCGCTCAACCGGGTATTCCCTTGCGGAGGTGTCGGCCCGACCTGATAGAACTCCCGTCGGACTCTCGTTCGAAAGTCCATCGAATCATCAAATTGGGGGGAGCGCGGATGTCCCATCCGACGCCACACGCCCGGCCGCAGCGCGCCAATCCGCTGTCGCGCGCGGCCACCCTGGCCATAGCCACCGCGGCCGTGGTCACCTACGCCGGTCTGCCTGCCGCCCACGCCGACGCGCCGACCACGCAGCGCGTCGGCAGCGTGCCGACCGCGATCCCGGCCGACGCGACCAAGACCGCCGCCCCGGCCGACGACACCCCGGTGCAGCTGAGCGTGCACCTGAAGTCGCGTGACGAGGCCGGCGCCAACGCGCTGGCCGCCGCGGTGAGCGACAAGACGTCGCCGCAGTACCACCGCTTCCTGAAGACCGGTGAGTTCGCGAAGCGCTTCGGCGCCGACCAGGCCACCGTCGCCAAGGTCAAGCAGGCCCTCACCGCGCAGGGCCTGAAGCCCGGCGAGCTCGACGCCGACGGCCTGACCATCCCGGTCTCCACCACCGTCGCCCAGGCCAAGAAGTCCTTCGACGTGGACCTGGCCGGCTACACGACGCCCGACGGCCGGACCGGCTTCCTGAACACCGCCGCCCCCGCGGTGCGTTCCGACGTGGCCGGCGCGATCACCGGCGTCGTCGGCCTGAACACCCTGGCCCAGGCGCACAGCAGCCACGTGGTCGGGGCCACCGGCCAGGCCGGCACCGGCCTCGCGCACCCGGCCGCGACCGCCGCCGCCGGTGCCTACCCGGCGATGTGCGCCGGCGCCGCCTCGGCGTTCCCCGGCAAGTCGGACAGCAAGGACTACTTCAGCCCCTCCGCGCTCGCCTCGGCCTACGGCCTGAACGGCATGACCGACGGCGGCTTCGGCACGACCGTCGCCGTCTTCGCCCTGGAGGACTACTCGGACGCCGGTCTGAGCACCTTCCAGTCCTGCTTCGGCACCAACGCCTCGGTGCAGCGGGTCCGGGTCAACAGCGGCTACCAGGCTCCGCCGACCAACAACGGCGTCGGCGTCGAGACCGCCCTGGACCTCGACACCGTCATCGGTCTCGCGCCCCGCGCGAACGTGCTGGTCTACCAGGGTCCGGACGCCTCGCGCGCCACCCAGGCGGACATCCAGAACACCTACCGCCAGATCGTCTCGGACAACCGCGCCCAGGTGGTCACCACCAGCTGGGGCGTCTGCGACCAGGTCATGGCGACCAGCGACCTCAATGCCGAGCGGGACATCTTCCTGCAGGCCGCGCTGCAGGGCCAGACCGTGGTGGCGGCTTCCGGTGACGACGGCTCCAGCGGCTGCAACTACCTGAAGAACATGGGCGCTCCGGCGAACATCACCAACCTGCTGAGCACCTCCGACCCGGCGAGCCAGCCGCTCGTCACCGGTGTCGGCGGCACCACGCTGAGCAGCAACGGCGGCGTCGTCTCCGAGTCGGTCTGGAACCGCAACGGCGGTGCGAGCGGCGGCGGCGTCTCCCGCTGGTCGCTCAACGGCAACTCCTACCAGGCCGGTTTCTACGGCCCGGGCTACACCAACCAGTGCCAGGGCGCGGCCGGTACGACCTGCCGTCAGGTCCCCGACGTGGCGGCCAACGCCGACCCGTCGACCGGCTACGTGGTCGCCACCGGCGCCGGCTCCTGGATGATCATCGGCGGCACCAGCGGCGCCGCTCCGCTCTGGGCCGCCATGACGGCGCACCAGAACAACCCGGGCTGCACCGGCCGCGTGGGCTTCGTCGCCCCGGCGTTCTACTGGGCCAACAAGCACGGCATCGGCGCGCTGCGCGACGTCACCTCCGGCAACAACGACATCGGCATCCAGGGCGGCCTGTACTGGGCCGGGTCCGGCTACGACATGGCCACCGGTCTGGGCACCCCGGACGCCGACAAGGCCATGAAGCTGGTCTGCAACCCGAACGCCGGCTTCGACCGCACGATCGAGGTCGTGGAGAACGGCCAGCTGCACGAGGTGTACACCGACACCACCGGCTGGCACGACGGCACCGTCCCGGGCGTCTCCGGCGTCACGGCGATGAGCTTCACCTACAACGCCAACGGCAACCGGGTCATCGAGGCCATCGAGAACGGTGAGCTGCACGAGATCTACACCGACGCCACCGGCTGGCACGACGGCATGATCCCGGGCCTGTCCGGCATCACCGCCATGAGCTTCAGCTACAGCCCCTCGGGCGCCCGCGTCATCGAGGCCATCAAGGACGGCGAGCTGCACGAGATCTACAGCGCCTCCGACGGCTGGCACGACGGCGTGATCCCGGGCCTGTCCGGCATCACCGCCATGAGCTTCAGCTACAGCCCCTCGGGCGCCCGCGTCATCGAGGCCATCAAGGGCGGCGAGCTGCACGAGATCTACAGCGCCTCCGACGGCTGGCACGACGGTGTGATCCCGGGCCTGTCCGGTATCGCCGCGCTGAGCTTCAACTACAACTCCGCCGGTGTCCGCGTGATCTCGGCCGTCAAGAACAACCAGCTGCACGAGGTGTACAGCGCCTCCGACGGCTGGCACGACGGCGTGATCCCCGGTGTCGGCGGCAACATCACCGCCCTGTCGGGCAAGATCACCCCGGGCACCAACGACCGCGTGATCGAGACCATCGAGGACGGCAAGCTGTTCGAGGTGCACAGCGCCGACGGCAACTGGTTCCACGGTCCGCTGCCGGTCGACAACTCGGGCGTGACCGCCCTGTCGCTGGCGCTCCACTAGGACGCCCTCGGGAACCCGTGAAAGGGGCCTCCCGGCAGTTCGCACCGCGAGCTGCCGGGAGGCCCCCGGCGTTTCCGGGCAGCGCGGGGCCGCCGGGGCCGCTACGGGTGCGGGCGGGTGCGCTGGGCCGGGAGGGCCGGAGCCTCGGTGCGGCGGGCGATGTCCGCGAGGGTGTGGAAGAGGACGTCACCGAGCAGGACCGGGTCGCGCGAGGTGTCGCTCGGGTCCGGGCCGGCGGAGTCGGGGCGGACGGTCGGGGGCGGCTGGTCACGGAGCTGGCGAGTGGGCATGGCTCTTCCTGCCGACGGGGTGGCCGTGGGCAGTCCTGCCCGCCGTACCGGGCCCGGACACCCGGGGCGGGGGCGGATCGGCCGGAAACGGCGTACGAAGGGCCGGATCGGGCCCCGCACGGGCCCCGACCCGGCAGGTGACCGCCCCGGCAGGTGACCGCGCCGATGACCGCGCCGGTGACCGGGCCGCGCCGATGGGCGAAGATGGACCGGTGACCGAACCCCGTACCGCTCCCCGCCTCGTCGCCACCGATCTGGACGGCACCCTGCTCTGCTCCGGCGGCACCGTCACCGACCGCACGGCCGCGGCGCTGGCGGCGGCCGAGGCGGCCGGGGTGCAGGTGGTGTTCGTGACCGGGCGGCCGCCGCGCTGGATGCAGCAGGTGAGCCCGCACATCGGCGGTCACGGGGTGGCGATCTGCTCGAACGGCGGCGCGGTGGTGGACGTGCGGCGCGGCGAGCTGCTGGAGTCCTTCCCGCTGCCGACGGAGACCACGCTGGCGGTGGTCGAGGTGCTGCGGGCCAAGCTGCCCGGCACCGCGTTCGCCTTCGAGTACCCGGGCGGCTGGGCCCGCGAGGACGGGTACGCGGTGCCGATGTGGGGCGACGAACTGGAGCACGCGGTCGGCTCGGCGGAGGAGCTGCTGGGCGCCGGCGGGCCGGTCCGGGGCCTGTTCAAGCTGCTGGCCAAGCACCCGGAGCTGGACCCGGACACCTTCCTCGCCGAGGCCCGCTCGGCGGCCGGGCACCTGGCCGAGATCACCCGCTCGGCGCCGATCGCGCTGCTGGAGATCAGCGCGCCCGGCGTCACCAAGGCCAGCACGCTGGCCCGCTGGTGCGCCGGGCACGGGATCGACCGCAGCGAGGTGGTGGCCTTCGGCGACATGCCGAACGACCTGGAGATGCTGGCCTGGGCCGGCACCGCGTACGCCGTCGCCAACGCGCACCCGCAGGTGCTGGCGGCGGTGCCGCTGCACACGGTGAGCAACGAGCAGGACGGCGTCGCGGCGGTGCTGGAGGGGGGGGGGGGGGCCGGCCCCCCCGCCCCCCCCCCCCCCGGGGGCGCGGGGCGCCCCCCCGCCGGGGCGGGGGGGGGGGGGGGGGGGGGGGGGGGGGGGGCGGGGCGCCGCCCCCCCCCCCCCGCTGCTGATCCGCTTACCCGAAGCGCCCGTTGACGTAGTCCGAGGTCCGCTGGTCGCGCGGGCTGCCGAAGATCTGCTCGGTCGGCCCGGCCTCGACGATCCGGCCCGGGGTGTCGTGGGTGGCCAGGAAGAACGCGCAGGTCTGCGAGACCCGCTGGGCCTGCTGCATGTTGTGGGTGACGATCACGATGGTGAGCCGCCCCTGCAGCTCGGCGATGGTCTCCTCGACCCGGCGGGTGGAGGTCGGGTCCAGCGCTGAGCACGGCTCGTCCATCAGCAGGATGTCCGGCGAGACGGCCAACGACCGTGCGATGCACAGGCGTTGCTGCTGCCCGCCGGAGAGCGCGCCGCCCGGGGTGTGCAGCCGGGTGGCCACCTCGTCCCAGAGGCCGGCGCGCCGCAGGCTGGTCTCCACCAGGTGCCGGCGCTCCTCCTTGGACACCTTGATCCCGGCCAGCTTGAGCCCGCTGGAGACGTTGTCCTGGATGGACATCGCCGGGAAGGGGTTGGGCCGCTGGAAGACCATGCCGATCCGGCGCCGCACCTCGGCGGGCCGGCGTCCGGGCCGGTAGACGTCGTCCCCGTCGAGCAGCACCTCGCCGGAGAGGGCGGCGCCGCGCACCATCTCGTGCATCCGGTTGAGGATCCGCAGGTAGGTGGACTTGCCGCAGCCGGACGGGCCGATCAGCGCGGTGACCCCGCCGGCCGGCATCGCCAGCGAGACCCGCTCCAGCACCTTGCGGCTGCCGAACCAGGCGGACACGTCGCGGGTCTCCAGCCCGGCCAGCGGTTCGCCGCCGGGGTGGCCGCCGGGGTGCCGCGGGTCGGCGTACGGGGCGGCGGGGACCGGGGGGAGGGTGAGGGTGTCGGCCACCGGGTCGGTCGCGGGGGCGTCGGCCAGTGGCACGTCGGCCAGTGGCACGTCGGTCAGTGGTGCGTCGGTCATCGGTACGGTCCTCCGGGCGCGCGTCAGTAGAGGTTGGGCAGCAGGGCGGCGGCGTTCTCGTAGACCGCCCAGAGCAGCGCGCCGACCACCGGCGCGAGGCTCAGGTACGCGGCCGAGCGCCGCCAGTACCGGGCCAGCACCAGCGCGCCGAACACCGCGCCGAGCAGGCCGAGCGACCACAGCTGCAGCGTGGCCAGCGCGCCCTTGTCCGCGGCCAGCGCCTTGTCGTACGGGACGGTCGCGGGCCGGCCGCCGGGGTTCTGCGCGGGGGCGCCCTCCAGCCGGGCGCCGATCAGCACGGTGGAGCCGGGGATCCAGTCGGAGTCGCCGGTGACCAGGACCAGGCGGTCGCGGGCCGGGTCGCCGATCGGGTGGTCGCCGTCGCCGTACGTGGTGACGGTGTAGGTGAACTTGCCCTGCCCGGTGGTGGCTTCGATCCTGTCGCCGACCCGCAGCCCGGACAGCTCGGCGAACGGCGCGCCGAAGGTGGCGCCCCGGCCGAAGACCACCGAGACGCCGCTCTGGCCGGGCAGCGCGGTGTCCCGGCGGTGGCCGGGGCCGCGCATCAGGTCCCGGCCGGTGGTGCCCTCGACCACGACCGCCTGGTGCAGGCCGATCGCCGGGATGTCCAGCAGCGCCACCGGGTCGCCGTCGGCGGCCGAGCCGGTCGGGGCGACGGCCCGGGCCAGCTGGTCGCGGAAGGTCTTGTACGCGGTGGACTGGTAGTGCTTCTCCTGGAGGTGCGAGAGCGTGAACAGGTAGCCGACGAAGCCCAGCACCAGGGCGGCCGCCAGGCAGGCCGCCCAGGCGCCCTGGAGGAACCGCCGCCGTGCGGGCGGCGCGGCGGGCCGGTCGGGGGCGGCCCCGCCGGCGGCCGGCCGCGGCGCACCGGCCGGGGCCGGCTGCACGGCGGGCTTCTCCAGCACCGGCGCGGTCACGAGGTGCCGTCCGAGCCGTTGCGGCGGCGCAGCAGACGGCGGCCGAGCAGCGGCGGGACGAGGACCACGGCGAGCAGTTCCACCGCGGTGAGGGTGGACAGCGTCCAGTCCTCGGGCTTGCCGCTGACCTCGACCACGTCGGCCGCCACCTGGCTCGCACCGCCGCGGCCGCGGGCGACGACCTGGCCGGTCTGCGGGTCGATCACGTCGCCGGTGCCGTCGTCGGCGCCGGGTGCGTTCGGGTCGCCGGCGGCCGCACCGCCGGGCGCGTTCGGGTCGCCGCCCGCCGCGCCGCCGGCACCGCCGGCGCCACCACCCGTACCGGCGCCGCCCGCACCGCCCGTCCCGCTGCCGTCGGCGCCGCCGCCGCCGGACCCGCCGGTGCCACCGGTGCCGCCGGTACCGCCCGCTCCACCGGCCGCGCCGCCGGAGCCGCCCGAGCCGCCGGTGCCGGAGCCGCCGGCGGACCCGGTCGACACCGCCTTGCCGCCCTGCACCACGCAGTTGAGCGGCGCGCCCTGCTTGTCGCACTCGCTCGGCATCGGGGCGTTCTTGAGGACGGTCAGCTCACCGGCGGAGTTGAAGGTCGGGTTGGCGCAGTTGGCGAGGGTGTCCGGGTTCACCGGGCTGGCGTTGCCGGGGATGGACTTGGTCTGCAGCAGACCACCGCGGACCAGGCCGCGCGGGATCGGCGAGTACCCGAGGTCGTCGGCCTTGCCCTGGCCCTCGCACAGCACGTAGGAGAGGAAGCGGCTGAGCGCGGAGCCCTTGTCGTTGTTGAAGCGCGGCGGCGGGGGCAGCGCCGCCCCGGCGCGCGGCACGATCAGGTAGCTGTAGCTGGAGATCGGGTAGGCGCGCGGGTCGTTCATGGTGTAGACGCCGTCGAGGTTCTGCTGCAGGTAGTTCGGGTCGTTCGGCGGGGTGCTGTCGTCCACGCCGCGGATCCTGGCGGCGGTGAGCGCGACGGCGACGTTGGAGGCGGTCGGCAGCGCGTAGTAGCCCGCCGAGTTGAGCACCTTGACGACCGGCCAGTTGCTGCGCTTGGCGAAGGCGTATTCGTCGTAGCCGATGGTGCCCTGGTTGCCCGGGGACTTGATGTAGCCGGCCACCACGTCGGAGCCGTTCTGGGCGGTCATCCGGCCGGACTTCGGGAAGAACTCGGTGTAGTCGCCGCAGCTCACGCCGTTGACGGCGGTGCAGTAGGCGTCCCACTGGTCCTTGTGGGTGTGCTCCATCCAGCGGGTGAACTGCGCGGTGGCGCCGGAGCCGTCGGAGCGGATCACCGGGGTGATCGGCAGGTTGGGCAGGGCCTTGCCGTAGTCGGCGGTGATCTTCGGGTCGTTCCAGTTGGTGATCTTGTTGGTGAAGACGTCCACGATGGTCTGCGGGGAGAGCCGCAGGTCGGTGACCCGCTTGCCGCCGACGACCAGGTTGTACATGAAGGTGGTGCCGCCCGCGGTTATCGGGACGTAGGAGAAGCCGTAGGTCGGGTTCTCCTTGCCGCCGCCGCCGGCGGCCTGACCGCCCTGGCCGAGGCCGGTGTCCTGCCCGGAACGGAAGGGCACGTCGGAGGCGGTGAAGTCGTCCTGCCCGATCGCCCACTGGGTGCGGCCGGCCGCCGAGCCGACCGGGTTGAAGTTGATCTGGATGCCCTGCGGCGACACGTCCTGGCGCCACTGGTCGATGGCGGGGCCGGCCCAGCTGGAACCGTCCGCGCTCAGCGAGACGGAGGCCGCGTGGGCCGGGGTCTGCCCGAGCAGCAGGGAGGCCGTGGCGAGCGACAGGGACATCGCCCCCGCGAGCAGTCGGGCCATGGAGCGCCTTGCGGCCTCCCGGAACATGTGAACTCCTCTGGGAAGGACGGTGGTTGGACGGGACATCACGGCTGCCCCTGCGGCCGGAGGGGGTACGGGCCGGCGGCCGCACCGGCGGCGGCCGCCTCCAGGCGGCGGGCCTCCCGGTCGATCCGGCGCCGCTGGGCCCGGGTCAGCTGCCCGGGCCGGCGGCCGCCGATCACGCGCGCGGTGACGAAGAGGACGAGCACCACGCCCATCAGGGTCAGGCCGGCCGCGAAGCCGCGCGCGATCATCCCGTCGTACGGCTGCTTGACGTAGTTCCAGATGTACAGCGGCAGCGAGACCTGGTGCCCGTCGAACGGGTTGCCGTTGAACTGCGAGGTGAAGCCGGAGGTGAGCAGCACCGGCGAGGTCTCGCCGACGCCGCGCGCCATGCCGAGCACCACCGCGGTCACCAGACCGGGCCGGGCGGTCGGCAGCACCACGTTCCACACCGTGCGCCACTGGCTGCCGCCGAGCGCGTACGAGGCCTCGCGCAGGGTGCCGGGCACCAGGCGGATGACCACCTCGGCGGCCCGGGTGACGATCGGCATCATCATCACGGTGAGCGCGAGCGAGGCCGCGAAGCCGCTCTTCTCGAAGCCGAAGGTGATGATCACGACGCCGAGGATGAACAGGCCGGCCACGATGGACGGCAGCGCCGTCATCGCCTCGACCAGGGTGCGCACCGGCCGGGCCGCCCGGCCGCCGACCTCGGACATGAAGACGGCCGCCGCGATGCCCAGCGGGACGGCGAACAGCGTGGCCAGGCCGAGCTGTTCGAGGGAGCCGACGATGGCGTTGAGCGCGCCGCCCGAGGTCAGCTGGTCGAGCGGGCCGGTGTGCTCCATGGACTCGGTGAAGAAGTTGAGGTGCTGGGCGGCCTCCCGGCCCCGGCCGGCGACGTAGCCGATCTGGTCGGCGATCAGCGCGACCACCAGCAGCCCGGAACTCCAGGCGACCACGGCGACCAGCCGGTCCCGCACCATCATCGGGTTCCACTGGAGCCGGCCGAGGACGGAGTAGCCGGCCAGGAAGAACAGGTACCAGCAGATCAGGAAGCCGAAGGCGCCGCTGAACGGCAGCACCCGCTCGTACAGCACCCAGTCCAACGCGAGCGAGCCGGCCGCCGCACCGGCCACGGTGAGGACGTCGTCGCGGGTGACGCCGCCGATCCGGAGCTTCTTCTCGGGGCGCGGGGCGTCGGTCGCGCCGGTCGCGTCGGGCTCCGCGGACGCGGGGGCCCCGGCGGGCCCGGGCGGCGCGACCGGCGGCAGGTCGAGCGTGGTCATCGGAGGGTCCCTTCACGGTTCGGGCGGCGGCCTGCCCGGCAGGCGTGCCGGCGGTTCGTCATGGTCAGTCCGCCGTCGCGGCGCCGGAGCGCGAACGGTTGATGACGATCCCGGCCAGCACGTTGACCAGCAGGGTGAGCGCGAACAGCACCAGACCGGCGGCCATCAGCGCGGAGAGCGACAGCGAGTCCGACTCGCCGAAGCGCAGCGCGATCAGCGCGGAGATCGAGTTGGCGCCGTTCTCCAGGATGTGCGTGATGGCCTCGAAGTTCGGCGAGATGATCAGCGCGACGGCGATGGTCTCGCCCATCGCCCGCCCGAAGCCCAGCATCACGGCGCCGATCACGCCGCCCTTGCCGAACGGCAGGACGACCGCGCGGACCATCCCCCAGCGGGTGGAGCCCAGCGCGTACGCGCCCTCCCGCTCGCCCTGCGGGGCCTGGGAGAAGACCTCCCGGCTGAGCGAGGTGATGATCGGGATGATCATCAGGGAGACCACCACGCCGGCGATGAACGTCGAGGAGGTGTACGAGGTGTTGATGTCGCCGATCCGCACCTTGAGGAAGGGGATGGTGTCGCCCAGGTGGTTGGCCATCCAGCGGACGAAGCCGATGATCCGCGGCTGCAGGAAGAACAGGCCCCACAGGCCGTAGACGATGCTGGGGATGGCCGCCATCAGGTCGACGAGCGAGACCAGCGCGGCGCGCAGTCGCACCGGGGCGTACTCGGAGATGAAGATCGCGGTGCCGATCGCCACCGGGACGGCGATGACCAGCGCGATCACCGCGATCAGCAGGCCGTTGGGCAGGACGGCGGCGATGCCGAAGTTGTGCGCGGCGGTCTGCCACTTCTGCTCGGTCAGGAAGGACCAGCCGACCGTGCGCAGCGCGTCGGTGCCGCGCAGGATCAGGAAGAAGGCGATCAGTCCCATGATCGCGAAGACCGAGAAGCCGGCCAGCCGCAGCACGCCGCGGAACACCCGGTCGCCCGGGGTCGCGGGGGCGGTGATGGCGCGCGGCACGTCCTGGTCGGGCCCGTGGTCGGGTTGGCGTGGCACCCCGGCGTACGGTGCCGCGGGCTCGGCGGCGGATGTCATGGTGTGCTCTCCGTGCTCGGGAACGGGCGTGCTCGGTGAGGGTCCGGGGCGCTGCCGCGGCGGGCGGGAGGCGCTCCGTGGGCGGGAAGCGCTCGGCGGGTGGGAAGCGCTCGGCGGGTGGGAAGCGGGGGGGGGGGGGGGGGGGGGGGGGGCGCCCCGGGGGGGGGGGGGGGGGCGGGGGGGGCGGGGGGGCCCGGGGGGGGGGGGGGGGCGCCGCCCCCCGGCGGGGGGGGGGGGGGGGCGGGGGGGGGGGGGGGGGGCGGGGGGGGGGGGGGGGGCGGGGGGGGGGGGGGGGGGCCGCCCCCCCCCCCCCCCCCCCGGGTTCCCTACCTGCGGCGCAGCCGCGACCAGCGGGCGCGGGCGCCGGCCAGCACCTTCGCGCCGGCCGGGGTGCCGCCGAGGAACAGCGCGGCCGGTCCGCCGACCAGCAGCACCAGGCCGGCGATCAGCGCGACGGGCAGCAGCAGCCGGGCGGTGCCGGGCCGGTCGGGCACCGGGGTGCCGACCGGGGCCGCGGCGAGCGGGCTCCCGGACGGGGCGGCGGAGGGGGCCGCGGTGGCGCCGGGCTTGGCGGCCGCCGCCTGGGGGCCGGGTGCCGCGGCGCCGGCCGCGACCGCCCCGGTGGAGCCGGTCGAGCTGCCGGAACCGCCGGAACCGGTGCCGGACAGGCCGTCGGAGGAGCCGGCGCCGCTGCCGCCGGAGTTGCCGTCCGCGGTGGTGGCGGCGTTGCCCGCGCTGCTCACCGGGCTCGTCCCGCTCTCGGTGCCGCCGGTGGTGCCGCCCGTCGTACCGCCGGTCGTGCCGCCGTTGCCGCTCTGCGGAGTGCCCGGGTCGGTGCCCGGGGTGGTCGGCGCGGTCTGGTTGCCGGGCAGTTTGCCGTCCTGCGCCTCCACGTGCTGCACGGCGTCCTGGGCCTGCTGCCGCTGGGCGCCGGTCAGGGCG
This sequence comes from Kitasatospora sp. NPDC101447, assembly GCF_044767225.1. Classification (NCBI taxonomy): domain Bacteria; kingdom Bacillati; phylum Actinomycetota; class Actinomycetes; order Kitasatosporales; family Streptomycetaceae; genus Kitasatospora; species Kitasatospora sp. NPDC101447. The sequence continues at coordinate 70,009 of NZ_JBIWNL010000042.1, forward strand.
AGGTAGCCCGGGGCGAGCCGGCCCGGCGAGATGCCGTAGGTCTGCCCGTCGGTGGTCACCGTCCTGAGGAAGCGCGCGATCGCGGCGGCCTTCGGGGCGGCGGCCCCGCCGGTCGGCACCATCGCGTACTGCACGTAGCTCAGCGGGTACGCCCGCTGGTCGCGCGAGAACGCGGTGTCGGGCGTGCCGTAGGGCAGCTGCTGCACCCCGGTGGTCGCGTCGGTGGGCATGTCGGCGACGGCGGCCTGGAAGCCGGCCGTGCCGGGCGACACGTAGGAGCCCGCCGGGTTGAGCAGCGCGGCCTCGGGCAGCGAGAACGCCTTGGCCTGGGCGGTGTCCATGACGGCGAGCATCGCGCGCTGGCCGACGGCCTGCGCGGCGCAGGGCTTGTGGCCGTTGGTGACGGGGTCGATGTTCGGGTCCTGGCAGTTCGGCTGGCTCTGCATCAGGTTGCGGGCGACCCGCCCGAGGCCGTCCAGGGACGGGTTCCACTCGTACTGCTTCCAGTGCCGGAGGTCCGCGGTGGTGCTGTCCTTGTCGAGCCCGGTGAAGTCCTGGGTCTGGAAGGCCTCCGCGGGGTAGCCGGCGAACTTGGGCTTCAGGTAGAAGCTGTCGACGCGCATGCCCCACGGGTCCGGCTCGCCGTCGAGGAAGCGGGCCGCGTCCGGGTCGGCGGCCACCCACGAGGTCAGCAGGTAGGTGAAGTCGGTGGTGCCGCCCGGGACGCCGGGGTAGATCGTCAGGACCGCGCCGCAACTGGTCGGCCAGTGGATCCCGTTGGCCGCGTTCTCCGGGTTCAGCTGCTTGAACTCGGGGTCGGTGAACAGGCAGATCGGGTTGCCGGCCACGGAGGGGATCGACGCGCCCGGCGACGCGTAGGACTGGGTCAGCAGCTTGGCCAGCAGCCGGGCGTTCAGCTTCATGTCCCGGATCTGCCGACCGGTCGTGGGATCGTCGATCAGGTACGCCACCGAGATGCCGGTCGTGGCGAGCGGCGCGTAGACGTACGGGCGCGGCGGCGGCGACGGGTCCGCCCGCGCGGTCAGCGCCACGTCCGTGGTGCTGCTGCCGGCCAGGAACGCGGCGCGGGCCTGCGGCTCGCCGCCGGCCGGGACGTAGCCCACGGTCATCGGCGAGTCGCCGAGGCACAGGCCGGCCCGCCACTGCTGCATGGCCCGGTTGGCCATCTCCAGCCCGGCGGCGCCGAAGGCCTGGTCGCTCGCGGCGCAGGAGTCCGGCGTGGGGGCGAAGCCGAGCGGGACCACCGTCCGGTGCTTCCAGGCGCACTGCTCGCTGGTCCGGTTGCCGGTCTTCCAGTTCTGGAAGGCGGGACCGGGCTTCATGATCCCGTCGGCGGCGGTGTAGCCGTCCGGATCGTCGTCCAGGTCGTGGAACTCGCAGTCGGCCCCGCCGTCCTGGACCTGGAAGAGGTCCAGCGGGTCACCGCCGTAGTTGGGCTCGACCACCAGCGAGCAGGGGTGGGTCGAGTCGCAGCCGAGCGTGGCGCTCTCCTTGGCGCTCCACACCTCGATCGAGGCGGTGCCCGAGCCGTCCGGGCCGGTCGCGGCGATCACCTGGTTGGAGGGCCACTCCGGCGTCTCCATGCGGGTGGGGCGGGGCGGCTGTTCGAAGCCCTTCGACCCGTCGCCGCCGTAGAGCGTGCTGCCGTAGCAGTCCGTCACCGCCGGGTCGGTCCCGCGGCACTGGTAGATCCGGACCGCGTAGAGGATGCTGTTCGACTCCTTCACCGCCACCGGGACGGGAGTCTTGGCGTACAGCGAGACGGTCGGGGTGAAGCCGGTCCAGGAGACCTGGAGGACCTGGTTGGTGAGGTTCGCCGTCTGGGAGACGGTCACGCTGCCCTCGGGACCGTACTGCTTGGTGGCCGGGATCCAGACCTTCGGACCCTTCACCGTCACGGCCGAATCGGCGTGCGCCGGCGGCGCCGCGCCCAGCCCGATCGGGACGACGGCGAGCGCCGCCACCACGGCCTTGACGAGCGCCAGGGCCGGTAGTCGGCGACGCCACCGCCCGCTGCCTCTCGGGTCGGGTACGCGGTTTCTCATGGCGGGGCCTCCGGGAGGTGCGGGGCCGCCGAGGGAGGCGGCACGCGGGCGTCGAGCGCGCTGGGGACGGACGGTTCCGTGCGTACTATTCGGCCAGCCGGACATGGCGGGATCCGGTCGGCCAGGTGTACGAGACCACAACGCGGCGACTCCGTACCGGAGTTGGGAAATCCGCAAGCGGCGGGCCCGCGCCGAGGCACGGACCCGCCGGTCTGCGGTCAGGTGCGGCGCGGTCAGTGCGCCGGGGTGTAGGACAGCGCGAGCGAGCCGATCTGCTGGCCGGCGGTGAAGAAGGTGGCGCCGAGCTTGGTGTCGAGGAAGTTCGCGCCCTCGGCGTCCACCTGGAAGCTGGAGGAGCTCAGGCTCTGGGTGAGGCCGTTGCGGTTGATCACGTTGTCGCCGGCCGGGTCCAGCAGCGGCACGGGCGCCGTCGAGCCGTTCGGCACGGCGGTGAAGTAGCCGTTGGCGACGGAGAAGTCGAACTGCTTGAAGGTCACGCTCTTTCCGGTGGCGAGGTTCAGGAAGAGCAGCCCGCCGCCGAACTGCACGTCGCCGTAGAAACCGGGGATGTTCGCCTCGCCACCGCTCACCGGGAGCGTCACGGTGAGGCCGGCGTTCGGGTCGAACGTCGGGTTGGCGGGCTGGAGCGGAATGACCACGATGCCCTTGAGCGCGGCGCTCGTCAGGAAGTTCACGTCGGTGGTGATCACGGCCTGGCCCGCGGCCGGCGTGGCCGGGGTGGTGTCGGCGACAGCCGCACCGCTCACGGCGGTCAGAGCGAGGACGACGGCGGCACCGGTCGAGGCCAGGCGCGCGCTGATGCGGGACATGCCGAACTCCTTGGGAGAGGGAGGGGAGAGGTGGTTTCCGGCCGTGCGGTCGGGCCGGGGGGGGGGGGGGGGGGGGGGGGCGCCCCCCCCCCGGGGGGGGGGGGGGGGGGGGGGGGGGGGGGGGGGGGGCGGGGGAGGTGATCGGTCATCGCCGGGTCGCCACCTGGATGAAGCCGGAGGCCTTCTCGACACGCTTGGAGAAGTCGGCGAACTCCCCCTCGATCGG
>NZ_JBIWNL010000043.1:0-33484 GCF_044767225.1 Kitasatospora sp. NPDC101447
AACCCCGGGGCGGCCCCCCAGCGGGGGGCGCCCGCCCCCCCCCCACTGCGGCGATCCCGACGGGACTTGAACCCGCGACCTCCACCTTGACAGGGTGGCGAGCTAACCAACTGCTCCACGGGACCAGAGTTTTCTGATCTCGTTCACTCGCTTGCCGCGCTGCGAACAAGACAGACTCTAGCCCATGGTGGGCCCCCAGGTCGAACTGGCTCCTGAAGGCCCACCCGCAGCTCAGGGGGCTGCCCCGCGGCCCGGGTCAGAGGGCGGCCCGCGCCGCCTCCATCGCCTTCATGATCCGCTTCTCCGAGACCGGGCTCGGCGTGCCCAACGACTGGGCGAAGAAGCTGACCCGCAGCTCCTCGATCATCCAGCGGATCGCCCGCACCTCCGCGGAGGGCTGCCGCCCGGCCGGCACCGCCGCCAGCAATTCCCCGTAGGCCTGCTGGACCTGCTGCACCTTCAGCAGCTGCTGGGCGTCCCGCTGCGGGTGGTTGGGCAGCGCCTCCAGGCGGCGGTCCACCGCCAGCAGGTAGCGCTTGAGGTCCGGCAGCCGCTGCCAGCCGGTCGCGGTCACGAAGCCCGGGTGCACCAGCGAGGCCAGGTGCAGCCGGACGTCGTTCACCGCGTTCAGCAGCACCGGGCTGCTCACCGTCTTCAGACGGGTCGAAGCCTTGTGGAAGGCGATCAGTGCGGTGGCCGTCTTCAACGTGGTGTCCGCGGACAGCTCGTAGAGGTCCGCGCGCACCTTGTCGTGCAGCTTGCCGAAGGCCGCCTCGTCCCAGGCCGGGCCGCCGGCCAGGGTCATCAGCCGGTCCGTCGCCGCGGACACGACGTCCTCGAAGAGCGCGCCGATCGAGCCGTGCGGACTGTGCGAGAGCGCCAGCTTCGCCTGGTTGCCCAGCCGGCCCTGGATCGACTTGGCCGGGGAGTTGGTGGTCAGCATCAGCAGCCGCCTCGTCCCCTCCCACATCGCCTGCGTCTGGGCCTCCGGGGTGTCGAACAGCTTGATGCCGACCGCGCTGCCCTCGTCCACCAGCGCCGGGTAGGCGCGCAGCGAGTGGCCGCGCGAGCGCTGCTCGAAGGTGCGCTGCAGGACCGGCAGGGACTCCGGCCAGGCGGTCAGCCCGCCCTGCTCGATGCCCTGGCCGGACGCGGCCGAGGACAGCGTCTCCTTGAGCTTCGGCTTGAGCTTCAGCCGCAGCTCCTCCAGGTCCTTGGACTCGGCGAGCTTGCGGCGCCCGTCCACCACCCGGAAGGTCACCTTGAGGTGCTCCGGCACCCGCTCGTCGTCCCAGGCCTCCGGCGGCACGGTGACGGCCGTCAGCCGCTTCAGGGCGTGCTCCAGGGCGGGCAGCAAGGGCTCCTGGCGGTCCTTCACCGCGCGCAGCGCCGCCTTCGCGAAGTCCGGCGCCGGGACGAAGTTGCGCCGGATCGCCTTCGGCAGCGACTTGATGTACGCGGTGACCAGCTCCTGCCGCAGACCGGGGATCTGCCAGTCGAAGCCCTCCGCGGTGACCTGGTTGAGCACCGGCAGCGGGATGTGCACCGTCACGCCGTCCGCGTCGCTGCCCGGCTCGAACTGGTAGGTCAGCTGGAAGCGCAGCTTGCCCTGCTGCCAGTGGTCCGGGTAGTCGGCCTCGGTGACGCCGTCGGCGGCGTCGTTGATCAGCATCGACTTCTCGAAGTTCAGCAGGTCCGGCTGCTCGTGCCGGGCCTTCTTCCACCAGGAGTCGAAGTGCCGGGTGGAGACGACGTCCTCGGGCAGCCGGGCGTCGTAGAAGTCGAACAGGGTCTGGTCGTCCACCAGGATGTCCCGGCGGCGGGCCCGGTTCTCCAGCTCCTCGACCTCGCCGAGCAGCTTGCGGTTCTCCGCGAAGAACCGGTGGTGGGTCTCCCAGTCGCCCTCGACCAGCGCGTTGCGGATGAACAGCTCGCGGCAGAGCTCCGGGTCGATCCGCCCGTAGTTGACCTTGCGCTGGGCGACGACCGGCATCCCGTAGAGGGTGACCTTCTCGTACGCCAGCACCGCGCCGGCCTTCTTCTCCCAGTGCGGCTCGCTGTAGCTGCGCTTGATCAGGTGGCCGGCCAGCGGCTCGACCCACTCCGGCTCGATCTTGGCGTTGATCCGGGCCCAGAGCCGGGAGGTCTCCACCAGCTCGGCCGACATCACCCAGCGCGGCGGCTTCTTGAACAGGCCGGAGCCCGGGAAGACCGCGAAGCGGGCGCCGCGCGCGCCGCCGTACTCGCGCTTCTCCACGTCGAACAGGCCGATGTGGGAGAGCAGCCCGGCCAGCAGGGACTGGTGGATCCGGTCGGCGTCCGGCTCGGCGTCGGGATGCGGTTCCTCGATGGTCACGCCCAACTGCTTCGCCACGGTGCGCAGCTGGGTGTAGATGTCCTGCCACTCCCGTATCCGCAGGTAGTTGAGGAACTCCGCCTTGCACATCCGGCGGAAGGCCGAGGAGGACAGCTCCTTCTGCTGCTCGCGGACGTAGCGCCACATCGCCAGGTAGGAGAGGAAGTCCGAGGTCTCCGAGGTGAACCGGCGGTGCCGGTCGTCGGCGGCCTGGCGCTTCTCGGCGGGGCGCTCGCGCGGGTCCTGGATGGACAGCGCGGCGGCGATCACCATGACGTCGCGGACGCAGCCGTTGCGGTCCGCCTCCAGCACCATGCGGGCCATCCGCGGGTCCACCGGGAGCTGGGCGAGCTTGCGGCCGAGCTGGGTGAGGCGCTTGCGCGGGTCCTTCTCGTCCGGGTCCAGCGCGCCCAGCTCGTGCAGCAGGTGGACGCCGTCCTTGATGTTGCGCGAGTCCGGCGGGTCCAGGAACGGGAAGGCGGCGATGTCGCCGAGGCCGGCCGCGGTCATCTGCAGGATCACCGAGGCCAGGTTGGTGCGCAGGATCTCGGCGTCGGTGAACTCGGGGCGGGAGAGGAAGTCCTCCTCCGAGTACAGCCGGATGCAGATGCCGTCCGAGGTGCGGCCGCAGCGGCCCTTGCGCTGGTTGGCGCTGGCCTGGCTGATCGCCTCGATCGGCAGCCGCTGCACCTTGGTGCGGTGGCTGTAGCGGGAGATCCGGGCGGTGCCCGGGTCGATCACGTACTTGATGCCGGGGACGGTCAGCGAGGTCTCGGCCACGTTGGTGGCCAGGACGATCCGGCGGCTGTTGGAACGCTGGAAGACCCGGTGCTGCTCGGCCGAGCTGAGCCGGGCGTACAGCGGCAGGACCTCGGTGTTCCTCAGCTTCAGCCGGTTGAGGGCGTCGGCGGTGTCGCGGATCTCGCGCTCGCCGGAGAGGAAGACCAGGATGTCGCCCGGGCCCTCGGCCTGCAGCTCCTGGGCGGCCTCGCAGATCGCCTGGACCTGGTCCCGGTCGCGGTCCGCCTCGTCGCCGTCGTCCTCGGCGCCGTCCTCCACGATCGGCCGGTACCGGACCTCCACCGGGTAGGTGCGGCCGGAGACCTCGATGATCGGGGCGTCGCCGAAGTGCCGGGCGAAGCGCTCCGGGTCGATGGTCGCGGAGGTGATCACGACCTTGAGGTCCGGGCGGCGGGGCAGCAGCTGCCTGACGTAGCCGAGGATGAAGTCGATGTTGAGGCTGCGCTCGTGGGCCTCGTCGATGATCAGGGTGTCGTACTGGCGCAGGTCGCGGTCGGTCTGGATCTCCGCGAGCAGGATGCCGTCCGTCATCAGCTTGACCAGGGTGTCCTGGCCGACCTGGTCGGTGAACCGGACCTTCCAGCCGACCGCCTCGCCGAGCGGGCTGTCCAGCTCCTCCGCGACCCGCTCGGCCACCGTGCGGGCGGCGATCCGGCGCGGCTGCGTGTGGCCGACCAGGCCGCGCACGCCGCGGCCGAGCTCCAGGCAGATCTTCGGGATCTGGGTGGTCTTGCCGGAGCCGGTCTCGCCCGCGACGATCACCACCTGGTGGTCCCGGATCGCCGCCAGGATCTCGTCCTTCTTCTGGCTGACCGGCAGCTCGGCGGGATACGTGATCGTCGGGACGGCGTTCCGGCGCTGCTCGACCAGCAACTCGGCGCGCTCGATGTCGGCCGCGATCTCGGCGGCGACCTTCTGCCGGGCCTCGGCCTTGCGGACCCGGCGGGCCCCCTCCAGCCGGCGCCCGATCCGCACCTCGTCGCGCAGGGTCAGCTCGGGCAGGCGGACGGCCAGCTCGCCGATGCCGGGGCCCTCGGCGGGCGCGGGGGCGGACTGGACTGCGGGAGAACTCACTGCGGGCATCCCTCTAGGTTCGCAAGGAGGCACGGCGGAGCGCACCTCGGTTTTCGAGCCCCTCCAGTGTCACAGCCGCCGGCGGCGATTCGCGAACGCCGGGCAACGGTCCACGGCCGTTACGGGCTCCGGAGGGTTGAGGAGGTGCTCATGGGAGCCCAGAAGACCGCCCGGGACGACGAGTTCCGGGCGTTCGCCGGCGGCGCGTGGTCGCGCTTGTTCAGGACGGCCTACCTGCTCGCGGGCGAACGGCACGGCGCCGAGGACCTGGTCCAGCAGGCACTGGAGCGGGCGTACGTCGCCTGGGGCAGGGTGCGCGCGGCGGACGACCCGCAGGCGTACGTCCGCCGGATCCTGGTCAACGAACACGCCCGGCGCTTCCGGCGCAGGCCGGTCGAGCAGCTCGTGCACGCCGTTCCCGACCGGGCCGCGCCGACCGGGGCCGACCCGGACGACCGGGCCACGCTGCTCGCCGCGCTCGGCGGACTGCCGCCGCGCCAGCGCCAGGCCGTCGTCCTGCGCTACTGGGAGGACCTCACCGAGACCCAGACCGCGGCGACCATGGGCTGCTCGGTCGGGACGGTGAAGAGCCAGGCGGCCAAGGGCCTGGCCAAGCTCCGGGCGGCCTCCTCACTCAGCGGACTGACCAGCATCGGAGGCGGAAGATGAGCAAGGAGTCCATGACCGGCGGCCCGGCGGGCGGTGCCGCGGACGACGAGGCGGCGGCCTCGCGGGCCCTCGGCGAACTGGCCGGGAGCGTCGACATCGGGACGGTCCCGTACGACCGGCTGCTCACCGGCGGGCGGCGCCGGCTGCGGCGCAGGCGCCTGCTGACCGCCGGGGCGGCCGCGGTGCTGGCCGCGGCCGTCGTCGGCGGCGGGGCGGTGCTCGACCAGCGCGGCCGGCAGGCGGTCTCGTCCGTGGTGGCGGCGGCCTCCCCCTCGGCCTCCACGGCCGGATCGGCCCCGGCCTCCGCGGCGGCCACCCCGACCGCGCCCGCGCGGGACCCGCTGACCCCCGTCCGGGTCAAGATCGGCGAAGGCACCGCGGACGGCCGCACCTGGCAGGCCTGGGCCGCCCTGTGGCCGGCCGCCCCCACCAAGGAGGACGCCCACCGGCAGGAGGAACTGCTCTGGACGGAGCGGCACGCCGCCATCCCCCAGCTGCCGAAGATGACGAACGACGAGGTCGACCGCCACTGGCGGCCCGACCTGGACGAGGTGAACCTCTACCTCACCGTGGACGGCAAGCGGCAGGTGAACGACACCGTGCACCAGACCCCCGTCCCGGGGAAGCCGGGCGCGACGTCCGCCCCCGGCTCCCCTTTCGTCGGCGGCGGGGCGATGCTCGGCTTCAAGGGCGGCGAGATGGGCGCCTCGCCGGTGGTGGTCGCCGGGGTCGGGCCCGAGGTCGCGAAGGCCGTGGTGACCTGGAAGACCGGCGGTTCCACCGAGGCGGTGCCGGTCACGGTCGCCGACTCCCCGGTCCGCTGGATCGCCATCGCGAAGAAGCCGGGCTCCGACGCCGGCGCCTTCACCCTCTACGCCGCGGACGGCTCGGTGCTCGGCACCGACGACAACTGGTTCCGCTCCTGAGCCGCCCGTGACCCTCCCGGACCGCCGGCCCCGCCGGGAACGTCGGTCCGGTGCGCCACAGGGTCCCGATTCGACGGTGACGGGTGCCCTGGCGGGCCGAGGAGCCGGCTTCACGGCCGGAGCGCGGCCTCGTCCGGGTCCGGGAGCCAGTCGCGGGCGGGGTCGTACTCCAGCCAGCGGCCGCGGGCCGCCGCGGTGGTGAACGCCCTGAGCAGCGCGTCGAGCCGCGGGTGCGGGTCGGTGGACGCGTCCTCCCGCCAGAGGAGGGACCAGGCGTACAGCGGGGTCGGGTCGGCCAGCGGCACGGTCCGGACGCCCGGGCGGTCGGGGAGCGGGGAGTCGGCGGGGACGAGGGAGAAGCAGGACGGGTCGGTGCGGACCTCGTCCAGGAAGTGCTCCAGGCCCAGATTGGTCGAGCCGACCCGGCGCGCGACGCCGAAGCGGGTCGCGAAGCGGGTGAGGAAGTCCAGCCGGTCCACGGCCGCCGGGTAGCGCAGGGCGCTGTCACGCAGCTCCGCCGGGCTCAGCACGTCGCGGTCGGCCAGCGGATGGCCGGTGCTCAGCAGCGCGTCCACCGGCTCCAGCCGGACCAGGCGGTGCGTCAGCCCGGCGTCGCCGCCGTCCGGCAGCGGGTGCACCCGGCCGAACCCGGCGTCCGACTCCCCGCGCTGCAGCGCCGCCGCCACCGACGGCAGGTCCCGGCCGGGCACCGGCTCCACCGCCAGCCCCGGCGCCACGTCCACCGCCTGCGCGAGCGTCCGCATCGGCGCGTACAGGTGCCCCCACACGTCGATCCGCAGCGGCCGCGCCGCACAGCCCACGGCGGCCACCGCCCGATCCCCCTGCGCCAGCAACCGCCGCGCCGGCTCCAGGAACCGCTGCCCCGCCCCGGTCAGCCCCACCCCGCGGGCGTCCCGCTCCAGCAGCCGCACCCTCAGCGTGGCCTCCAGCCGCGCCACCCGCTTCGACAGCCCCTGCTGACTGATCCCCAACCGCCCCGCCGCCCGCCCGAAGTGCAACTCCTCGGCCGCGACGACGAACCCCCGCACCTGCGCCAGATCCAGATCCACCCGGGCACCCTAGGCCCTGACGGGCCGTCGGCGCGGAGGCGTCCCGGCCGTCGCAGGCAGCCCCACAACCGCCGGTTGTCGTCGCCGTCCGGTGGTTGTTGGACCGGCCGGGGCGGGGCGCGGTGTGGTGAGGGGGTGACCGACGGAGGAGTGGGAATGAAGGCGCTGGTGGCGACGGGGCGGACGGCGGAGCCGGTGCGGTTCGCGGAGGTGGAGCAGCCGCGACCGGAGCCGGGCGAGGCGCTGGTGAAGGTGGAGGCGTTCTCGGTGAACCGGGGCGAGACCTTCCAGCTGGAGGCGCCCCGGGCCGGGTGGCGGCCGGGGAAGGACGTGGCCGGGCTGGTGGTGCAGGCCGCCGCCGACGGGTCGGGGCCCGCGGTCTGCCGGCGGGTGGTGGCGCATCCGCCGGCCGGTGGGTGGGCCGAGTACGTCTGCGTCCCGACGTCCTCCCTCGCCGAACTGCCCGACAGCCTGGACGCCGTACGGGCCGCCGCGCTGCCGCTCGCGGGCCTCACCGCGCTGCGGCTGCTCCGCACGGCGGGGGCCCTGGCCGGGCGGCGGGTGCTGCTGACCGGGGCCTCCGGGGGCGTCGGCCACTACGTCACCGAGCTGGCGGCCGCGGCCGGGGCCGAGCTGACCGCCGTCACCGCCTCCCCGGAGCGCGGCCGGCGGCTGGCCGAACTGGGGGCGGCCGAGGTGGTCCACGACGTGGCCGCGGCGCGCGGACCGTACGACCTGGTGCTGGAGTCCACCGGCGGCGCCGCGCTGCCGCTCGCGCTGGCCCGGCTCGCCCGGCGCGGCACCCTGATCTGGTTCGGCCAGGCCTCCCGGACGCCCGCCACGCTCGACTTCTTCGACTTCTTCAAGGGCCCGGAGTCGGCGGTCGTCCGGCACTTCCACTACGCCGACTCCGACGTGCCCGACGGCGCGGACCTGGCCACCCTGGTGCGCCTGACGGACCGGGGCCGGCTGACCCCGGAACTCGGCCGGGTCGCGCCCTGGGCCGAGACCGCCACCGTGCTCACCGACCTGCGCGAGCGCCGGATCCGCGGCAAGGCCGTGCTGACCGTCTCCTGAGCCCCGTGCCCGAGGCCGGGCCCGCGCCCCGTCCGTGAACCGCACCTCGAACCCCGTCCCGAAGGGAACCCCCGCCGTGCCCGACCTGTCCTTCCTCGACACCCCCGGCCTGCTGCCCGCCTTCGTCGCCGAGACCCGCCCCCGCGCCCACGGCGCCGGCCTGGACCTCTACGAGTACGCCCGGGTCACCGCCCCGCTGACCTCCCTGCACGACTGGCCGGCCGCCTGCCGCGCCGCCGGCCGCCGGTACACCGGGACGGCGGAGCGCGCCGCCGCCGAGGGCCGGACCGTCACCGCCGGCGAGGCGTACCGCAGCGCCGCCCGCTGGTTCCACGTCGCGGGGCTGCTCCCGCACCCCGACCGGGCCGCCGCGGCCGAGGCCGCCGCGGAGGCCGACGAGGCGATGCGGCGGGCGCTGGCGCTGCTCGAACCGGGCGCCGAGCGGGTCGAGGGCGAGGGCTTCGCGGGCTGGCTGCGCCGCCCGGCGGCGGGCGGCCCGCCGGTGCCGGTCGTGGTGGTGGTGCCGGGGATGGACTCCGGCAAGGAGGAGTTCCACGCGGTGGCCGAGGCCCTGCTGGCCCGGGGCGTCGCGGTGCTCGCCGTCGACGGGCCCGGACAGGGCGTGCTGGCCGCCCGCAGCGCGCCGGAGCCCGAGTACCACCGGGTCGTCGGGCGCGCCCTCGACGCGCTCGGCCGCCGGGACGGCCTGGACCCGGCCCGGACCGCCGTGATCGGCCTCAGCCTGGGCGGCTACTACGTCGCCGAGGCCGCCGCCCACGAGCCGCGGCTGTGCGCCGCCGCGGTGGTCAGCGGCCCGTACCGGCTGGACTGGGACGGTCTGGTCCCGTTCGTCACCGCGACCCTCGCCCAGCGCTGCGGCGGGTACGAGGCGGCCCGAGCCTTCGCCGGCCGGATCGACCTGACCGCCCTCGCGCCGCGGATCGCCGTCCCGCTGCTGGTGGTCGAGGGCGGTGAGGACCGCATCCCGGGCGTCACCGACGCCACCGCGCTGGCCGAGCACGCGCCCGACGCCGAACTCCTCCTCGTCCCGCACGGCAACCACCTGCTCGGCACCGCGCTGCCGGACTGGCTCGCCCCCACCGCCGACTGGCTCACCGCGCGGCTGTCCGCAGGGCCGGCCGACGGGACGCCCGGCGGGACGCCCGGCGGCCGAGCGCGGTGACGCCGAAGAGGACCCCGCCGAGCAGGAAGAACGGCTCGTAGCCGAAGGTCGCGAACCGGGCCATCGCATCCAGCCCGGCACTCGACCGGCTGCCGACGGCCAGGGCGAACCAATCGGGGACGGACGGCGCGGCGTGCAGCACCAGCAGCGCGGTGGTGCCCCACAGCGCGACGGTCAGCAGCCGCGCCGGCACCCGCCCGCCCCACCGCCGCAGCGGCGCCAGCGCCACCGCCGCGGCCACCGCGCACAGCGGGATCGCGATCACGTCGATCACCAGCAGCGGCGTGTTGCTCCACACCGAGCGGCCCTCCGGCAGCCCGAGCCGCCCGTCGGCCAGCCAGTACAGGTGCACCAGCGCGAAGGCCACCGCCCACGCCGCCGCCACGTACCCGGCCCGCGCCGCCAGCCGGTTCCAGCCCGTGTCCCTCGTCGTCTCCATGCCCCCACCGTCCCGCCCGGCCCCACCCCGGCGGATCGTCCTGCCGACGGTTCCCCCTCCCCCTGCGGGGGGATCCGGGGCGGACCGGCGGTCAGTGCGGCAGCAGCCCGTCGGTCACCAGCGCGAAGCCGAAGGGCTCCGGGACGTGCAGCGTCTCGCCCTTCCGGGCATCGACCGGAGTGGCCGGGGCTCGGGAACGACGAAGCCCCCGTAGCGAAATCGCTACGGGGGCTTCCCTGTTGTGGCCAGGGCCGGGGTCGAACCGGCGACCTTCCGCTTTTCAGACCAAGCCGGGACGTCGAGATGCCCCGATTTGGTTGCTTCTGCTGTCCGTGGAAGACCACTGCCGGACGCCATCGTCCGGGTCGGTTGGCGTCAGCGTTGGCGTCAACCGGGTGCTCAGGCGGATCAGAGTCACGATTCCGCGATGACCTCTTCAGCAGCGATGTCCGGCTTCACCTCGCCGCCGAGAGTCTCAGCGATCGCTTCGAACTCGGCAAGGGCGGCCTGGAGGTCTTCCACGATCTCCTGCGCGATGACCTCAGGGGCGAGCATGCTGTCGGCGTCGTCGAGCGCCGGATCCTTCAGCCAGATGATGTCGAGGTTGACCTTGTCGCGGGCGATGAGCTCGTCGTACGTGAAGCGCTTGAAACGACCGTCCTCGGTCTCCTTGCGAGCCGATCGATCGTCCGGCTTGTACGCCTCAATGAAGTCGGCCAGGTCAGCAAGCCGCAGAGGGTGCTGCTTGAGCGTGAAGTGCAGCCCGGTGCGGAAGTCGTAGACCCAGACCTCGGCGGTGTTGGGGATGTCGTTGGAGCGCGGGGGCTTCTTGTCGAAGAACAGCACGTTGGCCTTGACGCCGCCAGCGTAGAAGATGCCGGTGGGCAGGCGCAGGATCGTGTGAAGGTCGAACTCCTGAAGGAGACGTTGCCGGATCTTCTCACCAGCCCCGCCCTCGAACAGCACGTTGTCTGGGAGGACGACGGCCGCGCGGCCGTCCATCTCCATCAGCGACATGATGTGCTGCAGGAAGTTCAGCTGCTTGTTGGTGGTTGTAGCGCGAAAGTCGGACCGGTCGTAGCTGATGTCCTCCCGGTCGGCCTTGCCATCCGTTCCCACGACCGTGATCGCCGACTTCTTACCGAACGGTGGGTTTGCGAGGACGAGCGAGGCTCGCTTGGAGGGGACGTCGGCGAGCGCGTCACTGGTAGTGATGAGGGATTCGCCGTCGGCTGTGCCGATGCCATGGAGCAGCATGTTCATCGCAGCCAGGCGGGCGGTGCCGGGGACAAGCTCGTTGCCCCAGATACTGCCCTCGCCAAGGGCTAGGCGTTGCTCACGAGACAGGTCCTTCAGGTGATGTTCACGAATATAACTATGCGCAGCGATCAGGAAGCCAGCGGTGCCACAAGCCGGGTCGGTGATCGTATCGGAGGGACGTGGCTGCATTACCTGGACCATGGCATCGATCAAGGGTCGCGGGGTGAAGTACTGTCCAGCACCAGTCTTGGTGTCCTCAGCCCCCTTCGCCAGTAGGCCTTCGTAGGCGTCGCCTTTGAGGTCTGTGCCCTCCAGAACCCAATCGGTCTTACCAATGAGGTCGACAACCAGCTTCTCAAGGAGTGCTGGCTCAGTGATCCGGTTCTGGGCCTTTGCAAAGACGGTGCCCAGGGTCGTGCCAGGGCGCCTGCCAAGTTCAGCAAGTAGCTTGCGGTAATGTGCCTCCAATTCCTCGCCGCGCTTGGATGCAAGTGACTTCCAGTCGAAACCGGGCGGAACGATCGGGTCGGCGGCCTCATAGGCGAACGGGTCTGCAGCAAATTCGTCGGCCATCTTGAGGAAGAGCAAGTAAGAGAGCTGCTCAACGTACTCAATGGTTGACAGGCCATTGTCGCGCAAGACGTTGCAGTAGTTCCAGAGTTTAGCGACGAGCGAGTTGGTCTGCGCGACCGCCTTGGTGGGGGCGGCTTCAGTGGTGCTCATCAGAACTCGAACTCCTGCTGTACGGTCGTGCTGAGGTTAGATGCTGGGGCAACGGATGGTGCCGGCGGCGGGGCGAGGGTGGACGTAGCGGAGACTTCTGCCTGACGCGATCGACGCATCCGCGTGGTCTTCGCTTTGTCGCCCGTGCTGGAGTGTTCAGCGCGGATTCGGTCGAAAGCCACGGAGGCGTGCTCGTCGTCCGGGTCCTGTGATACCAGCTGTCCAGTGAATGCCCGCGCAAGGATCGATTGGCGAAGCAAAGAGCTCCTTATGGCTGAGTTAGTCACCGCCGCGACGGCTGCATCAATTGCTGTCTGCTTCTGCTGAAGATCTTCAACGATCTTTCTCTGTGTAGATGGAGGTGGCACTGCGACCGGCATCGCTCGAATCGCAGCAATATTCACCCCCTTCACGGCGACGCCCCGGGCGTGACTTTTCAAATATTGCTGGGCAAATCTGCTTTGGAGGTATAGGTGCAGATATTCGGCATCGAGTCCAGGCAATGGTGAAATCCGAGCCACGTCGCGACTTACATTTGCCGAGTTCAGCGATGACGGCACGACGGCGGATCGATCATATGAGCCTCGAACTGCAAGCAAGACATCGCCATGGCGAATTCTTGCCCCTGCAAATTTCTCGTCCAGCGCTTTGCTTGTGAGGTGCAACTTCTTGCCGTGTAGAGTGCCGCCAGTCAGGTCTTTCACCTCGACATACGGGACGCTCCCTCCTTCCCTCACCTTTGGCATCAGAATTCCATACCGGATCAGTCGAGTTGGGTCAGTAAGCTCTTCTAGGCTGAAGACCTGCCAGCCGTTCGGGGTTACCGGACTGGTCGACTCATCTGGAGCTACAGGCGTCTTGTACTTCTTGCTTCCATTGGTAGTCTCCCAGATTTTCTGACGAAGCTCTCGGAAATCTGGCACCGGATCGACGGGAGTTGAGAAGTCGCGGCCCTCTGTCGCAGAAGTGAAGAGGGACCGCGTCTGTAGGGGGATCAGCAGTTTCGCGTGAGCCAGGGCGCTGTCGGCCACTTCAAGGCGGGAAAGGTGATCTTCGAGAGTCTCGACAATTCGTCTCTGCTCTTGCAATGGAGGCAGCGGAATCAACTGGTCGAGGATTTGCCTTGCCTTCGCCCGGGTGTGGCTGCCCGTGGCCCCCGATGCGGCCAAGGTGATCCACGACCGAAACGTCGGAGACGAGAGGTAGAACTGAAGGTATGTCGCAAGCGGGTCACGTGCAGACTCAGGGAGCCGTAGCACCAGCCATTCGGGCGATGCGACCTGGATGTGGTCAGGTCTACCACCAGAAGTCCGCCATACCCGGTTAATTCGCGGGTTTATCTTGCAGATAAGGATGTCATTCGGCTGTGTTGCGAGCTTGACGCTGCCGATTTCCGAACCATCCAAGCGCTCAGGACTCCCGGTTGCGAAGGAGGGAACGCTCCAGAGCTCATACTTGGCGCCGGACTGTGGGCGAACTGCGTTGCGCTGCTCGGTGCCGAGGTCACCGAGGCGAGCCCATACCCATCCTGGCGGAAGTTCGGTCTTGCTCAAGCCAGTTCTCGATTCAGCTCGTTCAGGAGGTCATGCGGGTCGCGCCCCGGGAAAGCCATGGCGAGTCCTCGGCCGCCGCCGTGGCCCACGAACGGTTCGGCTCGAAAGTCTGCGGGAGCGATGCCGACGTCGCTGGCGACGACGTTGCGGATGGCCTTCAGCCACCACAGTTGCTCGTCCGTGAACTCCGCACCCGCTTGCCGTTGCCGCAGTAGCCAGCCCTCGAAGCGCTCGTCTACGGTCTCACGGTAGGGCTTGAGCTCCGAATCCACCCCGAGCTCGTACCGGATGAGCGAGATCAGGTCGGGGACGCCTGCGTGCTTCCCAGACTGTTGGCGGGCGTGGCCGAGGTCCTCGTAGTAGGCCCACAGGACTTGCGGGGTCCAGGCGAAGTCGGGGCGGCGGATTTGGTCAGCGAGCTCCTTCAGGGCCGCGTACGCCTCGGTGGGGCCGACCGAGCGCGGGCTGGACAGCGCGACGGAGACGGCGGCGATCTGGTCGCGCTGTTCCTTGAGCAGGCGGCTCCAACGGTCGACCTCCTCGCGTGCCCGTTCCTCTCGGGGAATCGCGCGGACGTCGGTGATCGAGACCGCGGTGGTCTCGTCCATCACGTAGTCCTTGTCACGGCGGATCTCGATGATCCGCTTCCGCAGGTCTGGGTTGGTCGTGAGCGGGGCGACGGCTGCCACCACCAAGGCATGTGCCGCCTTATCACCGCCCTCCGACCTCGCACGATCCTGGCGGTCGGGGTCGACGGCCTTGACGATGGCACCCGCGATCTCGGAAAGTGTGCGGCCACCGGCGGCCCGGGTGAGCTGCTCGCGCTCGCCTTCGTTGAGCTGCTGGTTGAGGCGGGCCAACCGGCCAGCGAGGATCTCCGCCTCGGAGGCACTGATCGACATCGTGCCGGTCTTGCTGAGGAGCTTGGTCAGTGAGATCTGGCGCTCTCCGGCCGGAACAAGAGGGCGGGCGTCGACGAGCGGGGAGTCGGTGACACCCACCGCATCCACAAGGACGAAACGGTCCTTGCGTACCCGCTCGTCCCCATCGGGGGTCACCTCGCGTAGCTCGGTCGCATCGATAGTGCGGGCACCGCGCCCCTTCATCTGTTCGAAGAGGACCGCACTCCGCACCTCGCGCAGGAAGATCACACACTCCAGGGCTTTGACGTCCGTACCTGTGGCGATCATGTCGACGGTGACGGCGACCCGCAGACGTGGGGATGTCCGCAGGTCGCGGATCAGCTCGTCGGGGTCCTCGCCGGCCTGGCGGCTCTTGTAAGTGATCTTCTTCGCGAAGTCGTCGCCACGGCCGAAGACCTCCTTGACTTGAGCGAGGACCCCCTCGGCATGGTCCTCACCGACTGCGAAGATCAGTGTCTTGGGGACTTCCTTGCGGCCGGGGAACCAGTTTTGCCAGTTGTCGCGGAAGGTTGCGAGGACAGCGCGGATCTCGTCGACGGTCTCTACCGAGCGCCCGATCTGCGTGGTGGTGTAGGTGAAATCGTCCTCCAGCTCCTGATAACGCTGATAGCGAGTCTTGCGGTCCCGGATCTTGACCGTCGTTCCCTGCTCTATCGTCGCGCCGCCGTTCTCACGCAGATCCGTGCGAATGCGTACGACGTCGAAGTCGACGTTCACACCGTCTGCGACGGCCTGCGGGTAGGTGTACTCGGAGACCAGGTTCCGGCCGAAGAAGCCGAGGGTCTGCAGTGTCGGTGTTGCGGTGAGCCCTACCAAGTGGGCGTCAAAGTACTCCAGAACCCCGCGCCACAGGCCGTAGATCGAGCGGTGACACTCGTCCACGATGATCAGGTCGAAGGACTCGATCGGCACCTTTTGGTTGTAGCCGACCTCGACGGGCCGCTCGGCCGCGTACGACTGCTCGTACGCCTTGTCGTCGTTCAGGTCGTCGGCCGGGTCCTCGTCGAGTAGCGGCTGGTTGGTAAGCAGGCGGTGCATCTTCTGGATGGTGCAGACCACGACCGACGCGTGGTCCTGCAAGCCAGCCGCGCCAAGGCGTTCCACGTTGTAAATGTCGGAGAACTTGCGGCCGTCGTCCGGGGTGGTGAACTTCCGGAACTCGTCCAGAGCCTGCTTACCCAGGTTGTTGCGATCCACCAGGAACAGCACCCGCCGAGCTCGTGCGTGCTTGAGCAGTCGATAGGCCTCGGATACGGCGGTGTAGGTTTTGCCGGCGCCGGTCGCCATCTGGATGAGCGCACGCGGCTTGTCGAGTGCGAGCGAGTCTTCCAGGTTGTCGATCGCCTCGAACTGGGCCGGGCGCAGGCCATTACGCTGCAGGGCTGGCATCTGGCGCAGGGCCGCGCGGAAGGTCTGTACCTCCGGGTAGTCGTCGGCTCGCCGCATCCAGGCGGAGATGGTCTCGGGACGGTGGAAGGTGAATACCTCTCGGGAGCGTGCGTCGGGGTCGAGCCGGTTGATGAAGTACGTCTCGGTACCGGTGGTGGCGTAGCGGAACGCGAAAGGCTCATCCTCGCGCCAGACCGCAAGACGGTGTTCCTTCAGGACGCCGCCGGCGTACCGGTCGTTCTGGGCAACCGCGCTGGCCAGGTGGGTCCCTTCCCGCTTAGCCTCGATGACGCCGACGATGCACCCGTCGACGTACAGCACGTAGTCGGCGCGACCGTTGGCAAGCGTGAACTCGCGCACTGCGACGCCTTGGCCGGCCTTCGGGTTGATGTCGCTGCGGTCCTGGACCACCCAACCTGCGGCAGCGAGCCACTGGTCGATCTGCTCGCGAGCCTGCACCTCGTTCAGCGGTGCGGGCCGCTGAGCGCGATGGACGATCGCGTCGCGTGCGGCCGGGTCCAGGGTTCGAGGCGTCCTCTGTGCGTCCTCGAAGTCAGCCTTCTGGGCTGTGCGCAACGCTTCGAGCTGGGCGTTGAGTTCGTCGATCCGCGCCTGGAGCGCAGCGTGATTCGTACTCGCGCTCGCGATGAGGCTCTCTGCCTCGGCCCGGGCCTTGCGTTCTGCCTCCAGCGCGGTGGCGGATTCCACGAGGCGGATGCGGGCATGAGTGAGGGCCTGCCGGTGACCGGTGAGTGCCTCGTTCAACTTGGCAAGCTCGGCGGGGTCGGTGATGCCCGTAAGCTCAGGTGGTACGAACTCGGCCACGGTACGGCGGCCTGAAATCGCGTCGTGGAACCACAGGCCGAGCTTGTAGCAGACCCGCACGGCGGCCAGCGCACGCGCGGTGTCGAAGAGATGGGCGTGGGCAGCCTGGTTCCGGTCCAGGCGGAGCTGATCGAAGTCGTCGCGGATCTCGGGGACCAGGACGCCTGCGCGAGTCAGGGCGTTCAGCCGGTCAAACTGCTTGTTGCTCGCGACTCGCATGCCGACGCGAGTGATTAACTCTTCGGTCAGGACCTCGCCGAACTGCCCGGCCTGGACGAGCGAGGAGTTCGGATTCATGAAGACCGTCGCCTCTGCCAAGGCGCCGTACAGCGCGAGCAGGGGCTTGAGCTGGTAAAGAACGCCGAAATTCGGTGAGGACTTGGCCAGTTTCCGCAGTTGCTCGTCCATGTCCCCCGGCTACTCCGTCCTCGTGGCGCCTGGCCTGCTGTCGCTCTGTTGTGACGTGCTGGCGCTAAGTGTAGGAGCCTTGAGGCTGGTTGGAGAGGGAACGATCAAGGTGGTGCCACAGGACAGGATCTGCGATACCCATCGCGCCTCTGCTTAGGGACGAGTCGATCCGTGCTCCAGGTAGGCGGTTTCGGATCGCCTCCTGGCGACACAGGCGGCGTGGACGCGGCGGGCGAGGCGCGGGATGAGGAGTGCGTCGAGCTGGTCGATCGTGTGGAAGGCGTACTCGCCGATCTCCACCTGGTCGACGGTGATGCTGTCGAGCTCGTCGGCCGGGAGGACGCCGCCGTCGAAGACGAAGAGGAGCTTGTCGCCCTCGGTGGGGTGGGGCGCCCAGTCGGCGACGAGGAGGCGGCCGATCGGCGGGGTGATGCCGAGCTCCCCCTTGACCTCCCGGGCCGCGCCCTCGGCCGGGGTCTCGCTGGGGTGGAGGTAGCCGCCCGGGATCTCCCAGCCCGGCTTGTACGTGGGCTTCACCAAGAGCACGCGGTCAGCCTCGTCGAAAAACAGCACGCCGGCGGCGGTGCGTGGCTGGGCAACGGCCTCGGGTGCGTCAAGGGTGCACGTGGGTTCGGCGCCACTCACGGATTCGGGTTCCCTCGCGTTGGGGCGCAGGCTTCGACGCGCTGCCGCAGGCTCCGGGCGGCCGGACCG
This sequence comes from Kitasatospora sp. NPDC101447, assembly GCF_044767225.1. Lineage (NCBI taxonomy): Bacteria > Bacillati > Actinomycetota > Actinomycetes > Kitasatosporales > Streptomycetaceae > Kitasatospora > Kitasatospora sp. NPDC101447. Next base: position 17,391 of record NZ_JBIWNL010000043.1, read on the forward strand.
CGTGAGCGGCTTGGAAGACCGGGCGGGCGGGCCCACTGACTCGGGTGGCAGAGGCGACGACAGCCTGGTGGGTCTCACGACGGCGCGAGGAGGGGGTGTCGCCGGATCACCCAGTGCGCGGACCACCGGTTTCCGGTAGCGAACGGCTACACCGGACGCGGTGGTGAGTTCCACCAGCTCAAGCACGAGGTCGCACGTCGTGGGGCCATCGGTCTCGGTCAGGGCACGCTGAAAGTCGGCAACCGTCTTGGCCAGCTCCCAGGAACTGCTCACGAAGCGGAAGAGCCCGAGTGCCGGCTTCTCGGCGAGCTTGAAGGCGATGCCGATGCTGGGCAGGGGGCCTCGACCGGACTTCGCCGCCAGCCTCCGTTCCTCGATGCTTTCCGGACACCCGCACGGCTTGCCGGCGTCCGCCTCCGGTGCGAGGTACCGGGCGCCGTCGCAGTCATGGAGTACCTGGCCCTTGTAGCTGAAGAGCAGCATGCGGGCCTGGACTGCGGATGGTCCTTCAACGGTGATCCGCACCGCGTCGTAGTCGGTCAGCACCTCCAAGGAATCCTCGGCCGTCGTCTCCCACTCCACGGGCTCACTGCCAAGCAGGCTCGCGACACCTGCGGCAACGTCCGGGGAAGCCATCGTCACGCGCCATGTGTCCAGCGACTGCGGTCGGTTGTCCGCCAGCCGCCCCGCCCGAAAGCGGCCGACGTAGTCCGACTGGCTCTCCGAGCCGCGGTCGGAACCCTGTCCTCTGCCTGCCACAGTCAGCAGCTCCTTCGCGCGTAAGCGACGACCCGTCAGGTTGGACGCCGAACGTCCCAGCCCGTGATGAGCGTATGCCGGGGAGGCGCAGCCCTGGCGCGGCGTGCTGTTGGGCCTCGGCTGCATGCCCCCTCCTCACATGCAGGCTGCTGCCCGTCTCGTAGCGTCGGCCCACGCACCGGCGAGCTGGGCGCGGAGGTGGGCTTGGCGGGCGTGGTAGTGCTGCCGTTCCAGCTGCCAGGCGCAGAGGTGACAGGCCGCGAGTGTGACTGTCTCGCCTTCGACGGTGAGTGTGCCCAACTCGGCGACTTGGGTGACTTCCTCGCACTTGAAGCAGAACCCGGTCGTCCAGGCGAAGCGGAGTCGGAACTCGGCGGGCGGGTTCCGGTTACGTGGGGCCTCATGTGCTGTCGCTCCAGCTCGACCGACGTACCGGGAGAGGGCTGGAAAAGGTGACGTCGCGGCGGTGGAGCTCGCGCTCGATGACGAAGGCGACCTCGGGCCACGGCAGGGCCATCGGTGAGGTGAGGCTCCAGAATCCGTGGCTTGCCCGAACCAGGGCGCTGACTCCAAGCGGTGCGGCGTCGACGGGGATGGCAGAAAGGATGCGGCGGAGTACACCGCCGGCCCCTCGTGCCGCAGGGGCGATGCCGTTACCGACGAGCAGGGTCGCGGTTCGAACGGCGTCGAGCACGTCGGCGGCCACACCGGACGTCGCGAAGCGGCCGAAGGCCAGCTCCCACCATGGGCGACGGGTGCGGGCCCAGGCCAGGCGCTCAAGGCCGGAGCCCAGGTCCACCGCCATGCAGCTGGGATCCGCAGCGTTCCAGAGCAGGACGATGTCACCGATGGGAAGGTCCAGGTGCCGGAAGTGCACCGTCAGGCCGCAGACTTCGCGGCGTTGCCAGACGGCGTTGCGGCTGTGGATGGTGAGGTGTCTGGCGTGGAGGCCGATGCCGGACAGCAGTGTGAGCCAGTGGTCGAAGATCCCGGTGAACTCGGCTGTCCGAGTGACGGGTTCGATGCGCGAGACGTTGACGAACGAGGTGAGGAATCCCTCCCTCAGGGCGCCAACGTGGTCCCGCTCGCCGGTCAGCCGGACGACCGGCTGGGGCAGGTAGCCCCGGCGGAAGACGTACGGCTTGCCGTCCTTGAGGAGGGGGTCGACTGCCTGGACGGCGGAGATCGTCAACTCGGTGTCCCGGCCCCACCGCATGGGCAGCGGTCTCGCACGGGCTACGCCGGCCGCGCGGAAGCCGCTCTCCAACTGCTGCAGCAGACCGGCCCACTGGAGCGGTCGACTGGCCGGCCGGTACGGCGTCCCCCGGTCGCGGTGGCGGATCTCGAAGCGGCCGTTGGCGTCGTGCTCAATCTCCCACTGCGTGCCGAGCCCGAGGCGGTCGCTCAGGAGATCGAGCGGCCTCGACGGTGGGTCCGCGGTCAGCACGGCCTGGTCGCCAGGGCGCGGAAGTGTCGCTCGGGGTCGAACCTGTTCAGGCCGATGTCCTGCACGGTCGGCGCGTCCAGTTCCAGGCACTGCTCGATCGCAGTGGCAAGCGCCAGGGCCGCGTCCTCGTCGTCGTGCTCAGGATCGACTCTGGCAACGGCTCCGGTGGTCTCGCACAGAGCCGCCTCCGCGCAAGTGCCGTCTCGCCAGCAGAGCGCGGCGACGGGCGTACCGGCACGCAGGGACTCCCCGAAAACGGCGGCGCCGGCCTCCACGTAGCTTCGTGAGCAGGTGTAGACGTAGACCGAGGCGTCGGAGAACGCGGCCGTCTTGGCCGCCCCTCCGACCTCGCCGACCCAGCTGACGTGGTCAGCCGCGAAGAGTGCCTGGTGACGTCGCACGTAGTCGTTGTCGAAGACAGGTCCGACGATGTGTATCCGCCGACCGAGCAGTTGAGCCGCGCGCACCGCGAGGTGCGGCGACTTCTCCTCGTCGATCCGGCCGAGCCAGACGAGGTCGCGGCCGGGCCGGGCGGGAGGTTCGGCTTCACCGAGCCCGAGGTGGACCGCGTGCTCCAGCACCGGTGCGTGGGCGGCGTACAGCCCCGCCATCTCGGGCGAGTAGCAGTAAAGCCGGGAGCGCTTCGCGTCGAAGGCGTCGGCGGCGTGCCGGAAGACCGGCGAGTGCTGGAAGGTCGCGACGTCGCAGTCGAGATCGGCCCAGACCCGACGCCACCCGGGGAGCGACGGGTACTCGTGTCCGACTACGAGCAGGTCGTAGCCGGTGGAACGCAGGTCACGAGTCTGCCGGGTACCCGGCCGGAGGTCTTCGAGGCGGATCGGACGGGTGGTCCAGTCCGATCCGAGGTCGGTCCTCCAGCCGGGGCCGAGGAGGTGTACGTCGGCGCCTGCGGCTCGGGCGCCTTCCGCCACTGCCCAGAGCCAGCGTTCGATCCCGCCGTAGCCGACGGGCGGGAAGGTGTAGCTGCTGGGGAAGTCGCAGATGCCGACTAACACTTATGCCTCCGTTGTTCCGTCCGCCGAGATCCGGCGGAATCCGAGGTAGGGCACCAGGGCCTCGGGCAGGACGATGGAGCCGTCCTGCTGCTGGCACTGTTCGAGAAGCGCGGCCAGGGTGCGGCCGATGGGCAGTCCGGAGCCGTTGAGGGTGGCGACGGGCTTGGTCTTGCCGTGCTCGTCACGGGTGCGGATGCCCGCGCGGCGGGCCTGGAAGGAGCCGCAGTCCGAGACGGAGGAGATCTCCCGGTAGGTCTGCTGGCTGGGCAGCCAGACCTCGATGTCGTAGGTGATCTGGGCGGAGAAGCCGAGGTCGCCGGCGGCGAGCTGGACGACGCGGTAGGCCAGTCCCAGCTCCTTGAGGCAGGCTTCGGCGTGGCTGAGCATCTTCTCCAGCTCGGCCTGGGAGTCCTCGGGGTCGCAGATGCGGACCATCTCGACCTTGGAGAACTGGTGCTGGCGCAGGATGCCGCGAGTGTCACGGCCGTAGGAGCCGGCCTCCGAGCGGAAGCACGGGGTGTGCGCGGTGAGGGCCAGGGGGAGTTCGGCGGGCGGGATGATCTCGTCCGCGTACAGGTTGGTGAGCGGGACCTCGGCGGTCGGGATCAGGAAGAGCTCGCGCTCGCCCATGCCGGTGGCGAAGAGATCCTCCTCGAACTTCGGGAGCTGGCCGGTGCCGGTCATGGTCTGCCGGGTGACGAGGTACGGGACCGCGTGCTCGACGTAGCCGTGCCGCTTGGTGTGCAGGTCCAGGAAGAGCGTCGCCAGGGCGCGCTCGATGGCGGCGCCGGCACCGCGCGAGACGCTGAACCGGGATCCGGAGAGCTTGCTGGCACGGGCGAAGTCGAGGATGCCGAGGGCCTCGCCGAGGTCCACATGGTCCTTCGGTTCGAAGGAGAAGGACGGCGGGGCGCCGACGCGACGGATCTCGACGGCGTGCTCGTCCGAGTCGCCCTCGGGGGTGCTGTCGAGCGGCAGGTTGGGAATGGTCAGCAGGAAGTCGCGCAACTCCTGCTGCACCTGCTCCTGCTCCGCCTCGGCGGAACGGATCTCTTCCTTGAGGTCGCGGGCCCGGTCTTTCAGCGTCTCGGTGTCGCCGCCCTGGCGGGCCGCCTGCTGGACCTCCTGGGCGACTCGCTTCGACTCGGCCCGCAGCTCGTCCACGCGAGTGATGAGCTGGGATCGGCTGGACTGAAGAGACTCCAACGCAGAGAGATCCAGGGTGTAGCCGCGGCGGGCGAGGCGGCGGACCGCCTCGGAGCCCATCTCGATGAGGGCGCGGGGATCATGCATGGGAGTTCGTCTCCTCCAGCTGGACAGATGGTCCATCGAAGGTAGCAAGCGTGCGCTGGTCTTCTAGCCGCGATGACCATCCGCCCGCTGCGGCGGTCTCCTGTTCCTCCGCGTCCAGGAGTTCGAGCAGGGACGCGGTGAGGTCTTCGAGTTCGCGGTCCTCGATCCTGACCAGGTACAGGCAGGGCACCTCGTCGAAGAAGATCGGCATGGCCCGCCCGGGGGCGTCGCGCGAGGTCTGTCTGTGCCACCGCAGCACGGAGGCCAGCAAGCCGTGCGCGACGACCGTCCGAGGCGAGGGCAGCTGGAGTGCGCTCCGGAGGCCGGCAAGCATTCTGCGGATGGCCTCGCGCTGGGACTCGGCGGCCCCGGGCGGGTTCTCCCATGGTCCGGCGGCGACGAGCCAGCGCGCGTACTCCGTGAAGGGCCCGCCTTCGAACTGCCCGTAGTCGACTTCATTGAGGGCGGGCTCGACCCTGACGGGCTGATCGGCATCGCCCATCAGCAGGCGTGCCGTCTCACCCGTCCGGGCGAACGCCGAGGTGAGCCAGATCTTCGGTTGAACGGCAGTGATCACGCCGCTACCGGTCCGGCAGGCGACGCGTCCTGCCGGATCCAGCGGAAGATCGACAGTCGGGTCGCCGTTGACCCGGTGAGCCGCGCTGTAGTGGGTACTGGAATGGCGCAGGAGGTAGGTGGTCACGTCTGGCCGTCCTTCTCCGGCACCGCAGTGAGATCCAGGTCGCCGGCCAGCCCTGCGATCACCCGCTCCATCACGGAGGCGCGGTGGTCTCCCAGCTCGCGGTAGTAGAGGAGCCCGTCCACGCAGAGCGCGAGGCTCCAGTGGCGTAGCCGCCGCGGGTCGAGGCCGGCGGTGGTGACGGCGATCTCGAAGCGGTCCCGGGTGTGGGTGCCCAGGTTGTAGTAGACGGTCCAGAACGCCCAGTCGAAGACCTCGTCGCCGACCATCGGCAGGGGGTCCGCCAGGACTGGCTTCCGTCGGTCGTCGAAGAGGACGTTATCGCGGTAGACGTCCGCGTGAAGAACCGATGCCCGTGCCGCGTCCGGGCGCAGTCCGGTGACCAAGCGCTCACCGAGCCTCGCCCAGTCGACCTCCAGCTGGGGGCGTTGCGCCGCCAGGCGACGGCGCACGCGCGGGACCAACTCGCATTCGAGGAAGTCGTGGAGGTTGGGAAGTGCTGCCGCTGCGGTGTTCGCGCCCCGGCCAAGGCGATGCAGTTGCCGCAGAGCGGTGGCCACCGCCTCGTACTCGTGCATCTCCGGTCCGACGGAACCGCCGGGTACGGCTGCCACCATCTCCAGGGCGGCGATGCCGAGGTCGTCCGCGTGCTCGAGCACCCTGACGGCCGGCCCGGCCGCCCAGATCCCCAGCGCGATCATCTCGTTGCGGTAACGGCTGTGGTCGGGCCATGCCTTCAACAGGACCTCGCGCCCGCTGGTTCGCTCGCGCGCCACCATCAACAGAGAGGCGTGGCCGGCATCGTGGTAGCTGTCGAGGCTCAACTGCCAGCGGCGGGCCACTTCGTTGAAGACCTCAGGGGCACGGGCCAGCCACCCGTGCACCTCCGGACCGTAGTGCTCCCGGAGCCGCTGCCAAGCGCTGCGCGGGGGCAGGAGCGTGGGCGATCCGGTGTGCATCAGCTGAGCCGGACGCCGTGGTGGACCAGCTCGGCGGTGAGCTCCGGGAAGCCCCCGAGGGCCAAGGCGACCTGGGCCTGTACCTTCTCGATCTCCGGGTCCTCGGCCGCGAGCCGGACCAGGACCTTCCAGGGCTGGTCGAGCCGCTGGCCGGTCGCGCTGACGAGGTGGACCTCGGCGTAGCTGCCGGTCTCGTCGTACAGGCGCTGGGCGAGGCGGGTGGCCGCGAGGTTGTAGAGCTTCCCGACGTGGTAGACGGGGTTCTTGCCGCTGGCCCCTTCCAGGTTCATCGGGCGGAGCGGGGTGATGAGGCCGTTGACGCGGTTGCCTCGGCCGACGACGCCTTCGTCGCCCGACTCGATGGAGCTGCCGGTGTAGGTCAGGTAGAGCTCGTCCTTCTCGGGGACGTCGCGGGCGTTGAGGAGGAAGGTGATCTCGATGCCGGGGAGGTGCTGCTCGGCGAACCGGGCGCACTCGGCCAGGACCTCCTCCTTGTTGGCGAGGTACGCGGCCCGGTCGGGCACGTGCTCGGACTTCTGCGGGACGCACAGGATGGCCTCGGCCTTGGCGCCGTCGAAGTGCCCCATCAGCTTCACGTCGGAGCCGCACCAGGGGTTCGCCAGGGTGAACTCGCTGACGCCGGAGAGGTGGTTGACGAGCGCGTGGGCGAACTGCTCGAACGGGGCCATCGGGGCCCAGCCGGTGCCGAGCGAGGTGTCGTTGGCGATGAGGGTGTGGCGCTCGCGCAGGTCGTCCACCGAGCGGGGAGCGAACCAGCGCGACCGGTCCGTGCCGCTCTCGTCGGTGACCACCGCGCCGGGGCTGGGGTTACTGGTGATGTTGAAGACCAGGTCGAGGTGACCGGCGAGCTCGGGTAGCCGGTCGTTGAAGAAGGCCAGGACGGCCTGCTCGACCAACTCCCGCACCGGGATGTCCTCGCCGCCGCAGGCGTACGCGGCCCGGCCGTTGACCAGTACCTTCACCGGAGCCGTCATCCGGCCGGCGCCGTAGCGGACCTCGCAGGAGCCGCCGAGCAGGGCGAGCTTGTCGAAGTTGTGGTGGAGCACGGCGCCGAAGCGGTCGAGCGTGTAGCGGCTGTACGCGCGGGAGAGCTCCTCGGCCAGGTGGTCGGCGAGGGTGTCGGGGTGCCCGAGTCCCTTGCGTTCCAGCAGGACGAGATCGGTGGGGAGCGGACGCCCGGTCTCGATGGTGATGCTGCTGTTCTGCACGGTCGTGCTGACTCGCTGCATGGCGATCTCCTCTTCCGTCGGTCCGGCTACGGCGGCAGCTCGCGGGGGCTTCGGCGCGTAGTTGTGCCGAACACCTGCACGTCAGGCTCGTAGCGGTGTGTAATGGGCGCTTAGCGCTCGGAAACATTCAGCCCTGCCGGTGAACGGCCCGACCAGTACCGGCATTCGGACAGCGACCGCTGTCCACAAGAGACGCCCTGGGGGAGCAAGTGCCGCGACCACTTAAGCCTCTGGACCCCACCCGGTCTGCGGCCCACTGGTTCGGTGCGGAACTTCAGTACTGGCGGAAGCTCAGGGGGCTGAGCCAGGACAGGCTCGGGCAGTTGGTCCACCTGAGTGGGGACCTGATCAGCAAGATCGAGCGGGCGGAGCGGCCCTGCAAGCTCCACCACGCCCAGGCGTTAGACGTGGTCTTGGACACCGGCGGAGTGCTCGCGCGAAGCGTCGTGCTGGCCGCGGCTGAATTGGACAACCGCTCAGAGGTAATGGACAAACGGCGCAACGGGGCCGTCAAGCCTCCCCAAAGGGAGGTGCTCGGGGGCACGCTGGAAATGCCACCGCCAGCCTCCGAGTGGAATGAGTCCGACCCCGTGGAACGACGCGACTTCCTTACCGTGACGAGTGCAGCTCTCGCCGCCGGCCCTCTGGCCCAGCTCCTGACCTCCACCCCGGCCGCCGCGGTACCCGCAGTTGTCCGGCCCGCCGACGTCGAGCAGATCCGCACCGCAGCGACCACACTGCGCAGCTGGGACAACCTCTACGGCGGTGCCGGCGTCGTCCGTGACACGGCGCTCGCCCAACTGCGCTGGGCAGCCGGTCTCCTGAAGAGTCGCTGTCCCGCTCCGTTGCGGGCTGAACTGTTCGGAGCCGTCAGCCGTCTGGCGACCGTGGTCGGCGCCTCGGCCTTCGACGCCTTCGCCCACGAAGACGCCCACCGGCTCTTCGCCTTCGCCACGTCGTGCGCGGAGGAAGTGGACAACTGGCCGCTACGCGCCATCTCGTACAACCTCCGCTCCCGCCAGGCCATCTGGCGTGGTGACCCCGACGCCGGTCTCACCTTCGCCGAGCTCGGCCTGGCCCGCGCTGACCGACTCTCCCCCGCGGAGCAGTCCATGCTCCACAACGCTCGCGCGCGGGCCCTGGCGAAGATGGGTCGAGCTCAGCAGACCCTGGTCGCGATCGGCGCGTCCGACGACTCGTTCACCTCGATCACCCCGGCCGCCGAAGGGCCGTGGATGGCGTATTACGACGGCGCCCAGCACCACGGCGACACTGGCCACGCCCTGTTCGACCTCGCCCTCGCCGGCCATCCGCTGCAGGAAGCTCTCCGGCGACTCCAGGCAGCGGTCGACGGCCACGGCGACGGATTCGCCAGATCCCGCGCGTTCTCCCGAACCAAGCTCGCCACGCTCCAGATGGCCGCCGGTGACCCTGAGCAGGCTTTGGCCGAGGGCCGGAGCGCCCTCGCGGAGGTCGGCGACCTCCGCTCGCTGCGTGCCAACCACGAGCTGGCTGAACTCGGTCGGGTCGCCCATCGCCACCGCAACCTCGGCGACATCCGGGACCTGCGGGAACAGATCGCCGCTACGGTGGCAGCGTGAGCAACATCGAGGAGTCCCACTCCCTACTGCTCAAGGCGTGCGCCACGGTGTGCCTTACCGCAGCGGGAGCCGAGCCGATCCGGATCGGGGAGAACGCGCTGTGGCGATTGCCGCTGGGGATCGTGGCTCGCATCAGCCGCCCCGGGCAGTCGGCTGCCGCCGGACGCGAACTGGCGGTCGCACGCTGGCTGCGCGACTGCGGGGTTCCTGCGGTTCGTCCGCTCGAGCACCTGCGGGAGCCAGTGGATGTGGAAAGCAACCCCGTGACCTTCTGGCACGAGTTGCCCAAGCACCGGCCAGGAACCGCTGCCGACATCGCGCCGCTCCTACGGCGTGTTCACGAGCTTGCCGTTCCTGATTTCCCGTTGGGCCGGCTCGACCCGTTCGTTCGGGTGGCCACCAGGATCGACGGGGCCGCCACCCTCGACGACGCACAGCGGCAGTGGCTGCGGGACCGCCTGGCAGAGCTCCAGGCGGCGTGGCTGAGCCTCCCGCCCGGCCTGCCAGCGAGCGTCATTCACGGTGATGCGTGGGGCGGCAACGTGGCGGTCACACCGACCACCACCTACCTGCTCGACTTCGAGCGAACCTCCCTCGGGCCTCCCGAGTGGGACCTGACCGCTACCGCCGTCGGCTTCGGCACCTTCGGCTCGGTTTCGGACAGGGAGTACACCGCCTTCTGCGAGGCGTACGGTGCCGACGTGATGACCTGGGCCGGCTACCCGGTGCTGCGGAGTATCCGTGAGCTCCGGGTTACCTGCTTCGCTCTCCAACACGCGGCAGCTGATCCGGCTCGACACCGGGCGGAAGCTCATTACCGTCTCGCCTGCTTGCAAGGGCGGAACGGTCCACGCCCGTGGGGCTGGACCGCTGTCAGCTGAGATGCCAGGCCGTCGAGCGGGCCGCCGTCGGCATCGATTGGCTGGCACACGGTCCGCGGGCGCCTCGGCCTGCCGACCTCCGCTTCCACGACCTCCGCCACACCTGCATCACCGTGCGGCTCGACCTTGGCGTTCCCCGCACATCGTCCGGGAGACCGCGGGCCTAGGTTCACCAATCTGGAGAGGAACCGATCCGTGGGAGCCAAGGTTGGGCTGCTCGTCTAAATGGACACTGCTTCGTCCAGCCCGCTGCGCTGCTGGCGGAAGCGAATCCGGAGCGGACGGCGGAGCTGCCCGGCCGCCTCTACCCCGGCCGGGAGGTCACGGGGACGGCCAGCTGCGAGCTCGGCGACATGGCGTACCCGCCGGACGGGACCGCTTACCTCGACATCGTCTGCGATCGGCACTGGGATAGCGACTACCCCTCGCGAATGCCGCGGCAACCCGACCAACGCGAGCGCGGGACGCCGACTGGTCGTGCACTGGATGCACAGCGTGGTGGACTTCCTGGCCTTCGCGGTCTGGGAGGACGGGCAGCTGGTCCGCTCGCTCAGCGTCTCGCCGGGCAGCGGGGTGATGGAGAACATGGGCGAGCCGCTGCCGTTCGTGCGTCCTTCTGGGCTGGCGAGCATTCGGTGGAGCTGGTGTGTTGGAGGGTGCGCCGGAGCCGGAGGACACGGATCCGTACGAGGTGGTCCTCCGGGGCTTCCGTCTCCGGAAGAGAGGGAAGCCGCGACGCGGGTCGTCATCACCCGGATGGGGCCGCTCCGGATCTTCACGTACGGCCGTGACTGCACCATGACCGAAGTCGAAGGACTGTGATTAGCGTCACGTTACCTGGGTTCCGGGGGGCCTGGCTGGGCTGCCTGGAGTTGCCGCGAGTCGGAGCCGTTGGCGTCAACCGGCACGACGAAGCCCCCGTAGCGAAATCGCTACGGGGGCTTCCCTGTTGTGGCCAGGGCCGGGGTCGAACCGGCGACCTTCCGCTTTTCAGGCGGACGCTCGTACCAACTGAGCTACCTGGCCGTACTGCGCGTCTCTTGCGAGACGAGCGATCCCGACGGGACTTGAACCCGCGACCTCCACCTTGACAGGGTGGCGAGCTAACCAACTGCTCCACGGGACCTGATAGTGGCGAACCACTAAGGTCTTGCGGCACTGCACTTTACTACGGTAATGCGGTACTGCGTGCCCCCAACGGGATTCGAACCCGTGCTACCGCCTTGAAAGGGCGGCGTCCTGGGCCACTAGACGATGAGGGCTTGCGGCCTGTCCCGCTGTTTCCAGCGTTCGGGGACGTCGAGAAGCATATGGGATGCCGGGCGGATCGCCAAAACGGGTTTCGGCCGGGCGGGTGGGGCGGCCTGCGGGGCGGGGCGGAGCGGGTGCGGCGCGGGGCCGCGGAGGGGGTCAGGACCAGCCGAGTTCGTCGAGCTCGTGGTCGTCGAAGCCGAAGTGGTGGGCGACCTCGTGGATCACGGTGGTGCGGACCTCCTCGACCACCTGCTCGCGGGTCTCGCAGTGGCGGAGGGTCGGGCCGCGGTAGATCAGGATGCGGTCGGGCAGGACGCCCGCGTACCACTCGCCGCGTTCGGTGAGCGGGGTGCCCTCGTAGAGGCCGAGGAGCTCGGGGTCGCTCGGTTCGGGTTCGTCCTCGACGAAGATCGCGACGTTGTCCATCATGGCCGCGAGCTGCGGGGGAATCTGGTCGAGCGCGTCGCTGACCAGCGTCTCGAACTCTTCCCGGGTCATCTCCACCGGATCATTGTCGGGTCTGGGGTGACGGTGTGCCAGGTGGCGGACGCCGGTGTTTGATGGGGCTATGACGACCTCGGAGGGCGCTCTGGGTGACACAGTGGGCGAGCCGCCCGGGACGCCGCCGGTCGCGGCGCGGGTGCGGCACCGGCCGCCGGTGCTGCGCGGGCAGGGGCCGGCGGTGACGGTGGTCGCGGTCGGCGGGGCGATCGGGGCAGTGGCCCGGTACGCGGCCGGCCTCGGCTGGGAGACCGGGCCGACGGCCTTCCCGTGGACGACGCTGCTGGTCAACGTGGTCGGCTGCGCGGTGATCGGGGTGTTCCTGGTGGTGATCACCGAGGGGCGGCAGGCGCACCCGCTGGTGCGGCCGTTCTTCGGCACCGGCGTGCTGGGCGGGTTCACCACCTTCTCGACGTACGCGGTGGACATCCGGCGGCTGCTGGAGGCGGGCCGGCTCGGGCCGGGGCTGGCGTACCTGGGGCTGACGCTGCTGGGCGCGCTGGTCGCGGTGTGGGCGGCGGCGGGGCTGACCAGGCGTCTGATCCACCGTGCGGTCCGCCGCGGGGCGGCCGGGGGCGGCCCGGCGACCGGCGGGGGTGTGCGGTGACCCGGCTGGGCGGGCCGGCGCTGCGGCTGACGGTGCTGGTCGGGGAGAGCGACCGGTGGCACCACCGCCCGCTGTACAGCGAGGTCGTGCACCGGGCGCGGGCGGCCGGGCTGGCCGGGGCGAGCGCGTTCCGGGGGATCGAGGGGTTCGGGGCGTCGTCGCTGGTGCACACCACGCGGCTGCTGTCGCTGAGCGAGGACCTGCCGGTGGCGGTGGTGATCGTGGACGAGGAGGAGCGGGTGCGGGCGTTCCTGCCGCAGTTGGACGGGCTGGTGGCGGAGGGCCTGGTGCTGCTGGACCGGTGCGAGGTGGTGACCTACACCGGGCGCGGGCCGGGCGGCGGCGACGGCGGTCCGGGCGGTGGCACGGGCGGTGGGCCCGGCGGTGGCGCGGGCCGGGAGCCGGGCCGGGGAGCGTCGGCGGAGTGAACTGGCTGCTGGTGGTGGCGGGCGCGGTGGTCGGCGCTCCGCTGCGGTACCTGACGGACCGGGCGGTGCAGTCCCGGCACGACTCGGTCTTCCCGTGGGGCACCTTCACGGTGAACGTGGTCGGCTGCCTGATCCTCGGGACGGTGACCGGCGCGGTGGCGGCCGGCGCGGCGTCCTCGCGGGTCCAACTGCTGCTGGGGACCGGGCTCTGCGGTGCGCTGACCACCTACTCGACCTTCTCGTACGAGACGTTGCGGCTGGCCGAGACCGGCGCCGGGCGGTACGCGCTGGCGAACGTGGCCGGCAGCGTGGCCGCCGGGCTGGCCGCGGTCTACGCGGGGGCGGAGCTGGCCTCGGCCCTCTGGGGCTGAGGCGGCGGCCGGGGGCGCCGGCCGAGCCACGGCGGACGCGACAGCCGACGCGGCGCCTCGGCGGGCGGGTGGGGCCAACTGCCGCCCCGCCCGTGTCCCGCCGGGCCGGGCGCGCGTTGGGCACCGAAAGCGGCCGCGAGTGGGCGGCCCGGGTGGGGCGGTAGGGAGGGACCTCGGTGGCTTCGGTGCGGTCGGTGCGGTCGGTGCGGTCGGTTCGGGCAGTGCGAGCCGTTCGGGCGGTGCGGGCGGTGCGGGCGGTGCGGGCACGGAACGCGGCGGTCCTGCGCTCGCGCGCGGTGCGGGCGGCGGCGGTGCTGACGGTGGCCGGGCTGGGGCTGACGGGCTGCATGTCGGTCGGTCCGGCGGCGGAGGAGAGGCACGGCGGGGTGGCACCGGTCGGGCAGGCCGGTCCGGCGGGCCGGCCTGGCGCGACGGGCGGGCCCTCGGCCTCGCCGGGGGCCGGGCACCCGGGCGGTGCGTCGGGGCGCCCGGAGCGGCCGGGCGGCCTGCTGGCCGAGAGCGCGCCGGGCGGACCCACGACCTCGGCGCCGGGCGAGGTGCTGCCCGGGGCGACCGGGACGGTGGCCGGGGTGGTCCCGGTGCCGGGGCCGCCCGACGGCGAGCCGGGGGGTGGTTCGGCGGGCGGCGTGAACACCAGCCCGGCGCCGCACCCGGGCGGCGGCGGGCCGACCGGCTCCGGCGGCACGGCGGGCTCCGGCGGTACGGGCGGGGCGGGCGGTACCGGCGAGGGCCGCTCGGGCGGTTCGGCGGGCTCGCCGTCGGCCACGCCGAGCAGCCGTCCGTCGAACACTCCGGAGCCGGAGCACAGTTCGCCCCCCGTGACCGTGCCGCCGCTCCCGGAGCCCTCGTCGGGCAGCTCCGGTTCCTCGGCACCGAGCCCGCGTGCCGGTGGGCATTAGCGTCCTGTCCAGGGCATTTGCCTCCGATCCCCAGGGTCCTCTATGGTGGTAGATCGTTCGTTTGATTCATTTGATTGGCGCCCTATTCCCATCTGGCGCCCTTGGCGCGTTCCGGCGATCCGTGGCTGACCGCATAGAGGCGGTTGTGAAACAGAACCCCGGACTTTGGCGCGTGCCACTTCCGGAAGGTTTTGCATGTCTCTCGTTGACGACGCCCGCTTCGCCATGCCCGCGAACGAGGCCGCCGCCGATGTCACCGACACCACCGACACCCTCGACACCGCCGCGGACGAGGTGATCGCCGAGGCCGTGGAGGCCACCGAGGAGGCGGCCGCCGAGCCGACCATCACCTTCGGCGACCTGGGCCTGCACGACGACGTCGTCCGTGCCCTCGCCAAGCGCGGCGTCACCACCCCGTTCCCGATCCAGGCCGCGACCATCCCGGACGCCCTGGCCGGCAAGGACGTGCTGGGCCGTGGCCGCACCGGCTCCGGCAAGACCCTCAGCTTCGGCCTGCCGCTGCTGACCCGCCTCGCCGACGGCGAGCGCACCAAGCCCAAGCACCCGCGCGGCCTGATCCTGGTCCCGACCCGCGAGCTGGCCATGCAGGTCGCCGACGCCCTGGAGCCGTTCGGCTCGGTGCTCGGCCTCAAGCTCAAGGTCGTCTGCGGCGGCACCTCGATGTCGAACCAGATCTACGCGCTGGAGCGTGGCGTCGACATCCTGGTCGCCACCCCGGGCCGTCTGCGCGACCTGCTGAACCGCGGCAGCGCCAAGCTCGCCGACGTCCAGACCGTCGTGCTCGACGAGGCCGACCAGATGGCCGACATGGGCTTCCTGCCCGAGGTCACCGAGATCCTCGACCAGGTGCCGGCCGGCGGCCAGCGCCTGCTGTTCTCCGCCACCCTGGAGAACGAGATCGACACCCTGGTGAAGCGCTACCTGAAGAGCCCGGTCACCCACGAGGTCGACCCGTCGGCCGGCGCCGTCACCACCATGACCCACCACATCCTCGTGGTGAAGCCCAAGGACAAGGCGCCGATCACCAACGCGATCGCCGCCCGCAAGGGCCGCACGATCATCTTCGTCCGCACCCAGATGGGCGCCGACCGCGTCGCCGAGCAGCTGATCGAGGCCGGCGTGAAGGCCGACGCGCTGCACGGCGGCATGACCCAGGGCGCCCGTACCCGCGTCCTCGGCGACTTCAAGGACGGCTACACCAACGTCGTCGTCGCCACCGACGTCGCCGCCCGCGGCATCCACGTCGACGGCATCGACCTGGTCCTGAACGTGGACCCGGCCGGCGACCACAAGGACTACCTGCACCGCTCCGGCCGCACCGCGCGGGCCGGCCGCTCGGGCGCCGTCGTCACCCTGGTGCTGCCGCACCAGCGCCGCGGCGTCTTCCGCCTGATGGAGGACGCGGGCGTCGACGCCAGCCGCCACATCCTGGACCACGCCTTCGACGCCGAGGTCGCCAAGATCACCGGTGCCCGTTCGCTGACCGAGGTCCAGGCGGAGAGCGCCGCCAACATCGCCAGTGCCGCCGAGCGCGAGATCGCCGACATGACCCGCCAGCTGGAGCGCGCGCAGCGCCGCGCCACCGAGCTGCGCGAGGAGGCCGACCGCCTGGCCGCCCGTGCGGCGCGCGAGCGGGCCGACCTGGGCATCGTGGACGAGGAGCCGGCCGCCGAGGAGACCGGCGAGTCCGCCGCGGCCGAGGCCGCTCCGGCCGCCGCCGAGGCGCCCGCCGCGCCGCAGGCCGAGGAGCGCACCCCGTCGTACCGCGAGGCGCGCACCGAGCGTCCGGCCTTCGGCCGTGACCGCGACCGCGGTGGCGACCGGGACCGCGACGACCGCCGCTCCGGCGGCTTCGGCCGGGACCGCGACCGTGACGACCGCCGTTCCGGTGGCTTCGGCGGCCGTGACCGTGACGACCGTCGCTCGGGCGGTTTCGACCGTGACCGCGGTGGCGACCGTGGCGGCTTCAACCGTGACCGCGGTGGCTTCGCCGGCCGTGACCGTGACGACCGTCGCTCGGGCGGCTTCGACCGTGACCGCGGTGGCGACCGTGGCGGCTTCAACCGTGACCGCGGTGGCTTCGCCG
>NZ_JBIWNL010000043.1:33583-70488 GCF_044767225.1 Kitasatospora sp. NPDC101447
GGCCGTGACCGTGACGACCGTCGCTCGGGTGGCTTCGACCGTGACCGCGGTGGCGACCGTGGCGGCTTCAACCGCGACCGCGACGACCGCGGCGGCCGTTCCTTCGGTGACCGTCCGGCCCGTTCCTTCGGCGACCGTCCGTCCTTCGGCCGGGACCGCGACGAGCGCGGCGGCAGCAGCCGTCCGTTCTCGCGCCGCGACGACCACCGCTCCGGCGGCCGTCCGCAGGCCGACCGTGGTGGCTTCAACCGTGACCGCGGCGGTTTCGACCGCGACCGCGGTGGCGACCGTGGCGGCTTCAACCGCGACGACCGCAAGCCGCGCTGGAAGAACTGACGCCGCACCGGCGGTGATCGACCGCCGGCCGCGCTGATCGTACGAAGGGCCCGCTCCGTCCCCCGGAGCGGGCCCTTCGCGTTCCCCCGATACCCCCCGACGCCTCGTCCTGGCACGTCCCCCCGAGGTGTTGTTCTGGAAGTGAGAATAACCTGTGGCGCGCGGTGGCGGTAGTCCCGTAGCGTCCGGGGCATGAGCAGCAGACTGCATGACGTGGCACGGGTGAACGAGGAGATCGCCGGACGGGGGGACTACCGGACGGCCGGCGGCGAACTCGTGCGGGTGGGGGAGCAGTTGACGGCGGCCCGGGCCGGCACGGTGTCGTACCCGCCGCAGGCGCTGGACGCGCTGGTGGCGGCGGGCGAGCCGGGGCCGGGGCCGCGCGGGAGCGTCGAGGTGACGGCCGAGGGGAGCGTCCAGGCCGCCGGGCGGCTGGTCGCGGCCGGGGCCGGGCCGGTCGGGGTGCTGAACTTCGCCTCCGCGCGCAACCCCGGCGGCGGGTACCTGCGCGGTGCCCGCGCCCAGGAGGAGGACCTGTGCCGCAGCGCGCTGCTGTACAGCTGCCTGCTGGAGGCGCCGGACTACTACGAGGCGCACCGGGCCTCGACCGACCTCCGGTACAGCCACCGGGTGATCGTCTCGCCCGACGTGCCGGTGATCCGGGACGGGCGCGGCGAGCTGCTGGCGCAGCCGTTCCCGGTCACCTTCCTGACCTCGCCCGCGCCCAACGCCGGGCAGCTGGAACGGCGTTCGGCCGGTACGGACGTGCGGGGGGTGCTCGCCGAGCGGGCCGTGCGGGTGCTCGCGGCGGCGGCCCGGCACGAGCTGCGCACCCTGGTGCTCGGCGCCTGGGGCTGCGGGGTGTTCGGCAACGACCCGGCCCAGGTCGCCGAGGCCTTCGACGGTGCGCTGGCGCGGTACGGGGCGGCCTTCGACCGGGTGGTGTTCGCGGTCTGGGACCGCTCGCCGGTCTCGGTGAACCGGGCGGCCTTCGAGGCCCGGTTCGGCGCGGCGAGCCGGGCGTAGCCGGGCCTGAGCGGGCCGGGCCCGAGGCCGAAAGCCGGCCCGCCGGTCCTAGCGGGTCCTGCGGTTGCGGGCGGACAGGGCCGTCGCGGCCGTGGAGGCCGCCGCGACCACGCCGGTGACGGCGAAGACGGACGGCCAGGCGCCGATCCGCTTCGCCAGCGGGTGCGAGCCGCCGAACGCCGCCACGTACAGGCCGGTCAGCGCGGCCGCGGTGCCCGGGCCGGAGCTGCGGCGCCACTGCGCGGCCGCCCCGGCGCCGGCCACCGCCAGCACCGCGCCGCCCAGCTCGCGCCGGCCGGTCCAGCGGGCGACGCCGTAGCCGCCGACCAGGCCGCTCGCCGCGGTCAGCGCGGCGGGCGCGGCGGCCGCGAGCACGTTCGGGACCTTCGCCATCGTCGACTCCACTCCTCGGGGCTGTGTCGGAATCCGACCATAACCCGACCGGACCGGCGATCCACCGGTGGCTCCGGCGGCGGACCGGACCGGCTACGGGGCAGGTGCCGGGCGGCTACCGGACGGCTACAGGACAGGTGCCGGGGCCCCTACCGGAAGGCCTCCGCGGTGGAGTGCCCCGGGACGGTGCGGGCGAGCCACTGCGCCGCCTCCGCCGGGTCGAGCACCCGCTCCAGTCGGAGGTCGCCCGGGACCTCCTGGATGAAGCGCCCGGCGGACCAGCTGCGCTCGTACGGCTGCGGCTCCAGCACCAGGGTGCGCACGCCGTCCAGCAGCGGGATGTCGCTCGGGGTGCCCTCGTTCCAGAGCCAGGAGCCGTCCGGGGCGACCAGGTTGAAGGCGCCGGTCGCGATCGGCTTGCGGTGGTCCAGGAAGGCCGTCCGGGCCAGCGCCACCACCTCCGGGTCCTGCGGGGCGCCGGGGAGGTGGCCGCCGCCGATCAGCACGTCGGCGAGCAGGGTGTGCAGCTGGAAGGTGTCGCCCAGGCCGCTCATCCGCAGCAGGTAGCCGGTGCCGGTGGGGCGGTCGAGCACCAGCAGCGGCTCGTCGTCCAGCATCAGTGCGAGGTGGGCGAGGCCCTTGAAGTCGTGCTGCTCGCCCTCGTGCCGGGCGAACAGGTCCACCAGCACCCCGGTCACGCCCGAGGCGCGGGCCTCGGCCCGGACCGGGGCGTGCGCGTACACCGCCCAGGACGCCTGCTGCCACAGGTGCAGCGTCCACCAGCCGACCACGGCCAGGTGGGCGTGCCACTCGTCCAGGACGGCGGGGTCGGCGATCCGCTCGTGCGCAGCGGCCGGATCGTCCTCCTCCGGGTCCGGCAGTGGGCCGCCGCCGGTCGCGGCCCACCGCCGCGCCAGCAGCTGCGCGCCGGTCAGCGCCCCGCGCAGGCCGGCCAGCACCGGGCCGGCGCAGGCGACCGGGTCGGCGCCGTGCTCGACGCAGGCGCCCACCACCATCGCCAGGTGCGAGCGGGGGAACGGCGGGGCGTCCGGCAGCAGCGCGGCCAGCCGGGGACCGGCAGCGGCCCGCTCGTCCGGTGCGGCCGCGCCGAACAGGCCGCCGACCATGCCGAGGACGGGGCCGAAGCGCTCGTCGTCCCCGGCGGCGACCACCGCCTCCAGGTCGGCCACGGCGTCGAGGAAGGCGGGCTGCTGACGGTGCGACGGTATCTGCTCGGTGGACATTCGCCGCAGCATAGGCGGCGGAGCCGGTCCGGTCGAAACGCCCCCTGGCCCGGGCCGGGTGACGGATACTCGCGCCGTGACCGCATCGCGTGTTTCCCCTGGTGCTCCTGAGGCGACGAGTACCGCCGTGACCGCCGAGCCGGCCCTGAAGGTGGCACCGCTCGAACTCTTCCTGGACCTCGTCTTCGTCTTCACCATCACCCAGCTCACGGGCAGCCTGGTGCACCACCTCACCCCCGACGGGTTCGCCCAGGTGCTGGTGATGCTGGGCGTGATCTGGTGGATGTACGACGCCTTCATATGGCTGACCAACGCCATGCCGCCGCGCACCCACGGCCGGCGCGGGCTGCTGATGCTGGCGATGGGCGCCTTCCTGGTCATCTCGCTGTCCGTCCCGCACGCCTTCGAGGGCGGCGGTGCCGCGTTCGGCTGGGCGTACCTGGTGGTGGTCGTCCTGCACACCGGGATGTTCGTCGCCGCCGGGGTCACCCCCGCCGCGGTGCTGCGGATGGGCGCGAGCAACCTGGTCGTCGGCGCCCTGGTGGTGGCCGGCGGCTACCTCGCCGGGACGGTCCAACTCGGCTTCTGGACGGCCGCCTTCGCGATGCAGTTCGTGACCCCGTGGGCGGCCGGGCTGCCCGAGTTCCGGCTGCGCGCCGACCACTTCGTGGAGCGGCACGGGCTGATCGTGATCATCGCCTTCGGCGAGTCGGTGATCGCGATCGGCGTCGGCGCCGGGACGGCCGACCTCGGGCCCGCGCTGATCGCCGTCGCGCTGCTCAGCCTGACCGTCTGCGTCGCGCTCTGGTGGGCGTACTTCGGGCACGACGACGACGCCCGCGCCGAGCACCGGATGGCCGCGCTGCCCTCCGCCGAGCGCAACCGGGCGGCCGTCTCGGTCTTCTACCTGGGCCACTTCGGGCTGCTGCTCGGCGTGCTGCTGTTCGCCGCCGGGGTCAAGTCCGCGGTCGGCCACCCGGTCGCCGCGATCAGCCTGCCGCAGGCGGCCGCGCTGGCCGGGGGGATCACCCTGTACCTGGTGGTCAACACGGCCGTGCGCGCCTTCCTCCGCCTGGGCCCCAACCTGCCCCGGCTGCTCGGCGCGGTGCTGGTCGCGGCCACCGTCCCGCTGGGCACCCGGGTGTCGGCGCTCGTCCAGGTCGGCGTGGTGGCGGCGGTGCTGGCCGCGGTCGTCGGCTACGAGGCCTGTCGGTACCCGGTGGCAGACTTCGACCGTGACTGACTCCGCGATCACCGACGGCAGCTACCTCGTCCGCAACGTCGGCACCGGCCTGCTGCTGCAGGTCGCCGACGCCTCCCGGCGCAGCGGCGCCCGGATCGTGCTGGGCACCGACGACGGCACCGACGCCCAGCTCTGGCGGCTCACCGCCGTCCACCCGGGCGGCGCGCTCTACCACCTGGAGAACGCCGGCAGCGGCAAGCGCCTCGACGTCACCGGAGCCTCCCCGGACGACGGCGTCCCGATCCAGCAGTGGGGCGCCAACGCCTTCGGCGCCCAGGAGTGGCTGCTGGAGGCGCACGTGGACGCCCCCGGGACGTACACCGTCAGCAGCTTCATCAGCGGCAAGCCGCTGACCGCGCCGCAGGCCCCGGACGGCGTCGTCCACCAGTGGGAGGACGTCGACGAACCGACCCAGTGGTGGCGCTTCGAGCGCCGGCCGTAGGGCCCGCCGTCGAGCCCCCGCCCGGGCCGGGGGCGCCGGTCAGGCCGAGAGGTTGGTGCGGACGGCGTCCAGTTCGGCGTCGGTGACGCCGTGGTGGTGGAGGTAGGCGGGGATCGAGCCGTGGTGGGTGCCGATCCAGGCGAGGGAGGAGGCGATGAGTTCGGCGCCGACCGGGCGGGAGAGGCGTTCGGCTCCGGCCTCGTCGACGTACGGGACGGGGCCCTTGTCCAGGCCGAGGCCGATGTTGGAGAGCAGGAAGTCGGCGGTGATGTCGGCCTCGGAGGCGCCCAGCAGGGACTGCAGGACGGCGATGGTGAGGCCGGTGCGGTCCTTGCCGACGGCGCAGTGGACGACGGCGGCCAGCGACTCCGGCGCGGCGAGGCGGCGGACGACGGCGGCCAGCGAGGCGCCGGCCGTTTCGGCCATGAAGGGGTAGAGGGCGGCCTGGTCCTCCGGCCAGGGCCGGTCGACGTCGCCGCGATCGGCGGGCAGGGTCGGCAGGTTGAGGGTCTCGTGGTCGAGGCCGTGCCGCTGGTCCGGCCAGGTCTCCAGCTCGAACCGGCTGCGCAGGTCGAACACCGTCCGCAGGCCGAGGGCCTTGAGCCGCCGGGCGCCCTCCTCGGTGAGCGTGTGGAAGGAGCCGGAGCGGTAGAGCACGCCCCGGCGGAGGGCGCCGATGCCGCCCGCGTCACGGAAGTTGCGCACACCGGGGATGTCGATGAAGGCGTCGTCGGTCATGGCTTCCACCGTACGGGCGGGGGCAGGCGCGCGGAAGGAAACCGGAGGGGGCCGTTCGGTGGCGGGCCGACGCTGTCCGAAAGCGGCCCCCGGGTGGTGCGGGTTCCGGCTCCGGGGGGCCGGAAACCGGTCGTCAGCGGCCGCCCGAGACCTCCAGGAACGCGCCGGTGGTGTAGGACGCGGCGGGGGAGAGCAGGAAGAGGATCGCCTCGGCGACCTCCTCCGGCTGCCCGCCGCGCCGCATCGGGAGGTCCGGCGCGACCCGGTCGACCCGGCCGGGCTCGCCGCCGAGCGCGTGGATGTCGGTGTGGATCAGTCCGGGCCGCACCGCGTTGACCCGGATCCCCTCGGCGGCGACCTCCAGGGCGAGGCCGCGGGTCATCGAGTCCACCGCGCCCTTGGCGGCCGCGTAGTCGACGTACTCGTTCGGCGAGCCGAGCCTGGAGGCGGCCGAGGAGACGTTGACGACGGCGCCGCCGCGCCCGCCGTGCCGGGTGGACATCCGGCGGACGGCGTGGGCCGCGCACAGGAACGGGCCGGTGATGTTGGCGGCCCAGATCCGGTTCAGCCGGTCCTCGTCGATCTCCTCCAGCCGGCACTGCTTCTCCAGCGTGCCGGCGTTGTTCACCAGGCCGGTGAGCAGGCCGAGTTCGGCGTCCACGGTGGCGAACAGCCGTTCCACCTCGGCGGTCCGGCTGACGTCGGCGCGCACGGCGAGGGCGGTGCCGCCCTCGGCGCGGATCGCGTCCACGACGGAGGCCGCCGAGGCCTCGTCCGTCCGGTAGTTGACGCAGACGCGGTAGCCGCGGCGGGCGGCCAGCAGGGCGGTGGCGGCGCCGATGCCGCGCCCGGCGCCGGTGACGAGCAGGACTTCGTCGGTGGTGGTGGTCGACACGGTCCGTACGCTACCCGCGCGACCGGCCCGGCACGCCTGCCGCGGCGGCCCGCAGCGCCGCGATCTTCGGTGCACGGCTCTTCGGCGAGTCGAGGCTGAAGCCGCGGGCGTCGCCGAGGTCGTCGCGGACGAACGCCTCGGTGCGGGCCACCGCCTCGCGCAGGGCGTCGTCGAGCGGGACGAAGGGCAGCAGGACGATCTCGGCCCGCTCGGTGTCGTACTCCCAGAGCCCGACGATCCGGCCGCGGTCGAGCACGACGTGGGTCTGCGGGTCGGCCTCGGAGCCGAAGGCGCGGCCGGCCCGGCCGGCGGGCAGCGGGCGGGCGGCGTCGGCGGGGTCGAGCAGCCGGGGCAGGTCGCGGTGCAGCAGGTGGATGCCGTCGATGCCGGCCAGCAGGGTGTAGTGCGATGTGCTCGGCACCCTGAACTGGGCGAACTCGTCGGCGAGTTCGGGCGGGAGCAGGAGTTCCGAGCCGGGCGTGAGCGGGACCGCGCCCGCCTCGGCGACGGCCCGCCGGGCGGTGGAGGCGGTGAAGCCGGAGAACCAGCGGAAGTGCTTGACGGTGGCCGGGCCGGCCCAGGAGAAGTAGCGGTGGGCGAGGTCGACGGCGTTCCCCGCGACCGGCTGGTCCCAGCCGACGTAGCCGTAACGCTGCTGGTCCAGGCGGCCGTTGACGGGCACCCGGCGGATCCGGCCGCGCGACTGCATCAGCCCGAGGGCGAGCGGCAGGGTGGTGGCGAGGCCGCGCTTCTTGCCCGCCTCGCCGAGCGGGCGGACCGCGTCCCCGACCGACTCCCGGATCGTGGTCGGGTCCAGCGGCTCCTCGTGCGACAGCACCCGCTCGATGGCCAGGCAGAGCTTCTCCACCTCGTCCCGGCCGACCCCCAGGTGCTTCTCCGCCGCGGTCAGTTCACCCACCGGCGCGGCGGCGCCGCAGGCCAGGCCGAGCGCGAAGTCGGAGCCGGGCAGCACGTACGTGCAGCCGCGGGCGGACGGCAGCTCGTGCACCTCCAGCCGGGCCACCGCCTCGTCCACCGCCGCCCGGCGGAGCCCGGCCCGGGCGAACAGTCCCAGGTACGGTGCCGCGCCGCCCACCGAGCGGGCCCAGCCGGTGGCGGCCAGCACCTCGGCGGCGGACGCACCGGCGTGCGGGCGGTCCAGCCACTGCCGGTGCGACCACCAGGCCCGCAGCTTCTCGACGCCGCCGGCTGCCACCGCTTCCACGTGGGGATCGTGCTCCATGGGGCCAGTATCGGCGGGCGGGCGGGCCCCGGACCGGAATTCGCTCGCCCGGCGCGGCCCGTTCCGGAGAGGATGCCCGTACCCGTCCGCGGCCGGTCCGCGGCGCGTCCGTGGGCCGACCGCCCGTCCGCAGCCCGACCGTACGCCTCCCGGGAGGAGACCACCCGTGCCCGCAACCACCCCCGGGACCGTCCTGCTCTCCGGCATCGTCGGCTCCACCGCGTACGGCTTCGCCCACGCCGGCTCCGACCTGGACCGGCTGGGCCTGTTCGCCACCCCCACCGAGGAGTTGCACGGCCTGCACCGCCCCGCCGAGTCGCACGTCAGCACCGCGCCCGACCTCACCCTGCACGAGGCTGCCAAGTGGTGCCGCCTCGCGCTGACCTGCAACCCGACCGCCTCCGAACTGGTCTGGCTGCCCGACGACCTGTACGAGACCCGCACCCCGCTCGGTGCGGAACTCGTCGGCATCCGTACGAGCTTCCTCAGCGCACCCGCCGTGCGGAAGGCCTATCTCGGCTACGCCGACCAGCAGTTCCGCAAGCTGCTGACCCGCGACACCACCGACCCGGCCACTCGCCGCCGGGCCGCCAAGCACGCCCGGCACCTGATCCGGCTGGTCGAGCAGGCCGTCCGGCTGCACCGGAGCGGCCGCAACCTGATCCGGCTGCCCGACCCTGAACGGATCCGCGAACTCGGCGAACGCATCGCCGACCGCCCCGCCGTCGCCGAGAGCCTGCTCGCGGACGCCGCCGACCGGCTGGCCGGCCCCGGTGTCCTCCCCGCCGCCCCCGACCCGCGCCCGGCCGAGGCGTGGCTCCGCCGCGTCCGTGCGGCCCACTACACGCCGCCTCAAGGACCGCTGCACACCCACGGCGCGTCCGTGCAATCCACTGGCGGAGCCCTGGGCCCCACCGGGTAGGATCGCCGTGGCTCTCCCCACCGGGCACCACCGGGACCAAGGGCCGCGGGGCACTAGCTCAATTGGCAGAGCTGCGGACTTTTAATCCGTAGGTTCAGGGTTCGAGCCCCTGGTGCCCCACCAGATCGGTCACGGCCGCCCCGGCGAGGTCTCGGAGGCGGCGGATCCCGCCCGCCGCGGCCGCCCGCCGCGGCCGTGCGCCGCGGCCGTGCGCCGCGGCCGCCGTGTGCCCCCGCCGCGGCGGAGCGGCCGGACGCCCCACCCCCTCCCCCCGATCGACGCCCTGCGACGCCGGCCGACGCCGTGCGCGCCTCCGGCGGCATCCGGACATCCCCGCAGAGCCCCGCGCAGCCGCGCCCGCCCGCCGCCCCCGCGGGGACGGCGGCTGGGTCGCGGTGCCCCGCCGAAGCGGCGGGAAAGCGGCAGCGGCCGACGGGGCCCGACGGGCGCACGGAACGGGACCGGCGGGAAACCCGCGGGGACCGGGGAGAAACCGGCGGAGAAACGCCGGGAAGCGGCTGCGGGATTCCGTCCGGGCACCCGTCGATATTGTCGGGAACACCGTCGATCTTCCCTCGCCATTGACGGCCGATAACGAAGGAAAAACGTGGCTGGATAACTTCGCTGCACGAATCACGGATCTCCAGGAGGGCTCGGGGATGATCAACTCGGTAGTGATCGTCGGCGGCGGAACCGCAGGCTGGATGAGTGCCACCTACCTGAAGGCGGCATTCGGCGACCGGATCGACGTGACGCTGGTGGAATCGGACCGCGTCGCCACCATCGGCGTCGGTGAGGCGACCTTCAGCACCGTCCGGCACTTCTTCGACTATCTCGGCCTGGACGAGCGGGACTGGATGCCGCACTGCTCCGGCTCCTACAAGCTCGGCATCCGCTTCGAGAACTGGCGCGAGGTCGGGCACCACTTCTACCACCCGTTCGAGCGGCTGCGGACCTCCGACGGGTTCAACGTCGCCGACTGGTGGCTGCAACTCGGCGACCGCAGCGAGTCCTTCGACCGCAGCTGCTACATCACGCCGTACCTGTGCGAGGCGAGACGCTCGCCGAGACTGATGGACGGGTCGCTGTTCGCCGGCGGCCTGGACGGTTCGCTCGGCCGTTCCACCCTGGAGGAGCAGCGCGCCCAGTTCCCCTACGCCTACCACTTCGACGCCGGCCTGCTGGCCCGGTTCCTCACCGACTACGGCACCCGGCGCGGGGTGCGGCACGTGGTGGACGACGTGGTGGACGTGGCCCGGGACGAGCGCGGCTGGATCAGCCACGTCACCACCCGCGGGCACGGCGAGCTCGCGGGCGACCTCTTCATCGACTGCACCGGCTTCCGCGGTCTGCTGATCAACGAGACGCTGGAGGAGCCGTTCGTCTCCTTCCAGGACGTCCTGCCGAACAACCGGGCCGTCGCGCTGCGGGTGCCGCTGGACGAGGAGCAGCGCAAGGACATGCGTCCGTACACCACGGCCTCGGCCATGGAGGCGGGCTGGATCTGGACGATCCCGCTGTTCGGGCGCAACGGCACGGGCTACGTCTACTCCGACGAGTTCACCAGCCCGGAGGAGGCGGAGCGCACGCTGCGCGAGTTCGCCGCTCCCGGCCGGGACGACCTGGAGGCCAACCACATCCGGATGCGGATCGGCCGCAACGAGCGCTCCTGGGTGAACAACTGCGTGGCGATCGGCCTGTCCAGCGCCTTCGTGGAGCCGCTGGAGTCGACCGGCATCTTCTTCATCCAGCACGGCATCGAGCAGCTGGTGAAGCACTTCCCGGACGAGCGCTGGGACCCGGCGCTGGCCGCGGACTACAACAAGCGCGTCGCCAACGTGCTGGACGGCGTGAAGGAGTTCCTCGTCCTGCACTACTGGGCGGCCCGCCGTGACGACACGCCGTACTGGAAGGAGACCAAGGTCCGCCCGCTCCCGGACGGCCTGGCCGAGCGACTGGAGGTCGCCGCCTCGCACCTGCTCGACGAGCAGACCATCTACCCGGCCTACCACGGCTTCGAGCACTACTCCTGGAACACCATGCTGCTCGGGCTGGGGCAGGAGCCCCGGACGGCCCGGCCGGCGCTCGCGCACATCGATCCGGCCGCGGCCCGCGCCGAGCTGGCCCGGATCAAGGCCGACGCGGACCGCCTCGTCGCCGCCCTGCCGAGCTGCCACGAGTACCTCGCGTCGATCAACTGACCCGCACCCGCCAGGGGTGCACCGAGCCCCCGGCCCGACGGGTCCCCACCCCCGTGGACCCGTCGGGCCGGGACCCGTCGGCGCACGGACGGCGATCGGCGACGGTCGCCGTCCCCCGGTGCCCGGCGGTGCCCCCGGCAGTGCTCGGCGACCATCCGCACCGCTCCCAGAAGGCGAGAACGCATGGCCAGCCCGCCCGCGTCGAGCCAGGCCCCGGCCGGCAGACGCTTCGTGGACCGCGCCGGTCCGCAGCCCCGCTCCGCACGACAGCCGTCCACCGCCGGGCACGTGCCGGCGGACGACTACCGGGGGCTCATGAGCCGTTTCCCGACCGGCGTCGCGGTGGTCACCACCACCGACCCGGTCGGCCGTCCCCGCGGGCTCACCTGCTCCTCGCTGAGCAGCGTGACCACCGCTCCGCCCGTCCTGTCCGTCTGTCTGAAGGCCCCCAGCAGCACGCTGGACGCCCTGGTCGCGCGACAGGCCTTCGCCGTCAACCTCCTGCACACCGGGGGCCAGGCCGCCGCCCGGGTGTTCACGACCGCGGTGGCCGAGCGCTTCGCGCACGTCGACTGGCGGCCGTCGCCCGTCCTCGGCCTGCCCTGGCTCAGCGGGGACGCGCTGGCGCTGGCCGGCTGCCGGGTGCGGCAGCTGATCGAGGTCGGCGACCACGTCCTGGTCCTCGGCGAGGTCGTCGAGGTGCACCGGGCGGGCGGGGTCCCGCTGCTGTACGGGCTGCGCCGGTTCGCCGACTGGCCCGCCGCCGAGCAGGACGCCGAGGTGCCGGCCGCGGTCGGCGCCCGGGGGGTGGCGGCGCCGTGACCACGGCGGAGAGGCCGGCGCCCGAGGGGCCGGTCCGTCGTGGGGTGCCGCCGCGGCGCCCGCGGGAGGGTGCCGTCCGGCAGGCCGTGGTCCGCTGGGTCCCCGGGCTGGTCGTCCTGGTGACGGCCCTCGTGCTGTGGGGGCCGAGTCTGGTGGACACCGCGCGCCGGGCCGACCGGGTCGACCCGATCGCCCGCTTCCTGCTGGCGGTCGCGGTGGTCGTGCTGCTCAGCCATCTGCTGGGCTCGCTGATGGTCCGGCTGCGTCAGCCCCCGGTGGTCGGCGAGGTCCTCGGCGGGCTGCTGCTCGGTCCGTCCGCGCTGGGCTGGATCTGGCCGTCCGGGCAGGCCTGGATCTTCTCCCCCGAGGTGCGCGGCGGGCTCGATCTCGCGGCGCAGCTCGGGCTGTCCGTCTTCGTCTTCCTGCTCGGGTGCGAGCTGCGGGAGGTGCGGCTGCGCGGGCCGGTGGTGGCCGCGGTCGGCGGCGGGATGGTCCTGCCCTTCCTGGCCGGCGGCGCGATCGCGCTGGCGGCGCCGGACGTGCTGGCCGGGTCGGCCGGGAAGGGCTGGGGCTACCCGGCGTTCTTCGGGCTGGCCCTGTCGGTGACCGCGCTGCCGGTCCTGGCCCGGACCCTGGTCGACCTGAGGATGGACCGCACGCCGCTCGGCGGCTACGCGCTGACCACGGCGGCGCTCGGTGACGGGGTGGCCTGGCTGGCGCTCACCGGCATCCTGGCGGCCTCGGCGGGCGGTGGCAGCGGGAAGCTGGTCTCCACGGTGGGGCTGACCCTGGCGCTGGTCGCCGTCACCGTGCTGTGGGTGCGGCCCGCGCTCGCCGCGCTGATCCGGCGCTCGGAGCGGCGGAGCTCGCCCGAACGGCTGCTGCTGCCCGTCCTGCTGACCGGAGCGCTCGGCTACGCGGGGCTGACCCAGCTGATCGGGCTGCACCCGGCGGTCGGCGCCTTCCTGTTCGGAACGGTGGTGCCGCACCAGTCGAGCGTGATCGAGCGGATGCAGCAGCACTTCCAGGGCTTCACCCTGGCCGTGCTGCTGCCGGTGTTCTTCGCCGGTGTCGGCCTGAAGGTTTCGATCGGCTCGCTCGGGCGGGACGGCGGGCACTGGCTGGTTCTCGTCGTCGTCGTGCTGGCGGCCTGCGTGACCAAGCTGGTCGGTGCGGGCGGAGCAGCCCGGCTGGCCGGTTTGGGCCGGGCGGACGCGATGCGTTTTGGGGCGTTGATGAACTGTCGCGGAGTGACCGAGATCGTCCTCGCCGGGATCGGTTGGCAGGCACATCTGATCAGTACCGCGGGGCTCACCGTCCTGGTGCTGATGGCGCTGCTCACGACGGCGATGACCGGCCCGATGGTCCTCGCCGTCCGTCCGGCTCCCGGCGGCTGATCCCGCCGGAGCACTCCGGCCCCGGCCGGTTCCGGCGGATTCCCCCACCGCCGGAGCCGGCCGGAACTCCTTCGGACGGTGCCGGTCCACTTCCCGGCGCTATCCGCGGGCCCGCGGAAATGGGGCGCACCGGTCGGTTTGTTTCTTCGCTCCGTTCCGTCGTTCCGGGCGAATTGACGGGGGGCCGGCCGCGGGAGCGGGCGAGTTCCGGCCGTGAATGATGCCGACGCAAGCCAGGCGTGATTTGTGAATCAATCAAGTATCCTCGGTCGCGCTGCGGCACCTGGCGTGAGACCAACGGGGGTACAGATGGTCGATGCGGCTGAACGGGATATTGGCCTCGATTTCGGCATTCTTGGGCCATTGTCGGTTACATATCAAAGTCGGCCGGTGGTGATAGGTGGGGCGCGTCAGCGCACCATCATGGCGATGCTCGTGCTGGCCTGGGGAAAGGAGGTGTCGGTCGACAGCCTCGTCGAGGCGGTCTGGGAAGGGCAGCCGCCCTCCACCGCGAGGACCCAGGTGGCGATCTGCGTCGCCGCACTGCGCAAGGCGTTCCGGGCGGTCGAGTGCCCGCGGGAGGTCATCCTCACCGCGCATCCCGGCTACCGGCTGCAGGCGCAGGGCAACACCCTGGACTCCGTGCACTTCGACCGCCTGCTGAGCGAGGCCGCGCAGGCGCGCCGGGAGGAGCGCAACGAGGACGCGGCCGGCCTCTACCGGCTGGCGCTGGACGTCTGGCGCGGCCCGGCGCTGGCCGGGGTGACCGGCCGTCGGGTCGAGGGTGCGGCCGTCGCCCTGGAGGAACAGCGGCTGATGGTCTACGAGGAGCTCACCGGGCTGGAGCTCGCGCTCGGCCGGCACCAGGAGCTGATCCCCCAGCTGGCCGCCGTGATGCGGGAGAACCCGCTGCGCGAACAACTGCGGTACAACCTGATGCTCGCCCAGTACCGGGCCGGGCGCAGGGCCGAGGCGACCGAGACGTTCCGGGACGGGCGCCAGCAGTTCGTCGAGGAGCTCGGCCTGGAGCCGGGCCCGGTGATCCAGCGGCTGCACGACGCGATCCTGCGCGACGACCCCGAGCTGATGCTGCTCGGCTCCCCGCGGGAGACGGTCGCCGCGCCCGCGCTGTCGGTCGAGGACTACGTCGTCCCGGAGGTCGAGGCGGCCGACGACCCGCCCCGCCGCGCGCTGGGCGGACTGCCGCCGCCGGTTTCGGCCTTCGTCGGCCGTGAATCCGAACTCGCCTCCCTGGACCTCCTGTTGGAGGACGAATCCAGGGGAGGGGGGCCGGCCCGCGGCTTCGTCACCGGATTCCCGGGGGTCGGCAAGACCGGCCTCGCCCTGTTCTGGGCGCACCGGGTGACCGAGCAGTTCCCCGACGGCCAGCTCTACGCGGACCTGTTCGGCTACGACGAGCACCGGTCCCCGGCCGAACCCGGGGACGTGCTGAATCGTTTCCTCCGATCCCTCCGAGTGCCCGGCGAACGGATCCCCACCGCCCACGACGACCGGGTGTCGCTGTACCGGGCGATCCTCGCCGAACGCCGCGTCCTGGTCATCCTGGACAACGCCCACTCCTTCAACCAGATCCGGGACCTGCTGCCCGACGGCGGCCGCTCCTGCGTCGTGGTCACCAGCCGGGAGGACCAGCAGGACCACCTCGCGGTCGGCCACAGCAGGGTCCGGCTGCGGCTCGACCCGCTGCCGGAGCCGGACGCCCTGGCACTGCTCGGCATGATCGCCGGAGCGGACCGGGTCACCGACGACCCGGACGGCGCGCGCCGGCTCGTCCGGCTCTGCGACCGCACGCCGCTGGCCCTGCGCATCGCCGCGGCCCGGCTGGCCTCGAAGCCGCACTGGAACGTACGGCACCTGGCCGCCCGGCTCGCCAACGAGTGCTGGCGGCTGGACGAGCTGACCGCCGGGGACCTGGAGGTCCGGGTGAGCTTCGGCCTCAGCTACCGCGACCTGCCGGCGGACGTGGCCCGGATGTACCGGCGGCTCGGCCTGCTGGCGGTGCCCGACTTCACCGCCTGGGTCGGCGGCGCCCTGCTCGACCTGCCGCCGACGCAGGCCGAGAACCTGATCGAGCACCTGGTCGACGCGCAACTGCTGGAGGCGGCCGGCACCGACGCCACCGGCGCGCTGCGCTACCGCTTCCAGACCCTGCTGCGGCTGTACGCGCGCGAGCGGGCCGAGCTGGAGGAGCAGGAGGCCGAGCGGCGGGAGGCGGTGACCCGGGTGCTGGAGACCTGGCTCGCCCTGGCCGAGGAGGCCCACCGGCGCGAGTACGGCGGCGACTTCTCGGTGGTGCACGGCTCGGCGGAGCGCCGCCCGCTGGACCGCGCCCACACCGACGAGCTGCTGGAGGACCCGCTGCAGTGGTTCGAGACGGAGCGCGAGTCGCTGGTCGCCTCGGTGCTCCAGGCCTGCGAGCTGTCGCTGGACGAACTGGCCTGGGACCTCACCGCCTCCTCGGTGGTGCTGTTCGAGATCCGCAACCACCACGAGAACTGGCGGCTCACCTGCGAGCGTTCCCTGGAGGTCGCGCGGCGGGCCGGGAACGAGCTCGGCGAGGCCGTGATGTGCCACGAGCTGGCCGCCGTCGAGATGTTCCAGGAGCGCTTCCACGAGGCGCAGGACTGGTGCGAGAACGCGGTGCGGCTGTTCGCGCGGATCGGCCACCGCTACGGCCACGCGCTGGCGCTGCGCAACATGGTGATCATCGACCGGATCCACGGCGACCGGCGGCAGGCGATGGAGCGCCTGCAGGAGGCCCGGGAGGTGTTCCGGGAGGTCGGCGACGCCTCCGCGCTCGCCCACACCCTGGGCCAGATGTCGGTGATCGAGCGGGAGCAGGGCGCGCTGGACTCCTCGCTGCGGCTGGCCGTCGAGGCCGTCGGCGTCTTCGACCGGATCGGCCGGACCAGGGGCGCGGCACAGGCCGTCAACCGGTTGGCCGGCGCGTACCTGGCGCTCGACCGGTTCGACGAGGCCGAGGACAACTTCCGGCGGGTGCTGCAGATCGTCCGGGAGAAGCACGACCGGCGCGGCGAGACGCACGCCCTGCTCGGACTGGGCGAGGCGCAGCTGCGCTCCGGCCGGCCGTACGAGGCCCTGGCGACGCTGCAGACCGGGCTCGGGGTGGCGCAGCGGATCGACGTCCCGCTGCTCAACGCCCGGCTCAGCCTGGGGCTCGGGGAGGTGCTGCGGCGGCTGGGGCGTTTCGACGAGGCGTTCCGGCGGCTGGTCAGCGCCCGGGACGGCTTCGCGGCCCTGAAGTCGCCGCGGCTGGTCGAGCAGGCCGAGCAGCACCTGGCCGAGCTGATCGAGGCGATGGAGGACCTCCCGGGGGAGGAGGGCCCGCGGGAGGTGACGGGCGTCCCCGACCTGGTGTGCCCCCGCTGGAGGTGACGGCGCTGCAGGACTGCAGGACCGGTCGGGTATCGCTTGAGAACCGGACAAGAACGTATCGATAAGAGCTTGAAGTGGCGACTGCATAGCCTCGTTTCAGAAGCGAGGGAAACCCATTCTTGAGGAGATGCGGCAGTGCGCTACGTCCGACTCGTGAACACGTTCCGGCCGGCTCTGGTTGTGCTCGGCATGACTGCCACCCTGTCCCTCGGACTGATGGCGTCCGTGGGCGGGCCCGCCGCGGCCCAGGTCCGCGCCGGTGGCCCGATCGTGTCGGCCCCCCTCCCGATCGACGGCCCCGGCAGCGAGGAGTGGAACTGACCGGGTGCACGGGGGAACGCCACAACGCCGTGGGGGGGGGCGGGGGGGGGCGGGGGGGGGGGCGCCCCGGGCGGGGGGGGGGGGGGGGGGGGGGGGGGGGGGGGGGGGGGGGGGGGGGGGGGGGGGGGGGGGGGGCGGGGCGCCCCCCCCCCCCCGCGGGCCGGGCGGGGGGGGGGGGGCCCCCCCCCCCGGCGTTCCGGCGTGTGGGGTGGGGGTCGCGCGGCCGGTGCGGTGCGGTGGGGCGCTGTGGGGGCGGCGCGAGGGTCGGAGGGGGCCCGGAGTGGGCGAGGGCCGGGGGCCCGGCGGTCCGCCGGGCCCAGCGGTCTCAGAGGGCGGTGCTCACAGGGCGATGCCGCCGTCGATCCGGAGGACCTCGCCGGTGAGGTAGGCGGCGCGCGGCGACACCAGGAAGGCGACCAGGTCGGCCACCTCGTGCGCGGTGCCGAAGCGCCCCATCGGGATCCGGCGCAGCAGCTCCTGCTCCCGCTTCGTCGACAGGCCGGCGCTCATGTCGGTCGCGATCAGCCCGGGCGCCACGGCGTTGACCCGGACGCCGTGCGGGCCGACCTCCTTGGCCAGGGCCTTCGTCAGGCCGACCAGGCCGGCCTTGGAGGCGGCGTAGTTGGCCTGGGTGGCGTTCCCGGTGAGCCCCACGACGGAGGACAGGGTGACGATGGCGCCGCGGCCGCGCTTGATCATCGGGAGCAGGGCCGGCCGGCAGACGTTGAACGTGCCGTCCAGGTTGGTGCGCAGCACGGTGTCCCACTCGGCGCCGCTCATCAGGGCCGCCGGGCGGTCCCGCAGCACGCCGGCCGAGGCGACCAGGGCGTCCGGCGGGCCGAGGTCCGCGGTCACCTCGGCGACGAACTCCTCCGCGGCCGCCCGGTCGGCGACGTCGAGCCGGCGGGTCAGTACCCGGGCGCCGTGGGCGCGGGCCAGGTCGGCGGTCCGTTCCGCGGCGGCCTCGTCGCTGCGGTAGCAGAACGCGATGTCGTGGCCGTCCTGGGCGAGGCGTTCGACCACGGCCCGGCCGATGCCGCGGGAGCCTCCGGTGACCAGGGCGATCGGCCGGGGCGCGGGCTGTTCCGCCGCCGGCGGCGGTACGGGGACGGACGGGGCGGTCATGGTCTCTCCTCGGGGTCGCGCGGTCGGGTCGATGGGGTCGGGAGGATCGGAAGGATCGGAAGGAGCAACGGGAGCAACGGGATCGGCCGGGTCGGCCGGGGAGGCCGACCCGGCCGGGTCGGGCGGGGTGGTGCCGCCCGGCGTGGGCCGCGGGCGGGCCGGTCAGTCGGCGGCGGGGTGCTCCAGCCGGAGCAGGGTGCAGCCGACCGTCCCCGCCGGACTGACCGAGGTGACCAGGGCCAGCGCTCCGTCCGGCTGGGGCTGCGTGCGGGCCAGCGAGAGGACGGCGGCGAGCTGGAACCCGGCGGAAGCCGCGCCGGTGTCGCCGAGCAGCCGCCGGACCCGCAGCCGGACCGGAGCCGTTCCGGCGGTTCCGGCCGTTCCGAGCGCGCGGTCCAGCCCGGCCTCCTCCTGCGCGCCGAGCGGGCCCGGCGCCTCCCCGGGCGCGATCACCCGGACGTCGGCGGCGGTGGCGCCGGCGGCGGCGAGCACCTCGGTGACGGCGCGGGCCAGGGTGGCTCCCACGGCCCCGGGGGCGTGGAAGGCGAGGAAGCGCGAGCCGAGCACGGTGGCCAGCGGCTGCCTCCCGGCCGCGCGCGCCCCGGCCGCGGTCTCGGTGAGGAACACGGCGCAGCCCTCGCCCAGCGGGCCGGGCGCTCCGCCACCCCCGGGGCCGCCGCCGTGCCACTCCAGCCGGGCCCGCTGGGCCGAGTACTCCTCGACGGCGCCGCAGAGGAAGACCCGGCCGTGGCCCTGGCGGTGCATCCGGACCGCGTAGTTGAGCGCCAGCAGCGAGGTGAGGGACCCGCCGCTGATGGTGGTGTTCGGGCCCTTCAGCCCGTAGCGGATGGCGCCGGCCCCGGTCGCCCGGTTCTGCACGGTGTTGGGGAAGAGCGCCGGGTCCACGTCGTAGGGCCGCTCGCCGGCCTGGGAGGCCCGGGAGAAGTCCATGATGCTCTGGACACTGGTGGCACCGATGCCCAGGACCAGCCCGATGTCCTCGGGGTCGGCGCCGAGTTCACCGTCGTACTGGTCGAGCAGCAGGCCGACGGTGGCGAGCGCGATGCCGGTGGAGCGGTCCAGGGCGCGGGTGCCCTTGCGGCCGAGCACGCCCGCGACGGTGAAGTCGGGGATCAGACCGGCCGTGTCGTACGGGCCGTCCCAGTGCTCCCGGTCCAGCGGCGCGGTCGCCGCGTGGCCGGCCGTCAGCCCCTCGGTGAAGGCCTCGGCGCCGAGGCCGAAGGGGGAGGCGGCCGACCAGCCCGACAGCACGATCGGCCGGTCCGGCGGGGAATCGGTGGTCACGTGAGAGCTCCTGATCGTCGGGGTGCCGTCAGGCGGCGGCGGGCGCCGCACCCAGCAGCAGGACGGCGTTGTTGCCGCCGAAGGCCAGTGCGTTGTTCTGCACCACGCGCAGGTCGGCCGGCCGGGCCACGTTCGGCACCACGTCCAGGCCGATCTCCGGATCGGTCTCGACGTGGTTGATGGTGGGCGGGATGAAGCGCTCGGTGAGGGCGATGGCGCAGGCCGCGGCGGCGATCGCGCTCGCGGCGCCCATCGAGTGCCCGATCATCGACTTGATCGAGACGGTGGCGGGCGGCCGTTCGCCGAAGACCCGCCGGATCGCGCGGGACTCGGTGATGTCGTTGGCCTTGGTGCCGGTGCCGTGCGCGCTGATGAAGTCGACCTGGTCCGGGGTCACCCCCGCGTTGCGCTGGGCGATCCGGATGCACCGGGCGATGCTGTCCTCGTCCGGGGCGACGGGGTGCTGGGCGTCGCAGGTCAGGCCGTAGCCGAGCACCTCGGCGTAGATCCGGGCGCCGCGGGCGAGCGCGGAGTCCAGCGACTCCATCAGCAGGATGCCGGCGCCCTCGCCGGTGAGGATGCCCTGGCGGTTCACGTCGAACGGCCGGCAGACCTCGGGGGCGATCGTGCCCAGGCGGTAGAAGCCCGCGAAGGTCTTGCGGCAGAGCGCGTCGGCGCCGCCGCACAGGGCCAGGTCGGCGTCCCCGAGCCGGATCGCGTCGTAGCCGTAGCCGACGGCGTAGTTGCCGGCGGCGCACGCGGTCGGGACGGTCGCGGCCTCGACGTCGACCAGCCCGAGCTCCCGGACGATCCCGGCGGAGAGCTGCTCGTTGCCGACGCGGCGCGCCAGCACCGGGTCGACCTGCTCCGGGCCCTCCGCGATCTGCCGGCCGACCAGCGCGTCGAGGTCGCGGGTCTCGCCGTCGGTGGTGCCGACGGCGACCACGGTCCGGGCGGCCAGCAGCCTCTCGCGGTCGAGCCCGGAGTCCTCGAAGGCCATCCGGGCGGCGGCGGCCGAGAACTGCGAGGCCCGGCCGAGGTCCTCGGGGCGGACGGTGCGCAGGTGCTCGGCCGGGTCGAAGTCGGTGATCTCGCCGGCGTTGGCGTACGCGAAGCCCGCGGTGTCGAACGCGGTGATGGGCTTGACGCCGCTCGCCCCGGCCCGCAGGCCGGAGGCGAACGCGTCGACGCCGATCCCGATGGCGGAGACCAGGCCGAGGCCGGTCAGCACCACTCTGCGCCCCCGGGTCGGGTCGACGGTGGTCACCGGGACTCGGCGTCGGCGACGACGGCGTAGACACCGGCCAGGTTGGTCATCCGCTCCAGTTCCTCCTGCGCCAGCTCGATGTGGAGGTCGCGCTCCAGCGTGGCGAGGATGGTCAGGCCGGCCAGCGAGTCGGCCTCGTGCTGCTCGACGAAGTCGTCGTCCTCGCCCAGCTCCGCCGGCTCGACCTCCAGCACGTCGCAGACGATCGACTTGACCAGGGCCTTGCGCTCGGCGTCCAGGATGCCGGTGACTTCGGTGTCGGACATGGTGTCCCTCGATTCTTCGGTGGGAGCGGAAGGATGTCGGGCGGCTGCCGCGTGGCGGGGTGGTGCCCCGTCCCGGCGGCGTGCACCGCGGGAGGAAGGCTCCCCCCGGTTCCTATGCGGACTCCATATACGGCTCCGCTCGCAGGGCGCAGGCCGGGCACTGCGCGGCGTCGTGCGGGACCAGGAGCGAGGGCTCGCCCACCCAGTAGCGGGGCGATCCGTCGTGGCCGGGCTCGCGGACCTTCAGCAGTCCGGCCCGGACCATGGCGGCGAGGACGTCCTCGCCGCGCACCGGGAGGGTGGAGTGCACCAGCGCGAGCAGGTTCTCCCGGCCCCGGACGTGCTCGGGACCGGCCGTCCTGGCCGGCCGGGCGCCGGGCGGTTGCGGCCCGCCGGGCCCGGTGAGGAGTTCCGGGCTGTCGGTCAGCACCGCCTGGTGGACGGCGGTCAGCTCGGGCCCCGGGTCCACGCCGATCTCGTGGGCGAGGATGCGCCGGCCCTGCTGGTAGGCGGCGAGTGCGTCGGCCCGCCGGCCGGAGCGGTAGAGCGCGGTCATCAGCTGGGCCCGCAGCCTTTCCCGCAGGGGGAGTTCGGTGACCAGCGAGGTCAGCTCGGGGACGAGCCGCTGGTGCCGGCCGAGCGCCAGGTCGGCTTCGACCCGGCCCTCCAGCGCGGCCGTCCGGGCCTCCTCCAGTCCGGGGACCTCCAGTTGGGCGAGGGCCTCGGTGACGTTGCCGAGCGCCGGCCCCTGCCAGAGGGCGAGTGCGGATTCGAAGTCCCGTGCGGCGGCGTCGAACCGGGACGCCGCCAGGGCGGACCGGGCCTGCCGTGCGAGCCGCTCGAACTCGACCAGGTCGAACCGGGTGTCGCCGATGTCCAGTTGGTAGCCGGGGCCCTGGCGGGAGAGCCGCACCCGGGGACCGAGCCGCTTGCGCAGCCGGGAGATGTAGGTGTAGATCTGCGCGCTCATGGTGGCCGGCGGATTCCAGTCCCAGAGCAGTGTGCTGAGTCGGGCGTCCGTCACCACCCGGCCGCGGGCCAGTAGCAGGGCCGCCAGCACCGTGCGTTGCTTGGCACCGTCGAGCCCCACCTCCGCCCCGCGGGCGTCCTTCACCGAGACCAGGCCGAGAACACTGAACTCCATCGAGCTACCCCCGTTCTGTCGCCATCGGCGCCCAGGCTAGGAAGCTCGCTTTTTGGATCTGTATCGCTTCCATTTCGCCGTGTGCGGGCCGCCGCCGGACGGGCGGGGTGCGGTGCGGCGGGGCGGGGCGGGCGGGCGGGCGCCGGGCGCGCGGCGGGTGGGGGCCGGGCCGGGGCGGTGGTCAGCCGTTGAGGTAGGCGAGGACGGCCAGCACCCGGCGGTTGTCGTCGTCGTCCTCGGGGAGGTCGAGCCGGGCGAAGATGCTCGCGGTGTGCTTGCTGACGGCCCGTCCGCTGACCACCAGGCGTTGGGCGATCGCCGCGTTGGAGCGCCCCTCGGCCATCAGGGCCAGCACCTCCCGCTCGCGCGGGGTGAGCCGGGCCAGGGCGCTGGACTGCCGCCCGCCGGAGAGCAGTTTGGAGATGACGTCCGGGTCCAGCGCGGTGCCGCCGCCGGCGACCCGGTGCAGCGCGTCCATGAACTGGGCGACGTCGAAGACGCGGTCCTTCAGCAGGTACCCGACGCCGCCGCTGTTGTCCGCCAGGAGCTCGCGGGCGTAGAGCTGTTCGACGTACTGGGAGAGCACCAGCACCGGAAGCCCGGGGATCTCCTTGCGGGCCGCGATGGCGGCCCGCAGACCCTCGTCGGTGAAGGTGGGGGGCAGCCGGACGTCGACCACCGCGACGTCCGGCCGCTGGGTGAGCAGGGCCTCCAGGAGGTCCGGCCCGGTGCTGACCGCCGCCACCACTTCCAGGCCGGCGGCTTCCAGGATGGCGACGAACCCCTCCCTCAGGAGGACGAGGTCTTCGGCGATGACAACACGCACGGGATCTCCAGAATCGCCATGGTCGGACCGGACTCGGGGCTGCTCAGGGTGAGGATGCCATCAAAGGCGGCCAGTCGGCGCTCGATTCCGCGCAGTCCGCTGCCCTTGTCCGGGTCCACCCCGCCGTGGCCGTCGTCGCTGACGGAGATCCGCAGCAGGTTGTCGCTGTGCGCGAGGTCGATCCAGACCCGGGCGGCCCCGGAGTGCCGGGTGGCGTTCGTCAGGAGCTCGGAGACCGCGAAGTAGGCGGCGGACTCGACCGGCAGCGACACCCGGCCGGGCACGTCCGAGACCACCTCGACGATCAGCGGGCTGTCCAGGGCCAGGGCGCGCACCGCCTCCGACAGGCCGCGGTCGCAGAGCACCGGCGGGTGGATGCCGCGGACCAGGTTGCGCAGCTCGCTCAGCGCCTTGGACGAGGAGTCCTTGACCTCGGCGAGCAGGCGGCGGGCCGCCTCCGGGTCGCTCGACAGCAGCTGCTCGGCGGCCCCGATCCGCATGCCCATCGCGACCAGCCTGGCCTGGGCGCCGTCGTGCAGGTCGCGCTCGATCCGGCGCAGCTCGGCGGCCTGACTGTCCACCACCTCCGTGCGGGTGGCGGCGAGTTGTTCGACCCGCTGCCCGAGGATGGCCTCGGCGCTGGGGGCCAGCAGCGCGGCCGTCCAGCGGCCGTGCAGCTGCAGCAGGGCCGGGCCGGTGGTCAGGCCGAGGGCGATGGACGCCAGGCCGATCGGGACGGCGAACAGGGCGCCGATCCCGAAGCTGCCGTGCACGTGGATCACCAGGGCGTACCAGTCCTCGTACCCGGCCGAGGTGAGCGGGTGCCACAGGAGCGGCAGCAGCACGCCCTCGATCCCGTACGCGATCAGCGCGGCGGGCAGCAGGGCCGCGACACCGCCGACCACCGGGTCGGTGACCGCCCAGGCGAGGTCCCGCCAGGTCGCACGGTCCGTCAGGATCCAGCGGACGCGCTCCACCCAGCCCACCGGGCCGGCGCTGAACTCGGGCCTCGGTGCGTACGGCCGGGCGATCTCGACGCCCGCCCACCGGCCGTTGAGGCGCCGGGCGGCGTCGGCGACCCGGCGCAGCCCGGCCGTGGCGGCCGGGAGCAGCAGGACGCCCACCCCGAGGAGGAGGTAGCCGATCGAGGCCAGTGAGAGGGCGAACAGCACCAGTGCCGGGATCTTCAGCGCGAAGAGGCGCAGCCCGCGCAGCGGTGCCTTGAAGTCGAGCCGCAGCCGGCTGCCGCTCAGGGCGCCCGGGAACCCTGCCCTCCGGACGGTTGACGTCTGGTCCACCATGATGAACTCTCCCCATTCGGGAGCCCGTTGGCTCCGTGGCCTCAAGTCTGGCCGCGCGGGCGGCCCGGTGCAGTGGGTCTTACCCCCGAGTCCACCGGTGTAGGTAACTACACCCCGATGGTTCCGGAAGCGGCACACCGGAGCGCGGGGGCGTCCGGCCGGGGCCCCGGAGGTGCGGCCGGCGGCGGCCCCGGAGCGGCCCGCGGAGCGTTCCCGGCGCGTTCCCGGAGGGTTCCCCGGGCAGCCCCGGAAACGCCCGCGGAGTGCCTCCGGAATATTCCATGGAATGCGCCGGGGAAGTCCGGGTCGCGTGGCTCCCGCAGGCATTCTCCAAGGTCCGGCTATATTAATTCGATACGTCGGAATCGTTCGCCCCGGGGAATTCCCGCCGGTTATGCTACGGCCGGATGGAGGAGGACGGGAAATGGCTGATCCGAAGAATTCCGGCGACGCGTCCTGGTTCCGGCACCGCCCGGGGGTCGAGCCCCCGGCGCTGCGCCTGGTGTGCTTCCCGCACGCCGGGGCCGGTTCCGCCGCCTTCGCCGACTGGCAGTCCGGCCTGCCGTCCGGGGTGGCGGTGCTCGCCGCGTGCCACCCCGGGCGGCAGGACCGGCTGGCCGAGCCGCCGGTCGGTTCGATGGACGAGCTGGCCGACCGGTCGGTGGCCGCACTGCTGCCCTGGCTGGACCGGCCGTACGCGCTGTTCGGCCACAGCATGGGCTCGGCGGTGGCCTACGAGGTGGCCCGACGGCTGGCCGAACTGCCGGTGCTGCAGCCGGAGTTGCTGGTGGCATCGGGGCGGGTCGCCCCGCACCGGGTGGTCCCCGGGGACTTCCCGGGCGACGGTGACGAGGAGATCCTGGCCTCCCTGCGGGAGGTCTCGGGCCACCGGCTGGACGCCTTCGCCGAGCCGGCCCTGCGCGAGCTGCTGATGCCCGCCCTGCGGGCCGACTACCGGGTCCTGCGGACCTACCGCCCGGACCGGGCGGTGCTGGACGTGCCGGTCGCCGGATGCGTCGGCATCAGTGACCCGCGCTGCGACCTGGCCGGCATCCGGACCTGGGCCGAACTGACCTCGGCCGGATTCGAGCACCGGTTGTTCGCCGGGGACCACTTCTATCCGGAAACGCACCGGAGCGATCTGCTGGGATACCTGTCCCGGCGGCTGCCGTGCGGCGGCGGAATTCCGGTGCCGGCCCGGCGGTAGGTGCGGCGCATTTCGGGGCCGGCCGTCCGGGCGGCCCTTTTTCCTGTCCGTGGACGAGAACGGGCCCGGCGGACTGCCGGGCGGAGCGAAAGGGGATCGGCCGATGGCCGAGGAGGACCTGCGGGTCGCGGTGGTCGGGGCCGGCATCGGCGGGCTTGCTGCCGCAACCGCGCTGCACCGCACGGGAGTTCGGGTCGAAGTCTTCGAACAGGCGCCCGCGCTGCGGGAGGTGGGCGCCGGCCTGCACCTGGCCCCGAACGGCAGCCGGCTGCTGCACCGCTTCGGGCTCGCCGACCGGCTGCGCGCGATCGCGGTGCGGCCGGAGGCGCTGGAGGTGCGGCTGTTCAACGGGGCGAAGGTGCTGACCAGGCAGCCGATGGGCGACTCCTGGGAGGCCGAGTTCGGTGCCCCGCACTACACGGTGCACCGCGCCCACCTGCACGCCCTGCTGGCGGAGCAGGTGCCGGCCGGGGCGATCCGGACCGGCCGGCGGCTGGTCGGGTTCACCGAAGCGGCGGACGGCGTGCGACTGGAGTTCGCCGACGGAACGGCCGCGCGGGCCGATCTGCTGGTCGGTGCGGACGGGGTGCACTCGGT
Source organism: Kitasatospora sp. NPDC101447 (assembly GCF_044767225.1). NCBI lineage: Bacteria > Bacillati > Actinomycetota > Actinomycetes > Kitasatosporales > Streptomycetaceae > Kitasatospora > Kitasatospora sp. NPDC101447. The sequence continues at coordinate 59,262 of NZ_JBIWNL010000043.1, forward strand.
GGTCCGCCGGGCCCTGGGCCACCCGGACGAGCCGGTCTTCTCGGGGACGGCCGCGGTGCGCGGCGTCGTCCCGGCCGGGCTCGTCCCGGAGGTCGCCCCGGACACCATGTACGTGTGGGCGGGCGCCGAGCTCCGGCTGATGGCCCAGCCGGTGGACGGCGGGCGGCAGATCTCCTTCGTCGCCGTGCTGCCGGACACCGGCGGCAGCGCGGAGTCCTGGAGCCGGCCCGGCGACCGCGGGGCACTGCTCGACGCGTTCGCGGGCTGGGACCCGGCCGCGACCGCCCTGCTGGCCGCGGCGACGGAGACGTGGCACTGGACGCTGTACGACCGGGAGCCGCTGCCCGGCTGGAGCACGCCGCGCACCACGCTGCTCGGCGACGCCGCCCACCCGATGCTGCCGCACCACGGCCAGGGCGCCAGCCAGGCGATCGAGGACGCCGTCGCGCTGGCCGCCGTGCTGGCCGACCGCGCGCCCGGCCCGGAGGGGCTGGCGGAGGCGCTGCAGCGGTACGAGCGGCTGCGGCTCGACCACACCTCGCGGGTGCGCGCGGGCTCGTTGGCGGGCGGCTCGCAGCGGCTGGCGCCGCCCGCCGGAGGCCCGGGCGGTCCGGGCGGCTCGGGCGGCTCGGGCGGTCCGGGCGGTCCGGACCGCCCCGGAGGCGCCGGTGGCGCGAGTGGTCCCGGCGGGGCCGGTGGTGCGATGTCCGCGCTGGTGGCGGACGTGTCCTGGGTGCAGAAGTACGACGTGGCGGCCGAGTTGGCCGCCCTGCCGACCGGACGGTGAGTCAACTCCCTTGGGAGCAAGCAAAATCTCCTTGCAAAGAAGACTTGCAAGGAGATTTTGCAACCCCTACAGTGGTGGCATGGTCGATCGCGATGCGAAGCCGGTCACACGTGAGGTCACCGACATCGAGGCACTACGCCTGTTGGCGCACCCGCTGCGGAACCGGATCGTGCAGCAGCTCAGGTCCGGGCCGGCCACCTCAACCACGCTGGCCAAGGCCCTCGGCGAAAGCAGCGGCCTGACCAGTTACCACCTTCGACAGATGGCTCAGCACGGCTTCATCGAAGAGGTCCCGGAACTCTCCAAGGGCCGGGAACGCTGGTGGCGCACGGCGCCGGTGGATCTGCGGATCCCCCGCCGGGTCGACCAGAGTCCGGAGATGCGTGCCGTCATCGACGAGATGACCAGGCTCGACCTGGCCTTCGACCTGGAGCACTTCGCCAGGCTCCAACTGGAGGCCGGATCGGAGGACGGGCCCTGGGGAGAAGGACTGCCCATCTCCCGGGGGCAGATCAAGGTCACCTACGACGAACTCCTGGAGTTCTTCGAGGAGTACATCAAACTGCTCTACCGCTACAAGCGCCCCGAGTCGGAAACCCCGCCGGGCGCCCGCGCGGTGCTCACCCGGTTCTTCGCCTTCCCGGCGCAGCCCGCAACCGGCGGGATACCGGACGAACCCGGACCGGACCGTCCGAACAACTGATCCCCGTGCGTTCCCGGAAAGGGAACACCGGGCCGTCCAGCGGCAACTGGGCGACCCGGCAGCGGAAGTCGCAGCACCACGCCGAATCGACGTGGCTTCATCGAATTGCACGCCTCCACAGATGAGGAGAACATCCCATGTCGGGATCCAGCAAGTCCGGCGGCGGATTCCTCGGGTTACCGGGGAGCCGGGTGGGCAAATGGCTGGTGCTGGTCGCCTGGATCATCGCCACCGTCGTTTCGGTACCGCTGGGCGCCAAGCTCTCCGGTGTCGAGAAGAACAGCGTCACCGTCGAACTCGCCCGCGGGGCCGAGTCCACCAACGCGGCCAACGCCGCCGACAACTTCCCCGACGCCAAGATCTCCAACGGCATCGTGGTCTACGTCCGTGACTCCGGTGTCACCGAGGCCGACAAGGCCAAGGCGGAGGCCGACCGCAAGGCCTTCGGGGACTGGGCGGTCGGACCGGTGCAGGCCGTCTCCACCTCCTCCGACGGCAGGGCGCTCAGCGTCGTCGTCCCGCTCGACAGCAACACCACCAAGCTGCCCGTGGACGCGGAGAAGGTCCGCGACCAGGCCACCGGCAACCTGCCGGACGGGCTGACCGCCAAGCTCACCGGCCCGGCCGGGTCCTCGCTGGACGCCGCGGACGCGGCCAAGTCGACCGGACACGTGCTGACCCTGGTCACCATCGTCGTCGTGGCCGGCCTGCTGCTCTACACCTACCGCAGCCCCTCGCTCTGGCTGCTCCCGCTGCTGACCGTCGGCTTCGCCTTCGCGCTGTCCCGCGGCCTCACCTACGTGATGGCCGAGGTCACCGGCGTCACGGTGGACTCCGGCAACGGCATCGTGGTCACCGCGCTGCTGTTCGGCGTCGGGACCGACTACGCGATGCTGCTGCTCGCCCGGTACCGCGAGGAACTGTACGAGCACGAGGACCGGCACGTCGCGATGAAGATCGCGCTGCGCCGTTCCGTCCCGGCGATCGGCGCCTCCGCGGCGACCGTCGCCATCGCCCTGCTCTGCCTGCTCGCCGCCGACATGGGCTTCAACTACACCTTCGGACCGGCCGGCACGCTCGCCGTGATCTGCGGCTTCATCGCGATGACCACGCTGCTGCCGGCGCTGCTGGTGATCCTCGGCCGCTGGATCTTCTGGCCGGCGATCCCGCGCCCCGGGGCACCGCTGACCGGCCGGCGCGCCAAGGCCGCCCGCAACGGCACGGTCTGGGACCGCATCGGCACCCGGATCAGCCGTCGGCCCCGGACGGTCTGGCTGACCTCCGCGCTGCTGCTCGGCGTGGTGGCGTTCGGCTCGGTCGGCATCAAGACCGGTCTGGACGACGCCCACGTGGTCACCGGCAAGCCGGGCTCGGTGGCCGGCCAGGAACTGCTGGCCGCGCACTTCCCGGCCGGCCGGACCAAGCCCGTCATCGTCATCTCCGACACCGGGGCGGCCACCGCGGTCGCCGCCGCGGTCAAGGGCGTCGACGGGGTGGCCGAGGTCAGCGCGCCGAAGGCCTCCAACGACGGCTCCCAGACCATGGTCCGGGCCGTCCTCAAGGACGCCGCCGACAGCCCGGCCGCCGTCGCCGCCGTGGAGCGGATCCGCACCGCGGCCCACGCGGTGCCCGGTTCCAACGCCCTGATCGGCGGCCCCACCGCCATCGAGCAGGACAAGGAGATCGCGCAGGCCCACGACCGCAAGCTGGTCATCCCGCTGGTGCTGGCCGTGGTCTTCCTGATCCTGATCGTGCTGCTGCGCGCACTGGTCGCCCCGGTGCTGCTGATGCTCACCGTGGTGCTGTCCTACTTCGCCGCGCTCGGCATCAGCTGGCAGCTGTTCGACAAGGTGTTCCACTTCCCGGCCGTGGACATCCAGGTCATGCTGATGGCCTTCCTGTTCCTGGTCGCCCTCGGGGTGGACTACAACATCTTCCTGCTGCACCGGATCCGGGAGGAGGTCGGCGCGCTCGGGCACGCCGACGGCATCCGCCGCGGCCTGTCCGCCACCGGCGGGGTGATCACCAGCGCCGGCGCCGTCCTGGTGGCCACCTTCGGTGCGCTCACCGCCTCCCCGCAGACGGCGTTCATCGAGATCGGCACCATGGTGGCGCTCGGCGTCCTGATCGACACCTTCCTGGTCCGCTCGGTGCTCGTCCCGGCGCTGGCGATCGACACCGGCCGGAAGTTCTGGTGGCCGGGCCGGCTGTCCCGGCTGACCGGCGGTCCCGGGTCGGTCGCCCAGGACCCCGCCCCGCTCAGCCTGGTGGACTCCGCCGGCTGAGCACCCCGTGAACTCCGTGGTTGCGGCCTCTCCGGAGAGGCCGCAACCACGGTTCGGCGTTTCCGGGGCCGGACGGACGGGCGTCGCCGGCCGGTGACGGGGAGCCGATATGGGCGCGCTATAGCCGGGTGCCGGACGGTGGTCCGAATCCCACCGGGTGGCCCGCCCGGACCCCGGAGCGTGGGCCCGGTGACCGGCCCCTGGGAGCCCGTCCATGTCGCCCGACCAGCAGGACCGGCCGTTGCCGGCCGACCAGCAGTACCGGCCGTTGTCGGCCGGCCAGCAGATGATCTGGACCGCGCACCGCGTGGCCCCGCAGAGCAGCGCCTACGTCATCGCCGTCGCGCTGCGGATCCGCGGCGAGCTGCGCACCGACGCGCTCGCCACCGCCGTCGACGCCCTGGTGGCCCGGCACGAACTGCTCGGCTCGGTCGTCGTCGAGGACGCCGGCCGGCCCCGGTTCGCACCCGCCCCCGACACCGGACGGGTCCTGCGCGTCGAGGACCTGCCCGAGGAGGGCGAGGCGGCCTTCCTCGCCGCCGTCCGCGACCGCTGCCGGGAGGGGTTCGGACCGGCCGAGGAGCCGATGGTCCGGGTGACGGTGCTGCGCCGTCCCGGGCAGGAGGCCGCGCTGGTCCTCACCGCGCACCACATGATCAGCGACTACGCCTCCCAACACGTGATGCTGCGCGAGCTGTTGGAGAACCACCACGCACTCCTCGCCACCGGCGCCCCGCTGCCGCGGCCCGCCGCCTTCCCGTACCGGACGTACGTCGCCGAGGAGCGCGGGCTGCCGGGCACCCCCGCCGCCGAGCGGGCCGAGAGGCACTGGCGGTCGGTGTGCGAGGGCTCCGAACCGATCGGGCTGGCGCTGGACCGCCCGCGCCCCGCGGTGCCCGGATACCGCGGCGGAACCGTCGAACTCGACCTCACCGAGCGCGAGTTCGCCGGGATCAGGGAGCGGGCGGCACTGGCCGGCACGATCCCGTTCGGCTACCTGCTCGGGCTCTTCCAGGCCGCCCTGTACCGCTACACCGGCCGCCGGGACTTCCTGATCGGCGTCCCGGTGTCGCAGCGGCGCCGACGCGCCGACGCCGTCGGGTACTTCGCCAGCACCGTGCCGCTGCGGGCCCGCTTCACCCCCGGCACCACCGTGCGCGACGCGGTGCAGTCGGTCGGGCGCCAGCTCGGCGAGGCCCGGGTGCACGCCCGCCACCCCGTGACCCCGCCGCTGCGGGTCGCCCTCACCATGATCACCACGGACCGGCAGCTGCCGGTGCTCGACCACGTGCCGGCCGGCACGCCGTACGGGCCGGAGCGCGAGTACCTCGGGCTGCGGATCAGCCGGATCGGGATCAGCCAGCAGGAGGGCCAACTCGACCTGGTGGTGCGGCTGGAGGAGAGCGGTGGCGCGCTCAAGGCGGTGTTCGCCTACGACGGGGACCTCCTCGACCGCGCCACCGTGCAGCGGATCGCCGACTACTTCGGGCGGCTGCTCGACCGGGCCGCCGTGGACACCCGGATCGACGACATCCGGCTCGCCGACCGCACCGACCTGGCCGACCTGCTCGCCCTCGGCCAGGGTTAAGTGTCCTCGGCCAGGGTTGAGTGCCCCCGCAGGGCGTCGCCGCGGGCGCGCGGGGGCCTATAGGTCGGGTATAGCGCGGCGACGGAGGCTGGGGGAGTGCGGACGGTGGCGGCGGGACAACCGCCCCCCGGTCGCCGCGCGGCGCCGCCCCCGTGAGCAGACGCCGGGGGCGGACACCGGGGCCCGGAACCACGCCCGGACCTCGTACGAACCCACGAAGGGGACACCGTGGCCGAATCTGGGCCCAGAGGGATTCTCTCCACGATCGGGAACACTCCGCTGGTACAGCTGGACCGCCTGCTCCCGGGGTTTCGCGGCAGGGTCCACGCCAAGCTGGAGCGCTTCAACCCGGGTGGCAGCATCAAGGACCGCTCCGCGTACAGCATGGTGCGGGCCAAACTGGCCTCCGGCGAACTGCAGCCGGGGCGTTCGGTGGTCGTCGAATCGAGTTCGGGCAACCTGGCGATCGGGCTGGCGCAGGTCTGCCGCTACTACGGCCTGCGCTTCATCTGCGTCGTGGACGCCAAGACGACGGAGCAGAACCTCGCGATCCTGCGCGCCCTGCAGGCCGAGGTCGAGGTGGTCACCGAGGCCGACCCGGCCACCGGCGAGTACCTGCCGATGCGCCTGCGCCGGGTCCGCGAGCTGGTCGCCGCCCTGCCCGACGCGTTCTCGCCGAACCAGTACGCCAACCCACTCAACCCGTCCGCCCACTACGAGACCATGCGGGAGATCGCCGAGGCGCTCGACGGCCGGGTGGACTACGTGTTCTGCCCCACCAGCACCACCGGCACCCTGCTCGGCTGCCGCGCCTACATCGCCGACCAGGGACTGGACACCCGGCTGGTCGCGGTCGACGCCGTCGGCAGCGTGCTGTACGGCCGCGGCGACGGCCGCCGGCGGCTCATCCCGGGCCACGGCGCCTCGGTGCGCCCGCCGCTGCTCGACCCGACCGCACCCGACCACGTCGTCCACGTGAGCGACCTCGACTGCGTGGTCGGCTGCCGACGGCTCGGCCAGCGCGAGGCGATCCTCGGCGGCGGCTCCTCCGGAGCGACCGTCGCCGCCCTGGACAAGCTGGCGCCGACCCTGCCGGACGACGCGGTCTGCGTCCTGGTCTTCCCGGACGGCGGCGACCGCTATCTGGACACCATCTACTCCGACAGCTGGGTGCACGAGCACTTCGGGGAAGTGACCCACCTGTGGAAGGAATCCCGGGAAGGGGTGCCACAGCCTTGCTGATCCTTCGACACGACGACGTCCGGCGGATCCTGGACGGCCGGACGGCCGAGCTGATCGACCTGGTCGCCGAGGCCTACCGGGCGCACCACGAGGGCCGTTCCTCGTTGCCGCACTCGGTCTTCCTCCGCTTCCCGGAGCAGCCGGCCGACCGGGTCATCGGACTGCCCGGCTACCTGGGCGGGGAACGGCCCGTCGCCGGGATGAAGTGGATCGCCTCGTTCCCCGGGAACCTCGCGGCCGGCCTGGCCCGGGCCAGTGCCGTCATGGTGCTGAACTCGCCGGCCACCGGCCACCCCGAGGCGCTCGTCGAGGCCTCGCTGATCTCCGCCCGGCGCACCGCGGCCAGTGCCGCGCTCGCCGCGGGCCTGCTGCTGCCCGACGGCGGCGCCGGCACCACCGGCGTCACCCTGGTCGGCACCGGGGTGATCAACGGCGAGGTCCTGGCCGCCCTGCGCGTCCGGCTGCCGGACCTCGCCGAGGTGACCGTCCACGACCGCGACCCGGAGCGGGCCGAGCGGTTCGCCCGGGTCACCGCCGACGAGACCGGCCTCAAGGTCGGCCGGGAGGACAGCCTGCCGGCCGCACTCGCCGCGCACGGCCTGGTCTCCTTCGCCACCACGGCCGGCGAACCGTACGTCGACCCGGCCGACGTGCCGGCCGGCTCCACCGTCCTGCACGTCTCGCTGCGCGACCTGCACCCGGAGACCGTCCTGGGCAGTCGCAACGTCGTCGACGACGCGGACCACGTGTGCCGGGAGCGCACCTCGCTGCACCTCACCGAACAGCGCGTCGGGAACCGGGAGTTCATCGAGGCGGAGATCGGCGCCCTGATCGGCCCGGACGCCGCCCCGTTCGTCCGGGACCGCGAGCAGACCGTGGTGTTCTCGCCGTTCGGCCTGGGCGTGCTCGACCTCGCGCTCGCCGACTTCGTCCGGCACGAGGCCCGCCGCCAGGGCCTCGGCCTGACCGTGGACGGCTTCCTGCCCCAGCACGACTGACCCACCGACAGCAGTCCGACACCGGCGGCCGGCGGGCCGCCGCGACGAGAGGAGGCCACGATGGCCGACGAAGCGAACGACCGGGTCCACCTCGTGGTGCACAACGACGAGGAGCAGTACTCGATCTGGTGGGCCGAGCGCGAGGTGCCGGCCGGCTGGTACCGCGAGGGCACCGAGGGCACCCGGGCCGAGTGCCTGGCCCGGATCGAGGAGGTCTGGACGGACATGCGGCCGCTGAGCCTGCGCCGCCGGATGGAGCAGGCCGGCGCGGTCTGACCGCGGACGAGCCCGCCCCCCGGGCCCCGGGCCGGTCCGCCGGCCTGGGGCCCCGCCGTCGAAGTCCGCCGTCGAACTCCGTCCTCGAACCCAGCCGTCGAGCTCCGCCGTCGAGCTCCGCATCAGAACTCCCGCCTGCGAACTCCCTTCTGCGGGCGACGAACCACCCGCCGCGAGGCGATCGAGCATCCGCGCACAGAGCCCAGGAGTAGTGGTGACATCCCAGCTGAGGCCCCAGAAGTCGACCGCGGCCCGGCCCTCGGCCGGGCACGCGCTGCCCGGCCTGTTCGCCGAGCAGGCCCGCCGCACCCCCGATGCGATCGCCGTCGAGACCGCCGACGAGCGGATCGACTACCGCACCCTCGACTGGAGGGCGGACGCCCTCGCGGCCCGCCTCGCCGCGCGCGGGATCGGCGCCGGCGCGCTGGTCGCCGTGTGCCTGCCGCGCGGCGCCGACGTGGTGAGCGCGCTGCTCGCCGTCTGGCGGGTCGGCGCGACGTACGTCCCGCTCGACCCCGCCCACCCCCGCGAGCGGCTGGCCTGGCTGCTGGAGGCCACCGCGGCGCCGCTGGTCCTGACCGACCGGGCCACCCGGGCCGTCCTGCCGCAGGACGCCCCGGCCGGCTGCCTGGACGAGGACTGGCCGACCGACGGCGACGCCACCCCGGTCGCGCCGTTCCCCGTCGAGCCGCTCGACGCCGCCTACGTCATCTTCACCTCCGGCTCGACCGGCCGCCCCAAGGGCGTGGTGGTGCCGCACGAGGGCATCGCCAACCGGGTCGGCTGGACGGTCCGCCGCCACGGGCTCGGCCCGGGCGACCGGATCCTGCAGAAGACGACACTCAGCTTCGACGCGGCGGGCTGGGAGATCTTCGCGCCGCTGGTCAGCGGGGCGACCGTGGTGATGGCGCCGCCCGGCACCGAACGCGACCCCGCGCTGATGGTCGCCACCGTCGCCGAGCAGCGGATCACCGTGCTCCAGGTCGTCCCCTCGGTGCTGCGGCTGCTCACCGAGCAGCCCGGGTGGGAACGCCTCGACTCGCTGCGGCTGCTGTTCTGCGCCGGCGAGCCGCTGCGCGCCGAACTGCTCCGCAAGCTCCCCGCCGGGCTGACCGACGGCGTCTGGAACACCTACGGCCCCACCGAGTGCTCGATCGACGTCACCGCCCAGGAGGTCGACCTCGACCAGGCGGACGGCCCGGTGCCGATCGGCCGGCCGATCGAGGGCATGCGGGTGCTGGTGCTGGACACCGCCGGTGAGCCGGTGCCGATCGGCGTCCCCGGCGAGCTGTACGCGGGCGGCCCCGGCGTCGCCCTGGGCTACCTGAACCGTCCCGACCTGACCGCCGAGCGCTTCGTCCCGGACCCGTACGGCCCGCCCGGCGGCCGGCTGTACCGCACCGGCGACCTGGTGCGCTGGCGCGCCGACCGGACCCTGGAGTACCTGGGCCGGCTCGACCAGCAGACCAAGGTCAACGGCGTCCGGATCGAGCCCGGCGAGATCGAGGCGGCCCTCGCCACCCACCCCGGCCTGCACGCGGCCGCCGTCACCGTCGCCACCGGCCCGGACGGCGCCGTCCGCCTGGTCGCCCACGTCCGGCCGCAGGCCGAGCGGATCACGTCGGCCGAGCTGCGGACCTTCCTGCGCGACCGGCTGCCCGAGGCCATGGTCCCCGCGCTGTACCGCAGCGTCGAGCAGTTCCCGCTCACTCCCAGCGGCAAGACCGACCGCCGGGCACTGGCCGCCGAGGCCGCCGCCGACATCGCCCGGCCCGCGTTCGTCCTCCCGGCCGGAGCGGCCGAGCGGGCCGTCGCCGAGGCCTGGGCCGCGCTGCTGCCCGCCGAGGCGATCGGCCGCGACGACGACTTCTTCCAACTCGGCGGCTCCTCCATCCTGTTCACCCGGCTGCTGGCCCTGCTGCGGGAGCGCTCGGAGCGCGAGATCGACCTGCGCGAGCTCTTCACCGCCACGACCGTGCGCCGGCAGGCCCTCCTGCTCGCCCCCGACGGCGGCCGGCACACTGCGATCACCCCGGTGCCCCGCACCGGGCCGCTGCCGCTCTCGCCCGCCCAGCAGCGCTTCTGGTTCCTCGACCGGATGGACCCGGGCAGCTCCGAGTGGGTCACCCCGCTGCTGGTGCGGCTGCCCGCCGGCGTCACCGAGGAGCGGCTGCGCGCCGCCCTGTCCGCGCTCGCCGGCCGGCACGAGATCCTGCGCACCCGCTACCTCACCGTGGACGGCGAGCCCCGCCAACTGGCCGACCTGCCGGCCGAGGCCCCGCTGACCGTCCGGGAGACCGGAGCGGACGGCGTCGCGGCCCTGCTCGCCGAGCGGCTGGCCGAGGGGTTCGACCTGGAGCACGGCCCGGTCTGGCGCGCCCTGCTGCTGAAGCCGGCCGGACAGGACCCGCTCCTGGTGGTGACGATCCACCACATCGCCTCGGACGGCCGGAGCTCGGTCGTGCTGGAACGCGATCTGCTGGACCTCTGCGCCGGCCGCGAGCCGGCCGAACAAACCGTCCAGTACGCGGACTTCGCCGCCTGGCAGAACCAGCGGCTGACCCCGGAGCTGGTCCGGCCGCAACTGGACTTCTGGCGGGAGCGGCTGGCCGGGCTGGAGCCGCTGGAGCTGCCCGCCGACCGGCCCCGGCCGGCCGTGCGCGACTCCCGCGGCGGTGTGGTCGAGTTCAGCGTGCCGGAGGACCTCACCGGCCGCCTGCGCGCCCTCAGCCGCCGACGCGGGACCACCCCGTTCATGACCCTGCTGGCCGCCTACGCGGTGGCGCTCGCCCGGCACACCGGCCGGGAGGACATCGCGGTCGGCACCCCCGTCCTCGGGCGCAGCCGCTCCGAGGCCGCCGACGTGGTGGGCTGCTTCCTCAACAACCTGGTGCTCCGCTGCGACCTCGCCGGCGACCCGACCTTCGAGGAACTGCTGGACCGCGTCCGGGAGACCTCGCTGGCCGCCCTCGCCCACCAGGACCTGCCGTTCGAGCGCCTGGTCGAGGAGCTGAGCCCCGAGCGCGACACCTCGCGCACCCCGCTCCACCAGGTCGCCTTCGACTTCCAGGACGAGGGTGCCACCGGCACCGCCCTGGACGACGCGGACCTCGCGGCGCTCGCCGCGGGGTGGCGGGTCGCCAAGACCGACCTGACGCTGTTCGTCCAGCACACCGTGGGTGGTGGGTTGCGGGGGCAGGTGGAGTTTGCCTCGGCGTTGTTCGATCGGGTGTCGGTGGAGGGGTTTGCGGGTCGGTTCGTGCGGTTGTTGGAGGGGTTGGTGGGGGATCCGTCGGCGCGGGTGTCGTCGGTGGGTTTGTTGTCGGTGGGTGAGTTGGCGGTGGTGGC
>NZ_JBIWNL010000044.1:0-66875 GCF_044767225.1 Kitasatospora sp. NPDC101447
GGGTCGGGCGCCGTTGGCAGTCTGAAAATCACCCGCAACGCCCCTCTCCGGGCCACCCCCTGCGCCGCCCCCGTCCGTCCCCGCAGCGCGTCCCTCTCGCTGTGCAGAGTGGGGGGTGGGTGGGGGGTGGGGGTCGGGGGTGGGTGCGGCGGGGTGGGGGTGGTCCTCTCCCTGAGGGGCTGGGGGAGGGGGCGGGGGTGCCGGGGGCGGGTGTGGGCGGGTACGTGCGGGGGTGGGTGGCAGAGTGGGCGGCATGGACGAGGAGCTGGTGCGGGCGTGGCGGGTGGTTGAGCGGGAGCCTGGGGTGGTGTTGCTGGACGGGTTTCATGCGTTGAAGCACGCGCTGCGGTTCGGGGGGGACGTTCGGCGGGTGGTGACCGTCGATCGGGGGGCGTTGATGGCGCTGGCCGCCGAGTTGGCGGAGGACGTCGTTGCGGCGGTGGACGGGCTGGCGGTGGAGGTGCCGGAGGCGGTGGTGCGGACGTTGGTGCCCCGGCTGCATCCGACCGGGGTGGTGGCGTTGGCGGGGCGGCCTACTGCCGGGGCCAATCTGGCGGTGTTGGGCGCGCGGCCGCGGCGGGCGCCGGTGGTGGTGTTGGAGAACCCGCGGAACCTGGGGAACGTCGGGGCGGTGATCCGGTTGGCGGCGGGGTTCGGGGCCACGGGGGTGGTGACCACGGGGGACCTGGATCCGTGGCACCCGAACGTGCTGCGGGGCAGCGCCGGTCTGCACTTCGCCACGGCGGTGGAGCGGCTGACGTTGCCGCAGCTGCCCGCCGGGCCGCTGTTCGTGCTGGACCCGGAGGGCGCGGACATCCGGGACGTGCCGTTCCCGGACGACGCGCTGCTGGCCTTCGGGACCGAGCGGCACGGGGTGTCGGAGGAGCTCAAGGCGCGGGCGGACCGGCTGGTCGCGGTGCCGATGCAGGCGGGGGTGTCCAGCTTCAACCTGGCGACCAGTGTGGCGATGGGCCTCTTCCACTGGATGTCCGGGAAGCGCTGAGGGGGCGGGTCAGGAGAAGAGGCGGCGCCAGGTGTCCTTGCCGGGGTAGCCGTCGGCCTCGGCGCCGCGCCAGCCCTGGGCGAGCTGGAAGGCCTGGGTCGCCTTGCGGTCGGCCTCGCTCCAGCGCGTGCCGGGGCCGACGCGGTACGAGCCGCCGAAGCCCTTGCGGACCAGCTGCTCGCCGAGCTGCCGGACGTACGCGTTGTCGGCGCCGGGGCGGAAGTACTGCGGGCCGGGGAAGGCCGTGGCGGGGGTGCCGCCGTCGTTGCCGGGCCCGGCGAGGCCGGTGTAGCGGTACGGGACGTAGGCGCCGGAGTCGTTCCAGTACGCGTACGGGGTGGAGCGCTTCCTGGTGCCGGGGGAGGTCTGCTCGTAGGCGACGTACCTGGTGCGGGAGGAGTCCGTCCAGCCGCCGAAGACCGTCACGTGCGAACCGGCCTGCGGGTCGGCCGGGTCGTTGCGGATCAGCACGTCGCCGGGGAGCAGGTCGTCCTTGCCGATGCGCTCGGCGAAGTCCGGCAGGGTCCAGGTGGTCTGGTTGCTGCCGAGGCCCCAGGCCATCGAGACGAAGCCGGAGCAGTCCTGGCGGTAGCCGTCCGACCAGTAGCGGCTCATGCTGTACGGCACGTCCTGGTCGACCCAGCTCTGTGCGCGTCGGATGATCTGCGCCCGGGTGACCGGCTGGGCGGCGTCCGGGGTGGCGAAGGCGCGGGCGCCGGCGGACCCGCCGTGGAGGCCGCCGACCTCGCCCTGCGGGGTCTGCGGCCGGGGGGCGCTGCTGTCGCCCGGGGCGGGGCCGGGGGCGGGGGCCGCGAGGGCCGGGGCGGCGGCGGCCGTCCCGCCGCCGAGCGCGGTGCCGACGGCGGCGACCAGGACGGCGGCGCGGCGGCGGATGCTGCGGGCTGCGGCGTGTCCGCCCTCGTGGACCGGCGCGGCGTGCAGCCGGGCGCGGCGGCGGGCACTGCAGCCCCCGCATATGCAGTCCTCCTCCGGTTCGACCTCGTCGAACTCCATGAGCGTGGACAGGGGGTCGGTGAGGGTCATGCTCCGCCTCTTTCCTGCGGTCGTTCCCGGTCACGGCCTGACGGCGTGACAGGACCGGCCTTCCCCGGCCGGCTCCGCGTGTCATCGGGAACAAGGTCCCAAAGCGGGAGGAGCGCGGCGCGGCGGATTGCGCCGCGCGGGTGACGACCCGTTCGGCGGTCCGGGCGTGGCGCGGCGGGGCGGGACCGAATAGTGCCGGGGTGCGGAGCCGACGCGGGATCAGCGCGGGATGGCGGGCGAGTACTCGGGGTCCGTCCAGGTCAGCGGGGTGGCGTCGGCGAGTTCGAGCACACCGGTGACGGCCAGTTCGACCGTCCGCTCGGCGCCCGGGGCGGCCTGCCGGGCCTCCGGCGACCAGTCGGTGCGGGCCTCGCCGGTGACCAGCAGGGCCCCGCCGGTCTCCCAGTCGGGCAGCAGCAGGCCGGCCCTGGGGTCCAGCTCCAGGTTGCCGAGGGTCAGGAACATGCTGTTGCCCGGGTACTCCGGCCAGCGCAGCCGGTCCGCTGCCACCGCCTCCAGGAAGCCGGGGAAGCCGCCGCGGTGGGAGGCGTCCACGCTGCCGTCCGGCCCGGTGGTGGCGATGAAGAAGGTGTCCGCGGTGGCCGCGGCCAGGCGCTGCGCGGTGGTCAGCCGCGGGCCGGCGGCGACCGTACGGGGCGGGCCGGCCGCCGGGCGGTCCAGCGGGCTGCGGCGCTGGATGTACTTCGGGCAGTTGGAGACCACCTCGTCGGCGCTGACCAGCAGCCCGCCGCGGCCGTCCGGGACGGAGCCGCCGTTGAGCCGCATCCGGCGCCGGCCGGCCGGGTCGAGGGCGATGGTGCCGACCCGGGCCGGGCGGGCCAGCGCCTCGGCGAGCGGGTCGGCCCCGGTCGGACGGGCGGCGACCGACATCGTCCGCTCGTCCGGGGCCTGCAGGAAGCCGGCCGGGCCGGTCAGCTGGGTGGCCCAGACCCGCCCGTCGAGGTCGGCGGCGCCGACGACCAGCATCCGCCGCTCGGCCAGGAAGCGGGCGGCGACCGCCGGAACGGTGCTGCGGATCGACCGGCCGGCGTGGTCGGCCCGCTCGGTCCGGCCGGCCCGGGCCTGGGCGGCCCGTTCGCCGGCGTGGTACGGCGTGCTGGTGGCGGTCATGGTCGGTCCTGTCTAGAAGAAGCCGCAGGTCGGGGCGTCGGTGGTGGGGGCTTCGGCCTCGGTGCCGTCCACACCGGTGCGGGTGTAGATCTCCAGCCGGATGCCGTCCGGGTCGGTGAAGAAGACGCCGCCGGAGGCCGAGCCCTCGTTGTGCGGGACGACGCCGTCGTAGGCGAACTCGGCGCCGAGCTCGCGCAGCAGCCGTTCGGCGGCGCGGACCTCGTCGAGGCTCTCGACCTCGAAGGAGAGGTGGTGCAGGCCGGGGCTGGTGGTGGCGAAGGTGCCGGCGCTCTGCTGCCAGAGGGTCACCACCAGGCGGCCGTCGCGGCCGAGCAGGGCGAAGCGGCGCTCGGGGTCGGTGCCCTCGTGGGTGACCTGGAGGCCGAGGACCGCGCGGTAGAAGTCGATCGAGCGGGCCAGGTCGGTGACGTTCAGGCCCACGTGGCCGGTCTGCAGGGTGCGGAGCAGGGTGGTGCTGGACATGCCTGGTCACTCCCGGGGCTGGGGCTTCCGGCGAGACTCGTGTCTAACCGATACTCATCAGAGTAGGAGTTAGGTGATGAGGCGTCAACCAGTGCGCGGCATTGAAGTGGTTAGGTGTTCCGGGGGGCACGCGAAAGCCCCGCCGGACCTGGCGGTCCGACGGGGCTCGGGAGGCGGAGGAGGGGCGGGCGGGGCTACGCCCACTCCCACCGGATGCCGATGTGGCCCGGCTGCTGGTCCGGGGCCAGGACGTGGGCGCTGGCCGAGGCGCCGATCCAGAGCTGCTCGCGCCGGTGGTCGACGTCGGCGCCCGGCTCGCGGTCGTAGCGCTCGCAGTGCGCCGGGACGGCGGCCGGGTCGAAGTGCACCTGGAGCACGTACTCGCGCACCGTGGTGGCGAAGCGGCGGCTGTACTCCAGGGTCGGACCGCCCGGCGGGATCTCCACCTCGTACTCGAAGACGGTGCTGTCGCCGAGCCCGAGCGGGCGGTCCAGCATCAGCTCGGCCACGGTCAGCCCGGCCTCCGGGCGGCGGCGCACCCGGCCCAGCCGGCCGTGCCGCACCGAGGTGATCTCCGGGCAGCCGGCCGCCTCCTCGTCGGCCATGTGCACCACCAGGCAGCGGCCGACGCCGCCGACGGTGGCGCGCACCACCTGGCGCATCCGCAGCAGGTTGCCGCGCCGCTCGGCGTCCACGTAGTAGGAGTCGTGGATGCTCAGGCGCTCCAGCTCGCCGGCCGGCGGGGCGTCCAGCTCGGCGAAGATGTTGGCGATCTCCTGCTCGCCCGGCCAGACGTCCTCCAGCCCGAGGTGCAGGGTGTTGGCCGCGGCGGCCCAGCGGCCGCGCGGGCGGGGCGGGCCGAGCAGGGAGGAGAGCGCGCTGTGCGGCAGCCCGAGCAGCTCCTCCAGCAGGTGGACGGCGCGCAGCGAGCTGGCCCGCTCGGGCTGGCTGCGGCCGCGCCGCCAGTAACTCAACGTCGTGACACTGACCCTGACGCCGCGTTGGGCGAGGGCCGCGCGGATCCGGTCCAGGCTGAGGCCGCTGGCCTCGATCGCCAGGTGCAGGGTGTCCGCGAAGCCGCCGACCGGGGCGAGCCGGGCGGCGGGCGGTGCCGGTGCCGGGGCCGGTGCGGGCGCGGGAGGCCCGGGGCGCTCCGTGTGCGACCCGACCAGCCGCAGTCGCGCGGCGTCCTGAGGCTGCTGTGCGGCCATGCGGTGACCCTCCCCACCAGGTGAGTTCGGTGGCACCGGGCCGACGCCGGGGCGCGCCGCCAGCGGCTTCACCGAGCTTTGGGGAACCCTATGCACGGTCGAGAGGCTACGTCATCAGTCGTGCGTATGACAGTGGTCACGGCAGGTCGACCGAATGGTTAGCGATCTTGAAACACTCCGGAAACACCGTCCTTACCGGAGTCCCCGGTCCGGGTCGGTCCGGCGGACGCGACACCGCCGGGGCGGGCTCTCTCGGCGCCGCCCCGGCGGGGGTCTCGGTCGTGCTGTGCGGTGCTACTGCCGCTACCGGCGGTCACCGGGCGTTGCCGCCCGGTGACCGGGTGCGGTGATCGTCAGCGGTGGTCAGTTGACGTTCAGGGCGACGTCGTCGATCACGAAGCTGGTCTGCTGGGACGAGTCCTCGGTGCCGGTGAACTTGATCGTCACGGTCTGGCCGGCGAAGGAGGTCAGGTCCAGGGTGCGCTGCACGTACCCGGCGGCGGCGTTCACGTTGGAGTAGGTCGCCAGCGTGGTGCTGTTGGCCTGGACGGTCAGCTTGTCGTACGCGGTGGAGCCGGACTCCGCGGTGTCGATGTGCAGCCAGAAGGTCAGCTTCGCGGAGGTGCAGCCGGCCGGGATCGAGACGGTCTGCGACACGGTGTCGGTGTGGGTCGACCCGTAGCCGTCCATCCAGGCCTTCCAGGAGCCCGCGTGGGCGGCCTCGGAGGAGCTGTTGTCGACGACGCCGCTGGAGGTGGTCCACGGGGCGGCGCTGCCGGTCTCGAAGCCGCCGTTGCCGACCAGCTGGGCCGCGGTGCAGCCGCCGGTGGGCGGCGGGGTGGTGCCGCCACCGCCGAGCAGGGCGGTGGTCAGGGCGTCGGCGACCGGGGAGCCCCAGCCGGTGACCTGGTCGTAGCCGGTCTTCGTGGAGAAGTCCTGGTTGGCGCCGGTGGTCACGTCGTGGAAGGTGCTGCCGTAGCTGCTGCTGTTCGCGACCGAGTACAGCCGCGGGCTCGCCTCGCCGAGGACCGGCTGCCCGGCGGCCTTGGCCTTCTGGTTGAACTGGGCCGCGTAGCCGGACCAGAGCGGCGCGGCCGCGCTGGTGCCGCCGTAGACCTGCCAGCCCCCGGCCGTGTAGATCGAGAAGCCGCTCTGCGGGTCGGCGTTGGAGGCGACGTCCGGGACGGTGCGCATGGTGCCGCTGACGCCGGTGCCGGTCTGCCAGCTCGGCTTGCCGAACACGGTGGAGACGCCGCCGCCGGCGGTGCTCCAGGCGCTCTCCGAGGAGTAGGTGTTGCCGCTGCCGACCTTCAGGTTGGTGCCGCCGACACCGGTCTGGTGCGGGCTGGAGGCCGGGAAGTCGACCGCCTTGACGGTCGAGCCGCTGGTGGAGCGGGTGCAGTCGCGCGAGCCGTCGTCACCGGAGGCGGAGAAGATCGAGATGCCCTGGGCGGCGGCCTGCTTGAAGGCGTTGTCGACGGCCGTCATCGAGGCGGGGGTGGTGTCCGGCTCGCAGGAGCCCCAGGAGATCGAGATGACCGAGGCGCGGTTGTCGGCCACGATCTTGTTGGCCATGTCGATCTCGCCCTGGTCGCTGTTCGGGGCCTCGTACAGCAGCTGGGTGGCCTTGGGCGCGGCACCGCGGATGATCTCGCTGTCCAGCTCGACCTCGCCCTGGCCCTCGCCGGGCTTGGAGTCGTAGTTGGCGCCGTCCACCGAGACCGTGGAGACGGCCGGGCCGGTCAGGCCGAACTGCGAGTCGTAGGTGGTCAGGTTGGACTTGCTGTAGCCGTCGAACTCCCACAGCGCGACCGTCACGCCGGTGCCGTCGGCGCCGGTCTTGTTCAGGTTGTACGCGCCGGTGTACTGGGCCGGGGACATTCCGGTCGGGCCCGCGGTGGCGGCGTTCGGGCTGAGCGAGCCCGGCTTGACCAGGTGGGTCTTGCGGACCGGGTGGTTGTCCAGGCCGCTGACGCCCTGGACCACGGCGGCCAGCGAGGACGGGATCGAGGCGGCGGCGTCGTTGGCGAAGAACGAGCGCTGCATCTGCGGGTCCACGTACGCGCTCTCGTGGGTGCCGAAGGCCTGCGAGACCTGCGCGGCGGTGCCACGGGCGTTGACGACCTGGCGGTTGGCGCTCACGTCCGAGACGGTCAGGCCCTGCTGGGCCAGGTAGGCCTTGACCTGCTCGACGTCGGCCTGGGTCGGGCCGAACCGGGCGGTGAACTGCTCCGGCGTCAGGTACTTGCCGAACTCCGGGGTGCCCGGAGTGGCGACCGCGGTGAGGAAGCGGTCCAGGGCGTCGGTGTCACGCAGCTTCAGGCTGACGGCCACCGAGATCTGCTGCTCGGCGGGGACGTCGCCCTTCTTCTCCGAGTGGGCCACCGCGGGGTTCACGGTGTTCGGCAGGGCGACGCGGGGGGCGGCGTTGGGGGTGGCGGCCTGCGCGGCGGAGACGCCGAGCGAGACGGCGGTCAGCGGCAGGACGGCTATCGCCGCGGCAAGGGCAAGGGTGCGGGGGCGCAACGGATCCTCCTCCGGCCGGCTGTGGGGGCCGGCAAGGGGCCAGGCGTTCCGGGGTCGAGAACGCTGGCTCGAACATGACAGAACCGGTGTGCGAAGTGGCTCATGATCAAGCAATTCGTTGCTAAAAAACAGTCAAGTGTGGAGGCCGGGAAACTCGCGGAATCCATACAGTGAATGAGCGGAATTCAGGAGTCGGTCCATACCAATTCGGGCGGCGGCACGCGGACGTAGAATCGGACGGAGCCGAGGGAGAACGATGACTGACGTGAAGGCGGACCCGAGGGACCCGCGACCGCTGATCGGCGAGCCGCTCGCGCTCGACCTGCTCAACACGCGCTGGGCCGGAACGCCCGTCAACGACTTGCTCACCGGGGTCGAGGGGTACGGGATCTGGCTCTCCTCCGCCGGGCTGAGCGCCCGCTGCGAGGCCGACGACGCCGGGCTGGCGGCGATCCGCCAGGTCCGCGATGCGATCGGGCTGGCCGCCCAGGAAGCCCACGGGCAGGGCGAGTTGAGCACTGCGGCGCGGGAGGGACTGGACGCGGTACTGGCGCACGGGCGGATCCGGCGGACAGCCGGACCGGGCGGGGCCGAGGACCGGGTCGAGGTCGACCGGCCGCACTGGCTGGCGCCCTGGCTGGCCGCGGACGACTTCCTCACGCTGCTCGGGCAGGGGGCGCAGCGGGTGAAGCAGTGCGCGCACGAGGCGTGCATTCTGCATTTCTTCGACGCCTCGCAGAACGGGCGCCGGCGGTGGTGCCGGATGGCGGTGTGCGGGAATCGGGCGAAGGCGGCGCGGCACTACGAGAAGGCGCGGGGTTAACGGACGACCGAACGATGGGTCGGGCCGGGCGGCGGCCGCTGCACGGGCCCGGGACGGTCGTGGCGGGGATGCGGTGAGGCCGGTTCGGGCGGGCGCGGGGCGTGGCGCGCCCGCCCGAACGGGGGTCAGGCCGGGTTGCCGAGCCAGGTGGTGAGCGCGGCGCGCAGTTCGCCCTGGCCGGGGTCGACGGCGGCCCAGGCGACGTAGCCGTCCGGGCGGATCAGCAGGACGGTGTCGCGCAGCTTGCCGTGCGGGTCGGCGGGGGCGGTGGCGACCATGAGGTCGGCCCACGGTTCGGCGGCGACGAGCTCGTCGTTGCTGACGAGGACGAACCGTCCGGCGCGCAGCGCCTCGTAGAGCCGCTCGGGCGCGGCCGGGGCGCCCTCGACGGGCTTGCTGAGGGCGGTCAGCCGCAGGTCCGGGACGCGCTTGCCGACCTGCGGGTGGGCGTCCTTGGGCGCCGGGTAGGAGATGCCGATGCCGGAGACCAGCCGGGCGCCGCGCCCGGTGACCGGGTCGAGGTGGTTGCCCAGTGCGGTGAGCGCCCCGCGCAGGGCGCGGGTGGGGGCGGACTCGGCGAGGGCGAGCCGGATCAGCGCGCCGGAGGTGCGCAGCACCGTCTTCCCGACCGGGTGCCGCTCGGTCTGGTAGGTGTCCAGCAGGGCGTCGGTGGCGTGGCCGCGGACGGCGGCGGCGAGCTTCCAGGAGAGGTTGGCGGCGTCCTGGAGGCCGGTGTTCATGCCCTGGCCGCCGGCCGGGGAGTGGCAGTGGGCGGCGTCGCCGGCCAGGAAGACCCGGCCGGAGCGGTAGTTGGGGGCCTGGCGCTCGTCGCTGTGGAAGGTCGAGCTCCAGCGCACGTCGTGCAGGCCGTAGTCCTCGCCGAGGATGGCCGAGGTGAGGGCGGTGAGCTGCTCGGTGGTGGGGACGGTGCCGTCCTGGAAGCGCTCGTTGCGGTCCCAGGCGATGATCCGGAACCAGCCGTCGCCGAACGGGGCGATGAAGGCGAACCCGGTCTCGTTGGCGCCGACGGTGATCGCGTCGCTGGGCTCGCGCTCCAGCCGGACGTCGGCCAGCACCACGGAGTCGACGACCGATTCGCCGGGGAACGGGATGCCGAGCAGGTCGCGGACGGCGGAGTGGACGCCGTCGGTGCCGACCGCGTACGCGGCGCGATGGGTGTGCCCGTCGGCGGTCTCCAGCG
Organism: Kitasatospora sp. NPDC101447; assembly: GCF_044767225.1. Taxonomy (NCBI): domain Bacteria; kingdom Bacillati; phylum Actinomycetota; class Actinomycetes; order Kitasatosporales; family Streptomycetaceae; genus Kitasatospora; species Kitasatospora sp. NPDC101447. The sequence goes on from NZ_JBIWNL010000044.1 coordinate 9,423, forward strand.
TCACGCCGTCGGCGTCCTGGCGCAGCCCGGTGACCTCGGCGCCGCGCAGCAGGGTCGCGCCGGCCTTCTCCGCGCGGTCCAGGAGCAGCCGTTCGACGTTGTACTGCGGGGTGATCAGGACGAACGGGAAGCGGGTCTGCAGCGCGCCGAGGTCGATGCGGAAGCGGTCGAACATCTTCAGCGAGCCGAGCGGGCGGCCGGTGGCGATCAGTTCCTCGGCCAGGCCGCGGGCGTCCAGCTGCTCCAGGCTGCGGGCGTGCACGGCGAACGCCCGGGTGAGGTTGGACTCGGCGGCCCGCTTCTCCAGCACGGTGACGCCGACGCCGGCGGCGGCGAGGTCGCCGGCCAGCAGCAGTCCGGTGGGTCCGGCGCCGACGATCAGGACGTCGGTTTCGGTCGTCGGCTTCACGGCCATGTATTCAGCTCCCGGTGTTCGGAGGGTGGTTGGACGCCGTTCCCGGCGCTCTCCCAGCCTCCATCATCGCGGGCCCGGCGGGAGCTGTGAACCGCCGGGCCCCGGCGGTCGATGACCGCCGGGGCCCGGGAGGGGTGGGGTGCCGGTACGAACGCTCAGCTGTGCCGGCGGATCTCGACCGTGCGGAACCGGTTGGCGACGAACGCGCCGTCGCAGTAGGCGGAGTTGGCGGCCGGGTTGGCGCCGGTGCCGTGCAGGTCGGAGAAGGCGGCGGTCTGGTTGGGGTAGACGCCGCCGGTCAGGTTGAGCGAGAGGGAGACGCCGGAGTCCAGCGCGGCCTCGACCAGCAGCGCCTCCACCTCGGGGGAGGTGGTGTAGCCGGAGGCCGTCATGGCGCCCTTCTCGCGGACGGTGGTGCGCAGCAGCTCGATGCCGGCGGCGGTGGATTCGACGGCGACGGCGAAGGAGACCGGGCCGAAGCACTCGCTGCGGAAGACCGAGCGGTCGTCCGGCTTGTCGGCGTTCAGCTTGACCAGGGCGGGGGTGCGGACGGTCGCGCCGGGGAAGTCGGGCGAGGTCACCGCGCGCGGGGCGAGGGCGAGTTCGCCGTACTCGCCGCCGGCCGCGGCGGCCGAGCGCTGCAGCACACCGGGGTTGACCACGGCGCCGAGGATGGCGGCGGCGCGGGCGTCGTCGGAGAGCAGGCCCTCGATCGCGCCGGCGAGGTCGGCGACCACCTCGTCGTAGGTCTTGTCGCCCTGGTCGGTGCCGATGCCGCCGCGCGGGATCAGCACGTTCTGCGGGGTGGTGCACATCTGGCCGCTGTAGAGCGAGAGCGCGAAGGCCAGGTTGGACAGCATGCCCTTGTAGTCGTCGGTGGAGTCGATGACGACCGCGTTGACGCCGGCCTTCTCGGTGTACACCTGGGCCTGCTTGGCGTTCTCCTCCAGCCAGTCGCCGAAGCCGGTGGAGCCGGTGTAGTCGATCATCTTGATCTCGGGGCGGACCGCGAGGGCCGCGGCGACGGTGCCGCCCTCGTGCTCGGCGGCCAGGCAGACCAGGTTGGGGTCGTAGCCGGCCTCGGCGAGCACCTCGCGGGCGGTCCGGACGGTCAGTGCGAGCGGCAGCACGGCCCGGGGGTGGGGCTTGACCAGCACCGGGTTGCCGGTGGCGAGGGAGGCGAACAGGCCCGGGTAGCCGTTCCAGGTCGGGAAGGTGTTGCAGCCGATCAGCAGCGCGAGGCCGCGCGGGACGACGGTGAACTCCTTGGTCATCACCAGCGGGTCGCGCTTGCCCTGCGGCTTGGTCCAGTCGGCCTGCCGCGGCAGCCGGGTCTGCTCGGCGTACGCGTAGGCGACCGCCTCCAGGCCGCGGTCCTGGGCGTGCGGGCCGCCGGCCTGGAAGGCCATGCCGTAGGCCTGGCCGGTGGTGTGCATGACGGCCTGGGCGAACTCGTGCGAGGCGGCGTTGATCCGGTGCAGGATCTCCAGGCAGACGGCGGCGCGCTCCAGCGGGGAGGCGGCGGCCCAGCCGGGGCGGGCGGCGGTGAGCGCGCCGATCAGCGCGTCCGGGTCGGCGTGCGGGTAGGTGATGCCCAGCTCGACGCCGTACGGGGAGGCCTCGCCGCCGACCTGGTCGCCGTCGGTGGGGTGGCCCGCCAGGGCGAAGGGCTTGCCGAGCAGGGCGTCGAAGGCGGCCTTGCCGTCCGCCGGGCCGCTCTCGCCGTACGCCTTGGGGAACTCGGGGTAGGGCGACCAGTAGTCGCGCTTGGCGGCGGCGGCGAGCGCGGCGTCCAGGGTGGCCTGGTGGCGCTCGACGAGCTCGCTGACGAGGGGGTGGGTGACCGCTGCGGACATCTGTGCGCTCCTCAGAGGGGAGGACGGGACACGTCACAGAGTAACCGAACGATCGGTCGGCTCAAGAGGGTGCAGGGGTGGGAATCCGCCGGAACGGACGGAGGGCGCGTCCGTGGCGGACGCGCCCTCCGGGGCTCGGGTGGACCGGCTCTACGGCACGCCCAGCTCGAACAGCACGTACCCGCCGTACCAGCCGGAGGCGATCGCACCGGTGCCCAGCACGGCGGCCAGCACCGGCCAGCTCAGCTTGCGCATGCCGAGCGCCAGGGCGATGAGCAGCGGGAACGCGGGCAGCAGGTAGCGCGAGGTGTTGCCGAAGATGCCGAGGCTGCCGAGCACCGAGACGATCGTGGCCAGGGTGTAGGCGGTCAGCACCAGCGGCGGGCGCAGCCGGATCATCAGCGTGATCAGCACCGGCAGGGTGAGCACGATCAGGGTCGCCAGGAGGTCCGGCACCGGGAAGGCGAAGGGGTAGTCGTTGCGGCCCAGCAGGACGCCGCGGACCGCGTGCCAGGTGCCCTGGCCGCCGTCGAAGTAGTGCAGCCAGGCGTCGTGCTGCAGCCGGAAGTAGCCGCCCCACTCGCCCATCCGCCAGCCCACCCAGCCGACGTAGCCGAGCAGGCCGATCGGGGCCAGCAGCATCGCGGTCAGCGGGCGCAGCACGCCGCTGTCCCGCCGGTACAGCTCGACCAGGGCGGCCAGGCCCACGGCGCCGATCAGGGCCGCCGCGGTCGGCCGGTTGAGCCCGGCGACCAGGGTGATCACCCCGGCCGCGACCCACTGCCTGGTCATCACGCAGTAGCAGGCCCAGGCGGCCAGCGCGACGAAGGTGGAGTCCGAGTAGACCGCCCACTCGGCGCCCGAGCCCGGTGCGATCGCCCAGATCCCGGCCGCGATCACGCCCGCCCGGACGTCCCCGGACAGCTTCTCCACCACGGCGTAGATGCCGGCGGCGGCGAACAGCGAGGCCACCACGGAGACCAGCATCCCGGCGCCGTACAGGCCGAGGCCGGTGACGTCCGAGGTCATCCGCATCAGGCCCGGGTAGAGCGGGAAGAAGGCGGCCGAGTTCTGCTCGACGCTCATGCCCTCCGTCCCCGCGACCGGGACCAGCGCCGGGTGGTAGCCGAACTGGGCCACCTGCTGGTACCACCAGCCGTCCCAGCTGGCCAGGACGTCCCACGGGTTGGCGCCGCCGCCGAACCGGGCCGGCTTCTTGGCGTAGTCGCCGGCGAAGGAGAGCAGCTTCATGAACACGGTGAAGCCGACCAGCTTGAGCACCGCGTAGCACCACACGGCCGGCCCGAAGCGGACGACCAGCGCGCGGGCGCGCTCCTGCCAGGTGCGCGAGTGCTCCGGCTCCCCGCTGCGCTGCTCGGGCACGTCGGAGGCGACTGCCGGTATTGCGTTCATCAGCCGTGGACCCCAGCCTGCTCTGCACGTGGACGGATCGTCCGGAGAGTCTAGGGCCCGTCTTCAAGCCCCCGCCTGTGGGGCGACGCCGGGGGCTTGAAGACGGGCCCTGGGCCTGGGCCTTCTGGCGGGGGTGGGCCCGGCCGCGCGGGTGGTGTGGACCAGCGGGACCCGATCGCGTACCGCCCGGGGCGGCCGGGGATACTCGGAGGATGGCCGATCACACCACGCGCACCGCCTACACCGTGGAGTCACTGCTCGCGGTGACCGTCGACGTCTTCAACGAGCGCGGTTACGACGGCACCTCGATGGAGGACCTGTCCCGGGCGGCCGGGATCTCCAAGTCCTCCATCTACCACCACGTGCGCGGCAAGGAGGAGTTGCTGCGGCTGGCCGTCGGGCGGGCGCTGGACGGGCTGTTCGCGATCCTGGTCGAGCCGGCGGCGGTGGAGGGCCCGGCGGTGGAGCGGCTGGAGCACGTGGTGCGGCGCACCGCGGAGGTGCTGCTGGCGGAGCTGCCGTACGTGACGCTGCTGCTGCGGGTGCGGGGCAACACGGCCACCGAGCTGTGGGCGCTGGAGCGGCGCCGGGACTTCGACCACCAGGTCGCGGAGCTGCTGCGGGCGGCGGTCGCGGACGGCGCGCTGCGGGCGGACGTGGAGCCCCGGCTGGCCACCCGGCTGCTGTTCGGGATGATCAACTCGATCGTGGAGTGGTACCGGCCGGGGCTCAAGGCCGCCGACGGGGTCGCGGACGCGGTGGTGCACCTGGCCTTCGACGGGCTGCGGGCGCGGTAGCCGGTCGTCGGCGGGGGCCTGGCAGGGGGCCGGGCAGGGGGCCGGGCAGGGGGTTGCCGGGGGGCTTCAGGGGGTCTGCGGGTCCGGGGGGACCTGGTCGGTCTCCTCGAAGACCAGCATGGTGCGGGTGCCGAGCACCTGGGGGATGGACTGGATGCGGTTGAGCACGAGCTCCCGCAGGGTCCGGTTGTCGGCGGTGTGCACCAGCAGCAGGACGTCGAAGTCCCCGCCGACCAGCGCGATGTGCGCCACCCCGGGCAGCTCCAGCAGCTGCTCGCGGACCGTACGCCAGGAGTTCTGGACGATCTTCAGCGTGATGTACGCGGACGCCGCCTGACCGGCTCGTTCGTGGTCCACCCGGGCGGTGAAGCCGCGGATGATGCCGTCCTCGACCATCCTGGAGATCCGGGCGTACGCATTGGCCCGGGACACGTGCACCCGCTCGGCGACCGAGCGGATCGAGGCGCGACCGTCCTGCTGCAGCAGCCGCAGGATCGAACGGTCGACCCGGTCGAGTCTGGACATCTGTTCAGCCGACATGACCCCCCACCCTCACCGATTGGACACACTGCCACCAGTCGACCGCTCCGCAGGCCGAATGTCCACCACCTTGTCACGCTTCTGGTCAAGATGAACAGACGACCGAACAATCGGTAGGGAGCCCCCGCTACTCCTGGAGGTGCCCCGAGATGACCGTTCTCGACCACAGACACCACTCGCTCGTGCCCGGCTGGTCGCCCGGGGCCACCGCCCCGCGCACCGACCCGGCCCCCCTACTCCCGGACCTCTCCCCCGTCCGGGTGCTCGGCACCCCCGCGCTGGAGAAGTACGACCCGGCGCTGCTGCGCGAGCTCTACCGACGCCTGGTCGTCGGCCGCCGCTACAACCAGCAGGCGACCACCCTGACCAAGCAGGGCCGCCTCGCCGTCTACCCGGCGTCCACCGGCCAGGAGGCCTGCCAGGTCGCCGCCGCGCTGGTGCTCCGCGACCGCGACTGGCTGTTCCCCAGCTACCGCGACACCCTCGCCGTGGTCTCCCGCGGCGTCGACCCGCTGGAGGCGCTGACCCTGCTGCGCGGCAACGCCCACACCGGCTACGACCCGCGCGCCACCCGCACCGCCCCGCTCTGCACCCCGCTCGCCACCCAGGCCCCGCACGCCGTCGGGCTGGCGCACGCCGCCCGGCTGAGCGGCGAGCCGGCCGTCGCGCTGGCGATGCTCGGTGACGGCGGCACCAGCGAGGGCGACTTCCACGAGGCGCTGAACTTCGCGGCCGTGCTCAACGCGCCGGTGGTCTTCCTGGTGCAGAACAACGGCTACGCGATCTCCGTCCCGCTCAGCGCGCAGTCCGCCGCGCCCAGCCTGGCCCACAAGGCCGTCGGCTACGGCATGCCGGGCCGGCTGGTGGACGGCAACGACGCCCCCGCCGTGCACTCCGTGCTGGCCGAGGCGGTCGAGCGGGCCCGCACCGGCGGCGGCCCGACCCTGGTCGAGGCGCTGACCTACCGGATCGAGGCGCACACCAACGCCGACGACGCGACCCGCTACCGCACCGAGCCCGAGGTGGACGCCTGGCGGGAGCACGACCCGATCCTGCTGATGGAGCGCGCACTGCGCGAACTCGGCGTGCTGGACGACCGGCTGGTGCAGGAGGCCGCGGACGAGGCGGAGGCGCTGGCGGCCCGGATGCGGGCCGAGTTCCACGCCGACCCGGAGCTCGACCCGATGGCGCTGTTCGCCCACGTCTACGCTGAGCCGACCCCGCAGCTGCGGGAGCAGGCCGCCCAGTTGTCCGCCGAGCTGGCCGCCGAGGCCGAGGTGCAGCACTGATGAACCAGACGGCCACCCCCGTGCGCACCGCCTCCATGGCGCAGGCACTCAACTCCGCGCTGCGGGACGCCATGCGCGAGGACCCCGCGGTGCACGTCCTCGGCGAGGACGTCGGCGCGCTCGGCGGCGTCTTCCGGATCACCGACGGGCTGACCGCCGAGTTCGGCCCGGACCGCTGCCTGGACACCCCGCTGGCCGAGGCCGGCATCCTCGGCACCGCGATCGGCATGGCGATGTACGGGCTGCGCCCGGTGGTCGAGATGCAGTTCGACGCCTTCGCCTACCCGGCGCTGGAGCAGCTGTTCTCGCACGTCGCCAAGATGCGCAACCGCACGGCGGGCAAGCTGCCGCTGCCGATCACCGTCCGCGTCCCGTACGGCGGCGGCATCGGTGGCGTCGAGCACCACAGCGACGCCTCCGAGGCGTACTACACCAGCACCCCCGGCCTGCACGTGGTCACGCCCGCGACGGTCGCCGACGCGTACGGGCTGCTGCGCGCCTCGATCGCCTCCGACGACCCGGTGGTGTTCCTAGAGCCCAAGCGGCTCTACTGGGGCAAGGCCGAGCTGGACCCGGCGGCGCCGGTCGAGCCGATCGGCCGGGCCGTGCTGCGGCGCACCGGGACGTCCGCCGTGCTGATCACCTACGGCCCCTCGCTGCCGGTCTGCCTGGAGGCGGCCGAGACGGCGAAGGCCGAGGGCTGGGACCTCGCGGTGCTGGACCTGCGCACCCTGGTGCCGTTCGACGACGAGACGGTCTGCCGGGTCGTGCGCTCGATCGGCCGGGCCGTGGTGGTGCACGAGGCGACCGGCTTCGGCGGCACCGGCGCGGAGATCGCCGCGCGGGTCACCGAGCGCTGCTTCCACCACCTGGCCGCGCCCGTGCTGCGGGTCACCGGCTTCGACATCCCGTACCCGCCGCCGATGCTGGAGCACCACCACCTGCCCGGGGTGGACCGGATCCTGGACGCGGTCGCCCGGCTGCAGTGGGAGGACTGAGCATGATGCCCGTCGTGCGGGAGTTCCGGCTGCCCGACCTCGGTGAGGGACTCACCGGGGCGGAGGTCGTGCGGTGGATGGTCGAGGTCGGCGAGGTGATCGCCGTCGACCAGCCGGTGGTGGAGGTGGAGACCGCCAAGGCCGTGGTGGAGGTGCCCTGCCCGTACGGCGGGGTGGTCACCGCGCGGTACGGCGAGGAGGGCGAGGAGATCGCCGTCGGCGCTCCGCTGGTGACGGTCGCGGTGGCGGCGTCGGGCGGGGCGGCCGACGAGCCGGTGGGTTCCGCCGGGTCGGCGGGTTCGGCCGGGTCGGGTGCCGGGCGCGCTCCCGCGGCCTCCGCCGAGGTCGAGCGGCCGCTGGTCGGGTACGGCGTCGCGGAGACCGGGAAGGGCGGTCGGCGGCGCCGGGTCGGGGTGGCCGCTGCGGGGGCGGCTCCGGTGGCCGCTCCGGCGGTGACGGCGGTTGCGGCGGCTGCGGCGGTTGCGGCTCCGGCCCCGGCTCCGGCCGCGCCGGTCGTGGTGCCGGTGATCTCGCCGCTGGTGCGGCGGCTGGCCCGGGAGCAGGGCGTCGACCTGGCCGCGCTCACCGGCAGCGGACCGGACGGGCTGATCATGCGGGCGGACGTCGAACGGGCGGTCGCGGCCAAGGTGGCCGCTCCGGTCGCCGCCGCCCGGCCCGCCGCGGCCGCGGTGCCGGAGGGCGTCGTCCCGCTGCGCGGGCTGCGCAAGGCGGTGGCCGAGAAGCTCAGCCGCAGCCACCGGGAGATCCCGGCGGCGACCTGCTGGGTGGATGCCGACGCCACCGAACTGATGGCACTGCGGCGGCAGTTGAACGCGACTCCGGGCCCGAAGGTGAGCGTGCTGGCGCTGTTGGCGCGGATCTGCACGGTCGCGCTGGCGCGCTTCCCCGAGCTCAACTCCTCGGTGACCGAGGACGGTTCGGGAATCGTCCGGCACTCGGCGGTGCACCTGGGCTTCGCCGCACAGGGCGAGCGCGGCCTGGTCGTCCCGGTGGTGCGGGACGCGCAGGCCCGCAGCACCGAGCAGCTCGGCGAGGAGCTGGGCCGGTTGACCGAGGCGGCGCGCAGTGGCGCGCTCACCCCGGCCGAGCTGACCGGCGGCACCTTCACGCTGAACAACTACGGGGTGTTCGGCGTGGACGGTTCCACCCCGATCCTCAACCACCCCGAGGCGGCGATGCTCGGGGTCGGCCGGATCGTCGCCAAACCGTGGGTGCACGGCGGGGAGTTGGCGGTGCGCGAGGTGACGCAGCTGTCGTTCACCTTCGACCACCGGGTCTGCGACGGCGGGACGGCGGGCGGTTTCCTGCGGTTCGTCGCGGACTGCGTGGAGCAGCCGGGGATGCTGCTGCGGCAGCTCTGAGGAGCGGCGCCGTCGAGCGACGACGGTTGCCCTGGGTGGACGGGGGGCCACTCAGGGCAACCGCGATCGAGTGAGAGTAGCGCGTTCCCGGGCCGGGTGTCCGGGCTTCGCGTGATTTGTCGGATGAGCACTTCGGGCGTGCCACGCTGCCTAGGCGTCAACAGAGACAAGCCAGGTGGTGGCGTAGGCCGGCCGGAGGCGAAACGATTCTCTTGGGTACTCGAAACGTAGCGGTGAAGTCCCGCAGAACACTTCTGGTCCGCACCGGGCACGGCTCGGCGGGGGCCACGTCCGTCCCGGGCCTGCCGGAGCTCCCGCCCGAGGGGACTCCGTTGCCGCAGGCGCCGTCGCCGACGCGGGCCGTCCGGCCGCCGATGCCACTGGACCCGCCGGACCTGCCACCGGTGCTGCCGACGCCGCCGGTGCCTCCGGTGCTGACGCTGCCGCTGGTACCGCCGGCGGGCGCGCCCGCGGCCGTCCTTCCGCCGGCGACCGTCCTCCCGCCGGCGACCGTCCTCCCGCCGGCGACCGTCCTCCCGCCGGCGCCGGACGCTCGTGGGGCGGAGCACCTCCGCCCGGTGATCCCGGCGATGCCGTCCGAGCCGCCGACCGTCCCCGCACCGGGCTCGCCCGGGCCGAGCTTCCCGGCGCCGGACCACCCGGCGCCGAGCTACCCGGAGGCGGTCGCGGTCACCGGCAGCTCGCCCGCCTTCCGCCCGCTGTTCGCCGACGCACCCGGACTCAACTGGGCCGGACCAGGGGACAGTTGGAGCGACGCCTGGGCCGCGCCGACCCCCGCCGGGCAGCCTCCGGCGACGCCCGTCGCCGCACTGCCCGCGCCCCCCGCGGCGCCGTCCGCACTGCCGGTCGCACTGCCGGCCGCAAACCCCGGCGTCGGGCAGGCCCTCGTCCCCGCCGTCGAACTGCCGCTCACCGCGCGGGACATCGAGCTGATCCGGGACAGCCTCGCGGCCGTCGAGCCGGTGGCCGACCGGGCCACCGCGCACTTCTACGCGTTGCTCTTCCTGCACCACCCCGAGGTCCGCTCGCTCTTCCCCGCCGCCATGGACGTCCAGCGCGACCGGCTGTTCCGCGCCCTGCTCACCGCCGCCCGCGGCGCCGAGGACCCGGTGGCCCTGCGCGCCAGGCTGGGCGCTCTCGGCCGCGGCCACCGCCGGTACGGCACCCTGACCGGCCACTACGCCCCGGTGGGCGAGTGCCTGGTGCAGGCGCTGGCCAGGTACACGGGCGGGCGCTGGGACACCGACACGGAGCTGGCCTGGCGGCGCGCCTACCGGCTGATCTCCTCGATCATGATCGAGGCCGCCGAGGAGGCCGCCCGCACCTCGCCGCCCTGGTGGCAGGGCGAGGTGGTCCGGCACGAGCGCCCCACCCGGGACGTCGCGGTGATCACCGTCCGCCCCGACCAGGCGTACCCGTTCCGGGCCGGGCAGTACACCAGCCTGGAGACGCCCTGGTGGCCGCGGGTCTGGCGGCACTACTCCTTCGCCGCCGCGCCCCGCCCGGACGGGCTGCTGACCTTCCACGTCAAGGCCGTCCAGGCGGGCTGGGTGAGCAACGCGCTGGTCCACCGGGCCGCACCCGGGGACGTGCTGCGGCTGGGCCCGGCGGCCGGCGCGATGACCGTCGACCACACCGGCGGCGCGGACCTGCTCTGCCTCGGCGGCGGCACCGGCATCGCGCCGATCCGCGCACTGGTCGAGGAGATCGCCGGGCACGGCGCGCCCGGCCGCCGGGTCGAGGTGTTCTACGGCGCCCGCCGCACCGCCGAGCTGTACGCGCTGGACGGGCTGCGCGAGCTGGCCCGGGTCCACCCCTGGCTGACGGTGCACCCGGTGCTGTCCGGCAGCGGCAACGGCCCGGCCCTGGGGACGATGACCGGCGAACTCCCCGAGGTGGTCGGCCGGTTCGGCCCGTGGGCGGGCCGCGACGCGGTGCTCAGCGGGCCGCCCGCGATGGTGCGCCGGGGCGTCGGGGTGCTGCTGCGCGCGGGAGTGCCGGCCGAGCGGATCCGGCACGACCTGGTCGGCGACCTGGCCGCCGGGTGATCACCCGAGATCGGGCGCGAGCAGCGCGCGGATGCCCTCGATGTTGGCCGCCAGGTACGCCCGCAGCCGGGGCGGGACCACGTTGACCGAGGTGACCCCCTCGCGGGTGAAGGGCAGCCGGACCACCTCGTACTCCCCGTTCGGCTCCGTCACCTCCGGCCCGTGCCGTCGGCTGAGGTCCATCGAGGCGAGCCGGCAGACGAAGAAGTGCTGCACCTTGACCCCGTGCGGGTGCAGGAGGGTGCCGTCGTCGTGGTGCGTGTGGCTGATGGTGTCGACGAAGGCGGGCACCACGTCCACGACCTTGCCGCCGAGCTCCTCGTCCACCTCGCGGTGCAGCGCCTCGACCACCGTCCGGTCGCCGCGCTCGACCCCGCCGCCGGGCGTGATCCAGTACGGGTGCGGCGCGCCCGGCCGGACCCGCCGGATCAGCACGATCGAGGCCGGGCCGTACGGATCGTCCGGGTCCAGCTCCAGCAGGATCGCCCGCGCCGTCCGCTTCACGACCGGGCGCGGTGGCGGGGTTCGGTTGTCGGGGCCCATGGCCACCTCCGGGGCTGGAGCGTTGTGCGGGAGTCTCCCGCGCCGGGAATGCGTCGAAACCCCGGGAATGGGGCGAAACCCCGGGAATGCGTCCGGACCCCCGGGACCGGGTCGAAGCCCGACCGGGGCAGAACGAGAGGACTGGCGCCATGCAGCACAGCAGAGTCCAGGGGCACCTGGTGATGAACCTCGTGGTCTCGCACGAGCTCTCCGTGCGCGTCCCGGTGGACGCGGTCTACGAGGCCGGTGATCCGTACGCCGTCCGGCTCGCCTTCCACCTGCCCGGTGACGCACCGGTGACCTGGTTCTTCGCGCGGGAGCTGCTGCTCGACGGGATCACCGGCCCGGCGGGCGAGGGCGACGTGCACATCCACCCGGTCGACGAGGCGTCCACGGAGGTGCGCATCCTGCTGCGCTCCCCCGCCGGCGACGCCGTACTGCGGGCCCCGTCCGCGCCGCTGCTCGGCTTCCTGGCCGGCACCGCCCGGCTGGTGCCGGTGGGGCAGGAGCTGATCGGGCGGGAGCTCGACGCCAAGCTCGCGGCCATCCTCCGCGGGCGGGAGAACGCGGGCTGAGGCGGCCCGCGGAGGACGCCCGCGGAGGACGCCCGCGGCGATCCCGCGGTGATGCCCGGAGCGCCCCGCGGCACGCGCGCGGCACGACGAAGGGGCCCGTACCCGGGTGGTCCACCCGGGTACGGGCCCCTCGCGCACACTCCGCACGACGGCGGTCAGTCGTCGTCCAGGGCCAGGTGCAGGCCCCACGCCACCAGGCTGATGATCAGCGAACCGAACAGCGCGGCCCAGAAGTCGGTCACGTGGAAGTCCAGCTGCAGCTTCCCCGACGCCCACGAGGTCAGCATCAGCATCAGGGCGTTGATCACGAAGGTGATCAGGCCCAGTGTGAGGATGAACAGCGGGAACGAGAACAGCTTGACCACCGGCTTGATCAGCCAGTTGACGACGCCGAAGACGACGGCGACGCCGAGCACCGTGAGTGCCTTGTGCTGCCAGTCGGCGTTGCCCTGGGCGAGTTGGATGCCTGCGACGATCCAGGCGGCGGCCCAGATGGCCGCCGCGTTGATCAGTGTCTTGATGACGAAACCCTTCATACCGCCCAAGCCTGGCAGGCGGCACCGCCCGGGGGAACCACCACACGGCGGATTGGTGCCGAAGGCCCGCTCCCGCCCCCGGAGGAGGGCCGACCGGCCGGTGGCCGGGGACCCCGCCGCCGGAGCCCCGCCGTCCGGCCCGTGGCCGGGGACCGCCGCCGCCGGGGCGCTCGCCTAGGGTCGTCCGCATGACCCGCAGCCTCACCGAAGAACGCAGCCTCACCGAGGAACTCTGGGCGGCCATCGAGCCGGTCTACGCCGAGATCCTGGCCCACCCCTTCCTCGCCGGCCTCACCGACGGCACCCTGCCGCGCGAGGCCTTCCGCCACTTCGTCGTCCAGGACTCGCACTACCTGCGCGACTACGCCCGCGCCCTCGCCGTCTGCGCCGCCAAGGCGCCCGGCGAGGAGGACGTCCGGGCCTTCGCCGACGACGCGGTCGGCGCACTGGCCGCCGAGCAGGGCATGCACGCGGAGTTCCTGACCGCCTTCGGCGGCACCGCCGAGCAGGCCGCCGCCGAACCCGTGCTGCCCACCACCCGGGCCTACACCAGCTATCTGCTGGCCACCGTCTACGGCGGCTCCTTCGCCGAGGCCGTCGGCGCGGTGCTGCCCTGCTACTGGATCTACGCCCGGGTCGGCGGGGCCCTGCTCGCCCAGGGCTCCCCCGACCCGCTCTACGCCAAGTGGATCGCGACCTACGGCGACGACGCGTTCCAGTCGGTGGTCCGCCGGGTGCTGGCGCTCACCGACCGGATCGGCGAGGAGCTCTCCGCGGCCGAACGCCGCAAGGTGGTCGAGCACTTCGTGACCACCTCACGCTACGAGTGGATGTTCTGGGACGCCGCCTGGCGCGGTGAGCGCTGGCCGGTCTGACCGGCGGCGGATCCTGCCGCGGATCCGGCGGCCCCCGCCGACCGCCCGCCCCTCCGCCCGCCGTTCCGACCGCCGTTCCGACCGGCGGCGGACCGGTTCCCGGCCGTTCGGCGGGGGCCTTCCAGGGGGTGTCCCCGTAGATCCCCGGGGGTGTTCCCCGGGGGTCGGGGTCGGGGTGATCTCGGGGTTCTCTCCGGGCCGTTGGGCCTCGTTCCGGCACTCCGGCCCCCGTACGATCGAAGTATCGAAAGCAAGCGGGATCCGGCACCGGACGGCGGCCGGCCCGAGGGGAGAAGAGGAACGGACATGGCTGAGCTCTGGAAGTCGCTGCCCTCCTGGGTGCGCAACATCGTCATCCCGGTGCTGGTCCTGGTGCTGGCCTGGAACATCGTCGCCTTCGTCTTCGGGGTGATCGGGACGCTGCTGGGCTTCGCGATCAAGCTGCTGGTGGTGGTCGGCATCGCGGCCGCCGTGGTGATCCTGGTGAAGAAGGCCGCCAAGAGCTGACCTCCCTCCCGAACGCCGCCCTGAGGCCCGGTCCCCGTCACGGGGAGCCGGGCCTCGGCCGTTCCCGGCCAATGGACCCGCTCTGGACCAGCGGCGATCGGCTCGCTACCGTGTTGGGCGTCATGTGCAGGCAACACCGCCTGCGACGCGGGAGCTCGGAGCACCGGGCTGAGAGGGCGCTGACCGGGACGTCGACGGACGGACCGACGGCTGCGTCGACCGCAGGAACCTGACCGGGTAATGCCGGCGTAGGGAGTAGAGGTCAGATGACCACGTTCGACGCACAGCCGCAGTCTGTCCGGAGCGCCCCCAGCAGCGAGCGCACCGGCTACCCGACCCCGGCCTGGAGCAAGGCCTACCGCGAGGGATCCCGCCCCGACCTGCGGGTCCCCTACCGCGAGGTGCGGCTCACCAACGGCAGGTCCGTCCCGCTGTACGACACCTCCGGCCCGTACACCGACCCGGCGTACGAGCCCGACGTGCGGCGCGGCCTGCCCGCGCTGCGCGACGCCTGGATCCGCCAGCGCGGCGACGTCGAGGAGTACGACGGCCGCGAGCCGCGCCCCGAGGACGACGGGATCAAGCACACCGCGCCGCGCGGCGGGAACCTGCGCAACCTGGACGCCGTCTTCCCCGGCCGCCCGCGCCGTCCGCTGCGCGGCCGCGGCGGTGCGGCCGTCACCCAACTCGCGTACGCCAAGCGGGGCGTGGTGACCCCGGAGATGGAGTTCGTGGCCCTCCGCGAGGGTCTGGCGCCCGAGTTCGTGCGCGACGAGGTGGCCCGCGGCCGGGCCGTCATCCCGGTCAACGTGAACCACCCCGAGGTGGAGCCGGCGATCATCGGCACCAACTTCCTGGTGAAGATCAACGCCAACATCGGCAACTCGGCCGTCACCTCCTCGATCGAGGAGGAGGTGGAGAAGATGACCTGGGCCACCCGCTGGGGCGCCGACACCGTCATGGACCTCTCCACCGGCCGCAACATCCACACCACCCGCGAGTGGATCCTGCGCAACTCCCCCGTGCCGATCGGCACCGTGCCGCTCTACCAGGCCCTGGAGAAGGTGGACGGCAAGGCCGAGGAGCTGAGCTGGGACGTCTACCGGGACACCGTCGTCGAGCAGTGCGAGCAGGGCGTCGACTACATGACCGTCCACGCCGGCGTGCTGCTGCGCTACGTCCCGCTGACCGCCCGCCGCAAGACCGGCATCGTCTCGCGCGGCGGCTCGATCATGGCCGCCTGGTGCCTGGCGCACCACCAGGAGAACTTCCTCTACACCAACTTCGAGGAACTCTGCGACATCCTCGCCGCCTACGACGTGACCTTCTCGCTCGGTGACGGCCTGCGCCCCGGCTCGATCGCGGACGCCAACGACGAGGCGCAGTTCGCCGAACTGCAGACCCTCGGCGAGCTCGGCCGGATCGCCCGCGAGCGCGACGTCCAGGTGATGATCGAGGGCCCGGGCCACGTCCCGATGCACAAGATCAAGGAGAACATGGATCTCCAGAAGGAGATCTGCGACGAGGCGCCGTTCTACACCCTCGGCCCGCTCACCACCGACGTCGCCCCCGGCTACGACCACATCACCTCGGGCATCGGCGCCGCGATGATCGCCTGGTGGGGCACCGCGATGCTCTGCTACGTCACGCCCAAGGAGCACCTGGGCCTGCCCAACCGGGACGACGTCAAGACCGGCGTGATCACCTACAAGATCGCCGCCCACGCCGCCGACCTCGCCAAGGGCCACCCCGGCGCCCAGGAATGGGACGACGCGCTCTCCGACGCCCGCTTCGAGTTCCGCTGGGAGGACCAGTTCAACCTGGCCCTCGACCCGGAGACCGCCCGCGACTTCCACGACGAGACGCTGCCCGCCGAACCCGCCAAGACGGCCCACTTCTGCTCCATGTGCGGCCCGAAGTTCTGTTCGATGAAGATCTCCCAGAAGATCCGCGACGAGCACGGCGACGGCGCCACGGCCGTGGCCTCCGGCTACGACGCCGAGGCGGTGGCCGGCATGCAGGCCATGTCCGAGGAGTTCAAGGCCCAGGGCAACCGGGTCTACCTCCCGCTGGCCGACTGACCATCGGTGTGGACCGCGCTGCTCCGGGAGGCAGGAGGGGGCTTCCCGGCGCAGCGCGGGCGCACTGAGATGCATGCCATGCCGTCATGACCAGTGGACGACGTGCCGGCGGCTCTCGGAAAGTCCTCCCGATCACGGCAACCTTTGTGTGCGTGGCGGCAACCGGCAGGTAACCGTGGCCGAGACCGAGGCCCACTGCGCCGGAGGGGCACGTTGTTGCCAGATCAGAACCGCGGAAAACCGCTCCGTGGCGCAGGGCCGTGCCTGGGATGATCCGTGCCATGCAGCCTTGGAACGCCTTGAGCCCGGCCGAGCAGACGCTGATGCGCTGTGGTCTGTGGCAGTCGCCCCTGGCCGGAACGGTCCAGCAGTACGGAATCGATCTCCGGTGGGCCGGGGCGAAGGATGCTCCGCCGCTACGGAGCTACAGCCGGGACGAACAGCGCGCGCTGGTACCCCAGTTGGCCCCGGTCGTCCTGGATCTGGTCGAGCGCGGTCTGCTCACCGTCCGGATACGACAGGGTATGGGTGCTGCCCCGACCGATCCCGTCGTGACCGGCTCGCAGCTGCAGCACGTGCTGGCCGAGCCGGCCAACTGGCTCTGGAGCCCGAAGGCGGCCGCGACGTTCGACCTGCACGCCACCGAGTCCGCGTGCGAGTCGTGGCACACGAGCGCGCTTCCGGCCGCGACCGGTGAAGGTCTGCCCGGCTGGGACGAACTCACCCGCGAGCAACAGAAGGTGCTGGTCTGCGCCGCCGAGTTCAGCGGCATGCTCACCGGGCCGTTCGGCATCTGGGAGGATCTGCCGACCGAGCTGACCGGCACGGAGCTCTCCGAGTGGGTCGATCGCCAGCTCGCTCCCCTGCTCCCGTACGTGCGTGAGGGCTGGATCGAGGTCCGCCACTTCCCGGTGGAATCGGGCGAGGCCTTCACGGTGATCCCGCTCGACGACCTCCGGACCGCCTTCGCGGACCGCTCTCTCCGCCACGACGACGGCGACGACTGGGTCGGTCTCGGCTGCGTCTTCACGTACACGGGCCTGGCCGTCTGGCGTAGTGGTGCGAGCGCGGCCTGGGGCAGCCGGCTGACCTTCGACTGACGAGAATCGCCCGAGCCGGCCCGCTTTCCCGTCACCGCGGACGGAGATGGAACCGTACGGCCCGCACGGCGAGATCGGCGGGGAAGTCCGAGTGGTTCTGCCAGACGGTCGCAGCACCGACCATCAGATCCCACGCCTGCGCGGTCCGGGCCCTCTGGGGCACGTATCCGAGGGACGTCCGCTTCATCCGCACCCCGCGTAGTGCCTCGGTGTACGCAGATCGAAGCGTCACGGACAGGGCCTGGCCGATCCTGTCGGCCTCGCTCGCCGGAAGCGCCGCGGCGTCGTGCAGCCGGGCGCAGAGAAAGTCGTTCAGGCGATTGAGATCATCTTCGGTCAGTTGTTCCACGGGATCATCATCCCGCCGGGGTCACCCTGTGCCGTTCCCGTCGCCGCGGACGGTGCCGCCCCGGTCCACCCCCGTGGGGCCGGGGCGGCGCCGTGGTCAGTGGCCGGCGTCCGCGGGGTACCAGCGGAGTTCGACGGTGTTGCCGTCGGGGTCGCGGACGTAGAGGGAGGTGGCGGTGCCGCGGGCGCCGTAGCGGGGGACGGGGCCTTCGAGGACGGTGAAGGTGCCGGCGTCGATGACCTCCTGCCAGTCGAGGGGCTCGACGGTGAGGCAGATGTGGTCGACGTTGGACTCCTGCCGGGGGCGGTCGGTCAGGTCGATGATGGTGTCGGCGGTGACGCGGACGGAGGGGAACCCCACCTTCCCGGCCCGCCACTCGTCGACGCGGACGGGCTCCAGGCCCAGCTGGTCCACGTAGAAGGCCAGGGAACGCTCGACGTCCGAGACGTTGAGGACGAGGTGGTCGAAAGCGATGACGCGCATGGTGGGTCCTCCGGTGGGTGGGGGTGTCGTGGGTGGTGGTCAGGCCTGGCGGTAGTGCAGGTGGACCACGCCGGTGCGGAAGGTGGCCGAGTGGGCGAGCTGCAGCGGGATCCGGTCCTGCTCGGTGAACAGGCGGATGCCGGAGCCCAGGACGATCGGGTGGACGAGCAGGTGGAGGTCGTCGATCAGTCCGGCGCGCAGCAGGGACCGGGTGAGCATGATGCTGCCGGAGAGGCTGATGTCGCGGCCCGGCCGGCGCTTGAGCTTGGTCAGCTCGGCGACGAGGTCGCCGGAGAGGACGGTGGAGTTGTTCCACTCGGCCTTGTCGAGCGTGGTGGACACGACCAGCTTGGGGATCGCGTTGAGCGCGTCCGCCATGTCGCCGGTCTGCTGCGGCCAGGTGGCGGCGAAGGTCTCGTAGGTGCGCCGGCCGAGCAGCAGGGTGTCGGCCGCGGCGGCGAGGCCGCCGACGACGGCGCCCATCTCCTCGTTCAGGTACGGGAAGTGCCAGGTCTCGGGGGCTTCGACCACGCCGTCGAGGGACATGAAGAGGCCCGCGGTGATCCGGCGCCCGGTGCCGGCGGAGTCGGTGGCGGCGGTGGTGGCGGCCGGGTCGGTGGCGCTGGTCATGGGGGGCTCCGGGCGTGGCTCGGGGGATCGCCGCGGGCTGTTCCGCGCGGTCGGTGACGTGTTCCACGATCCTCCGGAACGGACCTGCCATCAACGCATGATCGACGTACGATCGTTGAGCCGGATTCAACGATCGAGGGACGGGGCGGGCGGATGCTGGAGCGGCTGGAGGTCGAGGTCTTCCTCGCGCTCGCGGAGGAGCTGCACTTCGGCCGGACGGCCGAGCGTCTGCGCCTGACCACCGGGCGGGTCAGCCAGGTGGTGAAGAAGCTGGAGCGCCGGATCGGCGGCCCGCTGTTCGAACGTACCAGCCGGACGGTGCGACTCACCGCCGTGGGAAGCCAGTTGGCCGACGACCTGGCCCCGGTGGTGGAGGCGATGGCGGCGGCCCTGCGCCGGGCGGAGGACGCCAGCCGCGGGGTGACCGGGGAGCTGCGGGTCGCGTTCCTCGGCGAGTGGACGGCTCCGTTGCTGCTCAAGGCGGTCGCGCTGTTCGGCGAGCGGCACCCCGACTGCCGGGTCGACGTCCGCGAGGTCCAGCTCTCCAACTCCCGGGCGAGCCTGGTGGACGGCTCGGTGGACGTCCTGATCGCCTCCTACCCGTTCGACGGCATGGCCTGCGGGCCGGTGCTGCTGACCGAGCAGCGGGTCCTCGCGGTGGCCGCCGGGCACCCGCTGGCCGCGGAGCGGTCGGTGTCGATCGAGGTGCTCGCCGACCACCCGGTGGTGCAGTACCCGGCCGTCACCTCGGTGGGCTTCAAGCGGGACCGCACCCCCGACCACACGCCGTCCGGTCGGCCGGTCACCAGGGGCCCGTCCGGCGGGACGTTCTCCGAGATGCTCAGCCTGGTCGCCCTGGGCCGCGGCGTGCTGCCGGTCGGCGAGCACTCCCGCCGCTACTACCCGCGCCCGGACGTCGCCTACGTGCCCATCCACGACGCGCCGCCGATCGAACGCGGCCCGATCTGGCGGGAGGGCAACTCGACCGCGCGGGTCCTGGCGTTCGTCCGGGCGGCGGCGGACGCCGCCGGCGGGCCGGCCACCGGTGGGCCCGCTGCCGGGGCAGCGCCGTCGTGCGTCGCGGCGGCGGCCGGCTGAGCGGGAAAAGCGCTGGTGGGAGGGCATGGCCCGGGTGCAGACTCCCCGCATGTCCGAACAGACGGAGGGCGCGGGCGCGCCGCCGGAATGGTGTGTGGTGGCCAACGTCGCCGCCACGACCACCCACGGCCCGGACGGTGCGCAGGTGCGGTCCGGGCTCAGGCACTTCGCGCCGGGGGCGCGGCTCTGGGTGTCCCCGCCCCGCTACCCGGACGAGGACGGCGACGTGCACGTGGTGGGGCTGCACCGCGGCGGCGGGAGGCGCCACATCAGCGTCATCATCCGGCGGCGCCACCTGGAGGGCTTCCGGGTCAGGCGCCTGCACGAGCCCGCCGTGCGGCGTGCCAGGTGGCGGAGCCCGTACTGGAACCTGGACCGGGTGTGGTGCTGCCCCGACCTGGCCCGGCCCTGGGTCGAGCGCTGGAACGCGGTGGCCGCGGGGCTGCCGGTCGGGGAGCACCCGCCGTGGCCGAGCCGGTTCGGGGACGGGCCGCTCGCCGAACCCTGCCCGCACGGGGCCGGGGCGGGCTGACCGGCGCCCTGCCTGTACGGGCGCGGTCTGACCGGCGCCCCGCCCGGGGGACGGCGCGCGCACGGGCGAACCCGCCCCCCGGGCGGGGAGCGGGTGCCGGTGCGGTCCGCCGTCAGGGCAGCAGCAGGCCCCACGACAGGGCCCAGGGCACGAACACCGCCGAGGCCAGCAGCAGCGCGCCGAGCCGGGCGCGGTCCAGGCCGCGGGTGGCGGCGAGGGCGGCCCGCCGCCGCAGCGCGGTGCAGGCGGCGATGCCCGCGGATCCCACCGCGACCACGGCGAGCAGCTGCACCGCCAGCCAGACCACCGGACGGCCGAGCAGCACCGGCCCGGGGAACATCGCGGCCGTGACCATCAGGAAGAACAGGTAGCCGAGCCCGCCCAGCAGCGCGGCGGTGCCGGTGGCGGCCGCCCAACGGGCGGCGCGGGGCAGGGCGGCGGAGCGCGGTCGGCGGCGGATCCGGCGGGCGGCGCCGGTCAGCGCGTAGCCGGCGAAGCCGGTCAGGCAGAGCAGGGTGGCGACGGCTTCGGCCCAGGTGCGCTGGTACCAGGGCAGCGGGGCGAGCGCGTGGCTGAGGGTGTCCTGGTGCGGGGCCGGATCGGCCGAGGCGGCGGGGAGCGCGGTGGCGAGCCGCTGGATCCAGGCGGTCTCGGCCTCGGCGTAGTCCGGCGGCAGCCGGTCGGGCCGGTCGTACCCGTCGTCGTCGGTCAGGTGCAGGTTGTGCCGGACGCCGGGGACCGTCCGCAGCGTGTAGTGGGTGTTGCCGGCGCGGTCGAGGGCCTGCCGGATGATCGCGGCGCTCTCCTCCGGGGCGGCTTCGCGGTCGAGCGTGCCCCACTCGGCGAGGACCGGCTGGTGGACCCGCTCCCACACCGGCACCGGGTCGTAGTCGGCCTCCGGGAAGAGTCCGGCGGCGGCGAGCACCCGCACCGAGCTGTCGGGCAGCGCGGTGCGCAGCGAGCCGGAGACGCCGGCGTGGCGCAGGTAGCCGTCGTACGCCCAGGCCTGCTGGCGGGCCGGGGTGAGGCCGACCGCGCCGGCCGTGACCAGGTACGCCACGTCGCCGGAGCGGGCGGCGGCGAGCGAGACCACCCAGGCACCCTCGGAGAGGCCCCACAGGCCGACCCGGCCCGGTGCGACCTCCGGCCGGGCGCGCAGCAGCCGGACGGCGGCGAGGGCGTCGTCGGCGAGTTGCCCGTAGTCGCGGTGGGTCATCGAGTAGCCGTCGGTGCGCTTGTCGAAGATCAGTGTGGTGATGCCGCGTCGGGCGTACGCCTCGGCGGCCGGCCGCAGTTCGCCCAGCGGGCCAGGGCCGGCTCCGGGGACCATGACCAGCCCGGGTCCGCGGTGGCGGGCCGTGGCGGTGGGCGGGGTCAGCACCAGGCCGTGCAGGACGGTGCCGCCGGCGCCGGCGAAGTCGACCCGGGTTTCGACCGGGTCGCCCGCGGCGGCCGGGGCGGCGCTCGGAGCCTTCGGCGCCGGGGTCGGGGCCGGGGTCGTCGCCCGGTTCATGGCCGCCGGGGACTTCGTGGCCGGGGCGGTCGCGCCCGGGGCCTTCGGCGTGGTGGCACGTGCCGGCCCCGCGCCGGGGAGCAGCCCGAGCAGGGCCAGCAGCAGGGCGGTGACCAGCAGTGCCGTCGGTGCGGTGCGGGTGTGCGCGGTGTGCTGTGGTCCGGTCCGTCCGATGCTCATCATCGGCCTCCCCCGGGTCGGCGGTCTCGTGTGCTTCCAGCCTGGCGGGAGGCGGTGCCCCGGGCGATGGTGGTCGCACCCGGATCGGGGGTGTATGCATCCCCCGGATCCGAACTCGGGTTGAGTCGCGGGGGTGGTGGTCGACGGGTCAGGTCACGTCGTCGGGGCCGGTGAAGGCCGGTGGGGTGTAGCCGGGGCCGGTGTACCCGGGGCCGGTGAAGTCGGGGGTGGTGAACGCGGCGGGGCGGGGGGTGCGGCCCTCGGGGTCGGTCAGGCCGTCGGGGCCGGGGCTGGTGAAGGCGGGCGAGGTGTAGCCGGGGCTGCTGAAGTCGGGGCTGCTGAAGTCGGGCCGCTCGGCGGGGTCGTGGTCGCCGGCGGGGGAGTCGGCGGGGGAGGCGGCCGGCGGGCCGGAGGCGGTACCGGGGTCGGCGGCGCGCTCGCGCCCGGGCACCGGCGGGAGCGCGGCGTGCAGGTAGGGCAGCAGGCCGCGGTCGCGCAGCGCGGTGCGCCACTCGGTGCGGGCGTCGGTGAGTTCGGCGGCGAGCTCCGGGTCGGTGCCGGCCGGGGCGGCCGCGGCGCCGTCGCGTATGGCGGTGAGGAGGAGCCCGACGATGCCGATGGCCATCGCGGCGACTCCGGCGGCGAGTGCCACCCAGCCGGCCGTGACGAGCGAGCGGGCGAGGGCGAGGTCCGGGTCGGCGGCGCGCAGCAGGTAGCCGATCAGCAGCAGGAAGACGGCGGCGGCCCAGGCCAGGATCGGGGTGAGCACGGTGAGGACGGGGAACAGTCCGGCGCCGCCGTTCGCGGAGCGCAGTTGGGTGAGCAGGCCGGGGGCGGTGGGTTCGGCGCCGGGTGGTGGCGGGGGTGTGGTGCGCAGGCTCTCGCGCAGCCGGCTGTAGTGCGCGTACTCGGTGCCGGCGGCGGCGTTGATGCCGTCGGCGTCGCGCAGCGCGCGGATGCGCAGTTGGTCGGTGGTGAGCGCGCCGGGCGCGCGCAGGGCGGTGAGGACGGTGCGGTCGCGCAGTGCTTCGGCGAGGAGGCGCTCGAACTCCGGGCGGTCCTCGGCGAGCAGCGGCGGGGGGTTGGACATGGGGACCCCGTTCGTGCGGACCCCGGTTCGCTCCGCCCCGGGGGCGCGGGCGCCCTCAGGACGCCGAAACGGGCGCGGAGGCGGGCCGCCGGACGGGCGGCCGGGTGTGGTGTGCCTCATGGTAGGGGCGGGTGTGCCCGGGCTGACAGTCGGTTTCCGGAATTTCGCGCCCCGGGCCGCGCGTGCGCGACGGCCCGGGCGCCGGGAACAACCGTTCGACGACCGCCGTCAGTTGACGGGAAGTCGGGCGACCAGCAGCCGCCCCTCCATGGTGACGCCGCCGTCCATCGCCACCGCGAGGTCGTCCGCGTACACGTACGGTCCGGGGATGTGCGGCGGCTGGCCGTCGTCCGCGTGCACCGCGCCGGTGAGGTACGGGATCGGGCTGTGCCCGTGCACGATCCGGCTGCCGCCGTAGGTGTCCAGCAGCTCGTGGACGGCGGTCGGTCCGGCGTCGCCGCGGAAGGCGAAGCGCTTGGTGAAGCGGCGGAAGCAGTCCCACCACTCGTCCACGCTGCCGTCGGAGAGCAGGCCGTGCACGGCGTCGTTGACGTCGGGGATGGACTCGCCGTACTCCAGGTAGGCGGTGGTGTCGGAGTGCAGCAGCAGGTGGTCGTCCTCCAGCGCGATGGCGGGGAGCCGGGACAGCCAGCTGATGTGGTGCGCCTCCAGGCGGTCCAGGTCGTTCTGCTGACCGCCGTTCAGCCGCCAGGCGGCCAGGAAGGAGGCGGTGCCGGCGGTGGACTGCACGGGCTCGTCGCCGTACTTGGCGGCGCCGAGGAAGAGCAGTTCGTGATTGCCCATCAGGGCGCGGCAGTAGCCGCCGGCCGCGGCGGCCTCCGCGGCGAGCTGCATGACCAGGTCGATGACGCCGATGCCGTCGGGGCCGCGGTCGGTGAAGTCGCCGAGGAACCAGATCCGGGCGCGGCCCGCCGACCAGTGGCCGTCGGCGTCGATCAGGCCCTGGCCGTGCAGCGCGGCGCGCAGCTCCTCCAGGTAGCCGTGCACGTCGCCGACGACGTACACCGGGCCGGGGGGCTCGCCGGGGCCGGGGGCCGGGTAGGGGTAGGTCGGGGCGGCGGGGTCCGGGAGCGGCAGCGGCGGGCCGAGTTCGATGGTCGGCGGGTCGTCGCGGCCGGCGAGCCGGAGGGCCGGGGAGGGCTGGTCGGGGAGGGTCGGCTCGTAGCCGGCGCGGTCGTCGTAGCCGCCGGTGTCCCGGTTCTCGTACGCCGCGTGCTCGGGCGCGTCGTAGGCCGCGTGGTCCTGGCCGTCGTACCCGGCGCGCTCCTGGCCTTCGTACGGGCCGTGGTCGCGGCCGTCGTACCCGCCGTGGTCCTGCGCGTCGTACCCGACGTGCTCCTGGCCTTCGTAGGCCGGGCGGTCCTGGGCGTCGTACCCCGGGTGGTCCTGGTGCGAGAACGCCGCCGCCTGGTCCCGGGCGTGGCCCGCGGTGTTTCCCTGGGCGTGCACGGTGTGCCCCTGCCCGTCGGTGGTCCAGTGCTGTTCCAGGTAGCGGGCGCCGCCGTAGCCGCTGTACGTCTCGGCGTCGTACGGGGTGCCGGAGTAGGCCTGGGCGGGCTCGGGTTCGTAATAGGTGCCGTACGGCAGCACGTCGAGGTCCGGCTGGTGGCGGGGGCCCGGGTGGGGGTGCTCGGGCCCGGGGAAGCGGTCCTCGGGTGTCATTCGCCCATCATAGGAAGACCACTCTCCCGCCGTCGTCACCTGGTGGGCATCCAATCCTCCGGAGCGTCAGCCGGGCGGCCCATGAGGGTCCGTTTTGTCCTGGCTCGGTATGGTCTCGTCAGCTCTGGCCGGGCGTCTTTCGTGCTCGCCCGGCTCCGGTCGGTGTCCGGCGGGGCCGTTCGGGGGCCCCGCCGGTGTCCCGGTCCGTGCCTCGATCGGCGCCCCGGGAGGCGTCCGGCCGGTGCCCCGCCGGTGCCGGTCGGCATCGGCGGTCTAGACCTCGCCCGGGGGGCGGGGCGGGCTGACGGTGGTGCGCGGGCTCCGGCGTTGGGAGGACGCGCGGACGATCAGTTCGGTCGGCATCAGGGTGCCCGGCGGCGGGCCGTTGCCGGCGGTGCGGAACCGGGGCGGGAAGAGCCGCGCGATGTCGACGCCCGTCCCGGAGTCCACGCCCTCGATCGCGTCGATGAGCAGGTTGACCACGGTGGTGCCGATCTTGCGCGGCTTGAGCGAGAGCGTGGTGATCGGCGGTTCGGTGGCCGCGTAGACGTCGCTCTCGCTGCAGCAGACCAGCAGCAGGTCGTCCGGCACCCGCAGGCCGTACCGGCGGGCGGCGGCGAGCAGGTCCGTACCGTTGGGGTCGAACAGTCCGTAGACGGCGTCCGGCCGGTCGGGGCGGGCGAGCAGCCGGTCGGCGGCGACCGCACCGGCCGCCGGGTCGTGCGCCGGGTAGGCCTCGTACACCGGTTCCTGCCCGACCTTGGTGCACCAGCCGAGGTAGGCCTCGGTGGAGAGCCTGGTGTAGGTGTCGGTGCTGGTGCCGGTGAGCAGGCCGATCCGGCGGGCGCCGGCTTCGGAGAGGTGGTCGAGGATGCCGAGGACGGCGGCCTCGTGGTCGTTGTCGACCCAGGCGGTGACCGGGCAGTTGCCCGGCTTGCCGTCGCTGACGACCGGGACGCCCGACCGGTACAGCTCGCTGACCAGCGGGTCCTGGTCGGGCGGGTCGATCACCACGGTGCCGTCCAGGGCGATGTTGCCCCAGACGTCGTGGCGCGAGGAGGCGGGCAGCACCACCAGCGCGTAGCCGCGGCCGAGGGCGGCGCTGGTGGCGGCCCGGGCCATCTCGGCGAAGTAGGCGAACTCGGTGAAGGTGAAGGGCTCTTCGCCGTAGGTCGTGACGGTCAGCCCGATCAGGCCGGACCGCCCGGTGCGCAGGGTTCGGGCTGCCGCCGAGGGGCGGTAGCCGAGGCGCTCGGCGACTTCGCGCACCCGGCTGCGGGTCTCGTCGGGCAGGCGGCCCTTACCGTTCAGCGCGTCGGAGACGGTGGTGATCGACACTCCGGCGGCTGCCGCCACATCCCGGATGCCGGCCCGCTCCAGACGCCGTGAGGTGGTGGGTCGCCGACCGCTCTGGTTGGCTGCTGCTGTCATGGCGGACCGATCGTATGGCTCCTGACAAGGGTCTGTGACCGGCGCATCGGGAGCCTTCGGAGATACGTTTCTCCAAGAGTGAGCCGTAGTGCGCTCCTTCGATACCCGCCCGAAACCAGGCTTCTTACCTCTGACATGTGCCAAAGGAACCGGGCAGAATGGCTGATCTGCACCTGTAACCCGACCGGGCATCTCACTCCTACGGGTGAGGGCGGTCGGTATGGTGCAAGGCACCCGACCGGGGTGGTCCGGGCGCGTCAGGAGATCCCGGGCACGGGGGCGAACCCGTCCGTGGCGGGCGAGCGCACCGGACAGTTGTGCAACTTCTGGAAACGGAGTACGACCGTGAGCAGTGGTACGTCAGCGCAGGGCCCGCGCCTGCGGCCGACCCTGGACGGCATCCCCACCTACAAGCCCGGCAAGCCGGCCGGCGCCGACGCCTACAAGCTGTCCTCGAACGAGAACCCGTACGCCCCGCTGCCCGGCGTGCTGGAGGCGGCGGTCCAGGCCGCCGGCTCGCTCAACCGCTACCCCGACATGGGCGTCGGCGAGCTGACCGCGGTGCTGGCCGAGCGCTTCGGCGTGCCCGCCGAGCACATCGCCACCGGCACCGGCTCGGTCGGCGTCGCCCAGTCGCTGATCCTCGCCACGGCCGGCCCGGGCGACGAGGTGATCTTCGCCTGGCGCTCCTTCGAGGCCTACCCGATCATCACCCAGATCGCCGGCGCCACGCCCGTCCCGGTGCCGATCACCGAGGCCGGCGACCACGACCTGGACGCGATGCTCGCCGCGATCACCCCGAACACCCGGCTGATCTTCGTCTGCAACCCCAACAACCCGACCGGCAACGTGATCCACCGCGCCGAGCTGGAGCGCTTCCTGGACGCCGTCCCCGGTGACGTCCTGGTGGTCGTCGACGAGGCCTACATCGAGTTCATCCGCGACGCCGAGGTGCCCAACGGCATCGACCTCTACCGCGACCGCCCCAACGTCTGCGTGCTGCGCACCTTCTCCAAGGCGTACGGCCTGGCGGGCATGCGGGTCGGCTTCGCGATCGCGCACGAGCCGGTGGCGGCCGCGCTGCGCAAGACCGCCGTCCCCTTCGGCGTGACCCAGCTCGCCCAGAACGCCGCCGTCGCCTCGCTGCGTGCCGAGGAGGCGCTGCTGGAGCGGGTGGACGCGCTGGTCGAGGAGCGCAACCGGGTGGTGGCCGGGCTGCGCGCCCAGGGCTGGGAGATCCCGGACTCGCAGGCCAACTTCGTCTGGCTCGGACTCGGCGAGCGCTCGGCGGAGTTCGCCGCGGCCTGCACCGAGGCGGGCGTGATCGTGCGGCCGTTCCCGGAGGGCGTGCGGGTGTCGATCGGGGAGGCCGAGGGCAACTCGATCTTCCTGTCGGTGGCCGAGGCCTTCCGCAAGTCGCTCTGACCCCCGCTCCGACCCTCCGGGGCCGCAGGGGTCGGCAGGACCCGCAGGACCCGTAGGACCCGTAGGACCCGCAGGACCCGCAGGGGCGCGCCTCCACCGGCGCGCCCCTGCGGCGTTCCTGCGGCGTTCCTGCGCGCGGCCGTTCCCGCGGCCGTTCATGAGCCGTTCGGCAGTCGTTCCCGCGGCCGTTTCGCAGCGGTTCCGGAGCCGCCCCGGAGTTGTCCCGGTTCCGTCCCGGATCGCTCCCGGAAAGCTGTGGATCGCTGGGAGCCGGCTGGGAGTTCGGCCAACGGTCGCCCACGGAGCGGCCAAGCAGGTCGCGCGGGGCGGGCAATCCGTCCGGAATGCCCGGATCCGACCGTTCAGTCTTCTCCCAGCCTGCGCTCAGGGCTCCGCAAGAGCGCCCCGCGAAGCTGTCCGCCATGAAGGTGCTCCCACGGCGGCGCGGTGCCGTCCTCGTCAACTCCGCGCTCGGCGTGGCCCTGCTGGGCGGCGCGGCCCTGGTGTACGCCACGGTCAGCGGCAGCTCCGGTCCGGCCTCGGCCAAGCCCACGACCCGCACGGCGACGGTCGGCAAGGGAACGGTCCTGGCCACCGTGTCCGGAACCGGCACCTTGATCTCGCCCACCGACGCGGCCCAGGACTTCACCACCGGTGGCAAGCTCACCGCGGTCAAGGTCGCGGTCGGGGACGCCGTGAAGAAGGGTCAGGTGCTCGCCACCGTCGACACCACGGCGGCGCAGCAGCAGGTGGACGCGGCCCGGGTGGCCCTCACCACGGCCAACGCCAACCTCACCAAGGCGCAGGCCGGGGTCACCACCACGACCACCGAGCCGCTGCCGGCCCCGTCCTCCGGGGGGTCCGGGGGCGGGTCCGGCACCGCCGGTGGCGGACGCGGGGCGGGCGGGAGCAGTACGCCCGCCCCGCAGACCACCACCATCACCACCACCAAGGTCGACGACGCGGCCGTGGCCCAGGCCGAGCAGCAGGTCGCCACCGCGCAGACCAGCCTCTCCAACGCCCAGGCGGCGCTGAGCGGGACGACGCTGACGGCCTCGACGGACGGCACCGTCGCCTCGATCTCCAACAAGGTCGGCGACACGGTCGGCGCGACCGCCTCCGGGTCCACCGGCAGCGGCTCCACCAAGTCGACGGGCACCAGCACGGGTTCGAGCTCCCCCAGCGGATTCATCGTGCTCACCAACCCGACCGGCATGCAGGTCACCGCGAACTTCTCCGAGCTCGACTCGCTCAAGCTGAAGAAGGGCGAGGCGGCCACCGTCACGCTGAACGCGCAGTCCGACACCAAGCTCAACGCGACCGTCCTGTCGGTCAGTTCGCTGCCCAGCGGTAGCGGCTCCGGCGGCGCCGCGGGCTCCTCCGCCGTCCAGTACGCGGCGACCCTCCAGCTGAGCGGCGACACCAGCACCCTGCGCACCGGTCTCAGCGCCACCGTCCAGGTGATCACCGGCGAGGCCGACAACGCGCTCTCGCTGCCCACCTCAGCCCTGTCGGGCACCGGCACCTCCCGCACCGCGACCGTGGTGCACGAGAACGGCGCCACCGAGCGGGTCACCGTCGGGGTCGGCGTCGAGGGCGACAGCACGGTCCAGGTGGTGTCCGGACTGAAGGAGGGCGACAAGGTCGAACTCCCCACCACCAGCGGCAGCAACGGCTTCCCGAACGGCTCCTTCCCGGGCGCCGGCGGCAACCGCGGCGGCGCCGGCGGCGGCGCCGGGGTCTTCCCGGGCGGCGGTGCGGGCGGTGCCGGCGGCGGTGGCGGCGGCGGCCGGGGCGGTCGGGGCTGAGCATGCGTCACGTCATCGACAAGCGCGTCCCCGCGACGCCCGTGCCGGTGATCCGGATCCGCCGGCTCACCAAGTCGTACGGGCACGGTGACGCCACCGTGCACGCGCTGCGCGGGCCCGACGACCCGGAGACCGGCGCGCCGCAGGGCGTCAGCCTGGACATCGAGCAGGGCGACTTCGTCGCCGTGATGGGCAGCTCGGGCTCCGGCAAGTCCACCCTGATGAACATCCTCGGCTGCCTCGACGTCCCGACGTCCGGCCGCTACCTGCTGGACGGCGTCGACGTCGGTCACCTGGACGAGCAGCAGCTCTCGCTGGTGCGCAACCGCAAGATCGGCTTCGTCTTCCAGTCCTTCAACCTGATCCCGCGCACCACCGCCCTCGCCCAGGTCGAGCTGCCGCTCGCCTACGCGGGCGTCCGGGCCGCCGAGCGGCGCCGCCGGGCCCTGGCCGCGCTCTCCCTGGTCGGCCTCGGCGAGCGCTCCGGGCACAAGCCCAACCAGCTCTCCGGCGGCCAGCAGCAGCGCGTCGCGGTGGCCCGGGCGCTGGTCACCGCCCCCGCGATGCTGCTCGCCGACGAGCCGACCGGAAACCTGGACAGCCGCTCCACGGAGGAGGTGCTGGCCCTGATCGACGGGCTCAACGCCACCGGCCGCACGGTCGTCCTGATCACTCACGAGGACGAGGTCGCCCGGCACGCCAAGCGGGTGCTGCGACTGGTCGACGGACAGATCGTGAGCGACGTCCGGCAGGCTCCGGTGGAGGGGCCGCCACCCGCCCTTCGTGACCTGGGAGTGCCCGCGTGATCCTCTGGCAGACACTCCGCTTCGCGGTCGGCGGCCTGGCCGCCAACAAGGTGCGCTCGGCGCTCACCATGCTCGGCGTGCTGATCGGCGTCGCCTCGGTGATCCTGCTGCTGGCGGTCGGCAACGGTTCGTCGGTCGCGGTCAAGGACTCGATCACCTCGCTCGGCACCAACTCGCTGACCGTCAGCTCCGGTTCGGCGGCGGGCGGCGCCCGGGCCGCGTCCTCGGTCAAGAAGCTCACCGTCGCCGACGCCAAGGCGCTGGCGAACGACGCCGACCCCGGGGCGATCAAGTCGGTGGCCCCGGTCGTCACGACCACCGGCACGGCGCTGTACGGGAACATCTCGTACAGCCCCGGCTCGATCGTCGGCACCTACCCGGCGTACTTCGAGACCTCCAACCAGAAGGTCGCGAAGGGCGAGTACTTCACCAACGACGACGTGCTCGGCTCGCGCAAGGTCGCCGTGCTCGGCGCCACCACGGCGAAGCAGCTGTTCGACGCCGAGGACCCGGTGGGCAAGCAGATCGTCCTCGGCGGCACGCCGTTCACCGTGGTCGGCGTGCTGCAGGCCAAGGGCGGCAGCGGCTTCACCGACCCGGACGACGTGGTCATCGCCCCGCTGCCGACGGTGCAGAACGCCTTCACCGGCTTCGGTACGGTGAACCAGATCCTGGTGCAGGCCGCCTCCGCGGACTCGACCACGGCGGCCCAGTCGGAGATCACCCGGGTGCTGCTCGCGTCGCACGCGATCGCCGACCCGAGCAAGGCCGACTTCCGGATCACCAACCAGGCCTCGCTGCTCACGGCGCGCGAGAGCACCACCAAGACGTTCACCGTGCTGCTCGGCGCGGTGGCGGCGATCTCGCTGCTCGTCGGCGGGATCGGGATCACCAACATCATGCTGGTGACGGTCACCGAGCGGACGCGTGAGATCGGCATCCGCAAGGCGCTCGGTGCGCCGCGCGCGGTCATCCTCGGGCAGTTCCTGACCGAGTCGACGCTGCTGTCGGTGATCGGCGCGGGGTTGGGCGTGGCGGCCGGCATGGTCGGCTCGCACTTCAGCATCGTCGGCATCAAGCCGGTGGTGATCCCCGAATCGGTGCTCGGCGCGTTCGGCATCGCCGTCGCCATCGGGCTGTTCTTCGGCAGCTACCCCGCCAACCGGGCCGCCTCGCTGCGGCCGATCGACGCCCTCCGGCACGAGTAGGACTCCAACCCATGAGCAAAGAGATCGCCACGGTCAGCAGTACCCCGGCCGAGCAGGTCGCCCTGCTCTCCACCCCGCCGGACGCCCGTGATGTGAGCGCCGAGCTGGCCGCGCCGCCCCGGCGGAAGCTGCCCTGGCTCAGCCTGGTGCTGGCCGGCGGCGTGATCGCCACCGGCGCGTTCGCGGGCGGGGTCTGGTACGAGCAGAGCAACGGTTCCTCCGCCGGCAAGTCCGCCCGGCCCGCGGCGGCGGCCGCCGGTGCCCAGCGCCCCGCGGGGGGCGGCGGGTACGGCGGTCAGGGCCAGGGTGGCCAGGGCCAGGGCGGGTACGGGCAGGGCGGTGGGCAGAACGGTTCCCGCCGCGGGGCCGGCCAGGGCGGTCAGGGCGGTCAGGGCGGTCAGGGCGGCCAGGGTGGCCAGGGCGGCGGGCAGGCCGGTCTCACCCGGGGCACGGTCAAGGCCGTCGACGGCACCACGGTCTACCTGACCGACGCCAACGGAAACACCGTCAAGATCACCACCGGCGACGCGACGAAGGTCCAGCTCAACAAGGAGGGCAAGGTCGCCGACCTGCAGCCCGGCCAGAGCGTGACCGTCGTCGGCACCCCCGACGCCAACGGTGGTTACACCGCCAGCCAGCTCGTCGAAGGCAACGCGGCCGCCGGAGGCTTCGGCGGCGGTGGCTTCGGCGGTGGCGGTGCCGGTGGCGGCGCCCCCAGGAACCCGTCCGGCGGCTGACCCGGAACCCGCCCGACGCGCGCGAGGCCCTCGTCCCTTCCCTGGTCGAGGGCCTCCGCGCGTGCCCGGCGCGGTGCCGGTCCGACCACCTCCTCCCCGGCGCCCGCAGGGTCGGCCCGGGAGTGTGGCTGGCCCCACCCACCGGTGGGGCCAAGCCCGTACCGGGGCGCGGCCCGACTCCGTAGCGTCGTTCCCACAACGACACGGAGGGAACAGCACCATGGCGACCACCACCACTCAGGACAGCTTCACCGTGGTGAAGAAGTGCATCACGCTCTTCGGCGCCGTCAGCGCCGTCATCCTCGCCACGGTCGCGGTGATGGCGTTCACCGGGCACGAGGCGACCTCGTTCATGTGGGTCCGCGGCGTGATCCTCCTCGCGGTCACCCCGCTCCTCCTCCGGCTCGCCACCCGGGCCGCCGAGGGCTCCTACCGGGACTTCGACCGGCTCCGCACCGTCTCGACGGTCATGCCGGTGGCGCTCGTCGGCGTCGACCTGATCCCCGGCCTCTGCCCGCCCTGGTACGCCGTCCTCCAGGGCCTCTCCGCCCTCGCCCTGGTCGCGGTCGCGGTCCTCACCCGCACCTCCGCGTTCCCCCGGCAGAGCTGAACGGTGCGGCGGCCCCCCGCTCCTCGCGAGGGGCCGCCGGCGGTTTCACAGGCCGGGTACGTGGTCCCCGTCGAGGTACCAGAGCGCCGCGCTGTACCAGAGCAGGGCGATCAGGACGACGAGCGCGCCACCTGCGACGGGCAGGGCCCAGCCGGGCGCGCGGCGGTGGCGGACCACGATGACCTTGGCGACGAACGCGCCGTAGAGGAAGCACCCGGCGAACGAGTGCAGGGCGATCCGACTGTCCGTCAGCTGCACGCCGTAGGCGGTGATGCAGTGGTAGGCGATCGGGAGGGAGAGCAGGAACGCCCCCAGGCCGACCACCCGGTGCCCGGTCCGGACCGGGCGGGGCGCGGCGGCCGCGCCCGGCAGCCGGCCGTACATCCACAGCGCCAGCAGGAGCTGGACCAGCGCCAGGCCCAGCAGGGCGGTGCCGAGCTGGGCCTTGAGCTGGTTGGCGTCGGCGTAGCGGCGGCCGAAGAGGCTGCTCGTGTAGTCGGGGGTGTGCGCCCGGCCGTACCAGAAGAGCCCGGCCGTCACCGCCACCGGCAGGAGCGCCCACAGGAGGCCGGGGGCCCGCCGCCGGGGACGGGACGGCCGTTCGGCGTCAGCCATCCGCTCAGTCGCCCTCGACCTTGTTGCCCGAGACGTTGACCACGTACCACTTGGCACCGAAGGCGCTGGACTCCTGGCCGTTGGCGTCGCCCTTCGCCGTGTCGCCCTCGAAGTAGTAGAGCGGGTGGCCGTTGTAGACGACCTGGGAGGTGCCGTCCTTGCGGGCGGTGGTGGTGATCTTGGCCTGGTCGGCACCGCCGGTGGCGGTGGGGGTGCCGGTGGTCAGCAGGGGCGGCCAGGCGGTGGCGCAGGCGTCGTAGCAGGTCGAGGTGGGCGAGGTGTCCGCCTCGAACAGGTAGAGCGTCCTGCCCTGGGAGTCGACCAGGACGTTCTGGAACTTGCCGACGGTGGCGGCCCCGACCACGGCCGCGCCGGTGGCTCCGGCGGTGGGGCTCGGGCTCTCCGTCGAGGTCGACGTGGCGGTCGGGCTGCTGGTGGCGCCCGCCGTGGACGTCGCCGTGGGGCTCGCCGCGGGTGAGGTGGTCGCCGTGGTCGTCGTCTTGGTGCTGCTGGAGCAGCCGCCGCACACCACGGTGATCAGGGCGACGGCGGCGGCCGTGGCGGTCACCGTGCGGGAAATCTTCATGGGGTTCTCTCCGGGCGGGTGGGAATGGTGTCACCACTTCAGCCCGAACGGGCTCGGCCGCTTCACGAGGCACGCCAGCGGGTGAGCAAGGCGGGGTCGTCCTTGACCCTGATGGCCGACAGTGGCGGAAGTCCGGGAACCCGCTGTGCCGGATGATCTTCATGCTGTAGATCTGACGATCATGACAAAAGATCAGGTCAGCAGGCTCATCGGCGGTGGCTTCGGCCTCGCCTTCGTCCAGATGAACGCGGGGACCCTGCCGACCGCCCTCGGCGCTCCGCTGCGGGTGCTCGCCATCCTCGCGTTCGTCCGGATCGTGTTCGCCGGCCGTGCCGCCGTGCCTACTGCCGCCGCCACCGCCGCTGCCACCGCCACCGCCATCACCACCGACGCCGCGACCGTCGGCGACAGCGGACCGCCGAGCGGCACGGGCTTCGGGCGGCGCTACTGGTACGTGGTGGCGGCCGAGGGGCTGGCCCTCGCGGTCGGACTGTTCGTGATCTCCAACGTGCTGCACACCCCCCGTGCGAGCGTCGCGTGGATCGCCTTCGTGGTCGGTGTGCACTTCTTCGGCCTCGCGGCCGTCTGGCGCAGGCCCGCACTGCACGTCCTCGCCGCGGGGATGGCGGCCTGCGGTGTCGTCGGCCTGGTGCTGGCCGCCTGCGACGCCCCCGTCGCCGTGATCGCGGTCGTCGCCGGGATCGCGCCCGGCGCGATGCTGCTCGGCTCGGTGCTGTGGTCCGGCCGGCCGCGGGCGATCGGCACGCCGGCGCAGTCCTGAGGAAGCCGCCTGCGGCGTGGGAAGTCGGCCCGGCCGACTTCCCACGGACCGCTCAGGGGGCGTGCTCCTGCACCATGGCGAGGGCGGCCTCGCCGAAGGCCCGGACGCGGGCGGTGGCGCCCTCGGCGAGCCACACCAGGCCCCATTCGACCGGCGCGGCGTCCTCGAAGGGCACGTAGACGACGTCGGGGCGGGCGAAGTAGCGCCGCACATGGGCGCCGACGGCGAAGACGCCCTCGCCCGCGCCGACCAGGGTCAGCGCCTCGTTGAGCGTCGCGGCCGACGGGCCGGGCGGGACGGGCTTCCCGGCGGGTGTCCGGCGCGGTGCGAGGTCGTGGCGCAGGGAGTCCGGCACGCTCTCGGGGAGCTGCAGCACGGTCACCCGGGCGAGGTCCTCGACGGAGACGACCGTACGGCGGGCGAAGGCGTGCCCGGCCGGTACGGCGAGCATGCGGGGCTCCCGTACCAGGACCGGGCCCTCGGTGACGCCCTCGGCGTGCACCGGGCGGCCGGTCAGCGCCAGGTCCACCTCGCCGGCGCGCAGCCACGGCAGGACGTCCGGCAGGTGCGCCTCGCGGATCCGGACCTCGCAGTCCGGGTGCCGGTCGCGGAACACCCGGGCGGCGCCGACCAGCAGCTGGCCCGCCGCCGGCCCGTCGAAGGCGACCCGCAGCAGCCCGGTCAGGCCTCGTCCGGCCTCGACGGCCCGCCCGAACGCCTCGGTGATCAGCTCCCAGGCGGGCCGGACCTCCGCCTGCAACTGCCGCCCCACCGGGGACAGTTCCACCCGGCGGCTGGTGCGGTGGAACAGCGGGACGCCGATCCGGCGCTCCAGCTTGGCGATCGTCTGGCTGACCCGGGCCGTGGAGACGTGCAGCCGCTCGGCGGTGCGGCCGAAGTGCAGTTCCTCGGCGAGCGTCAGGAAGGCCTCCAGCTCGTGGCGCTCCAGCATGCGCACCCACCCCTCCACCGTCAACCGGGACTTCACGATCGTTGCGCAGGAGCGCGTTGATGCCACGTCAGGCGCGGCGCAGGATCGAGGTCGTCGCCACCACGCCCCCACCGCTCCCCACAGGAGGACATCATGGACGTCACCCGGGACCGCGCCCTGACCGCCCCCGCCCACGACACCGCCGCGGTCGTCGCGGAGCTCAGGGACCGCGCGGAGATCATCGACGCGCTGTACCGCTTCGGCCTGGGGCAGGACCTCAAGGACGAGGCGCTGTTCGCCTCGGCCTTCGCCGCCGACGCCGAGCTGGACTTCCGCCCGGCCGCCGCCAAGTGGGGCGCCGAGCCGCCGCTGATGTCCGGGCGGGACACCATCGTCACCACCATCCTGGCGATGTTCGCCGGCCGGGTGGACACCACCCACCAGGTGACCAACCCGCGGATCACCGTCGACGGCGACACCGCCCGGCTCACCGCCCTGGTGGAGGCCCAGCACCTGCTCACCGCCGACCCGGCCACCCACGCCCTGCTGAAGAACCCGTACGACGTCGACCTCGTCCGGGACGGCGACCGCTGGGTCATCCGCCGGCTCCGCATCGACAACACCTGGTACACCGGTGAGCCGACGGCCGTCTTCGGCTGAGCCCGGAAACGCGAACCGACCGCCCGGCCCCGCGAATTCGGCATTTCCTCCATTCACAAGTCTTGACCATCTGTTCACGTCTTCGGGAGCATCGGGGGCGCCGGTCGCGGGGGAAGGCAAAACGGCCGGACGGTCTTCGTCGAGCACCTGACCGGTCTGCCCCGACGTCCGTGACCGCGAGCACGAAAGGGCCGACCGGGCATGCCGACCGTTCTCCACACCGACGAGCAACTCCTATGCGCCAGGGTCGACTTGGCCTCCGAGATCGAGCGCGGAAGCACCGGGCTGTCCGCCCGGGTGGTCGAGGCGTTCCTCACGGTGCCGCGGCACCCGTTCGTCCCGGTGTTCTACCGCGAGGAGCGCGGGCTCCATCTGCCGTGGCGCGCCGACGACTTCGGCGACGACTCCTGGCTGCGGGAGGTGTACGCGAACCGGGCGCTGGTGACCGGGATCGACGGCGTGCACGCGGAGGACGCCGCGCCGGGCGGCCTGCGCGGCGGAGTCGCCACGTCGACCGCCGCCCTGCCGAGCCTGCTCGCCGACGTGCTCGACGCGCTGGACGTCCGCCCCGGCGACCGGGTGCTGGAGATCGGGACCGGCGGCGGCTACCAGACGGCCCTGCTCTGCCACCTCGCCGGCGCGGCCGCCGTCACCTCGACCGACTGCACCGGGCGTCCGGTCGACACCGCCCGCGCCCGGCTGGCCGAGTCCGGCCTCGCACCGTCCGTCGTCCGGGCCGACGGCGTGGACGGGCACCCGGCCGCCGCGCCGTACGACCGGATCATCGCCACCGGCGAGGTCCGCCGCGTCCCCCGGGCCTGGCTCGACCAGTGCGCGCCGGGCGGACTCATCGTCGCCCCAATCGGCGGCGCGGTCGCCCGACTCACCAGGCTGCCCGACGGCCGTGCGGTCGGCCGCTTCCTCCCCCGCCCGGCCGCCCTCGCGCCGCTGCACCCCGGCGGGGCCCCCGTCCCGGCGGCCCCGGAGGCCGACCCGCGCGTCCTGGACGACCCCGGCTTCTCCTTCTGGGCGGGCCTCCACGCCCTCGCCGCCCCCGCGGACGTCGACGCCGCCCACAAGAGCTGGCTCGCCCACAACCGCCCGCGCCGCGAGTGGTTCACCCTCGAAGCCGGCCCGGACGTCCAGCGCATCGGCTACACCGCCCCGGACGGCACCGTCCTCGACTGGACCCTCTGACCCGCGCCCCCGGAGCCGTCCACCCCCGCGGGGGGGGGGGGGCGGGGCGCGGCCGGGGGGGGGGCCCCCCCCCCCCCCCCCCCCCCCCCCCCCCCGCCCCCCCCCCCCCCCCCCCCCCCCCCCCCCCCCCCCCCCCCCCCCGCCACCACCCCCGCGCAGCCGCGACCGCGGTGCGCATCCGACCGTCGGGCCACCGGTGCGGTGAGCCGCGGCACCCGGGCGTTCCGGTGCGAGGATCGCGCCATGAAGTTCATGGTGCTGATGTACGCCGATCCGGCGGCGACCGCGGCGATGACCACCGAGCAGCGGGCGGACGTGTTCCGGCGGCACGAGGCGCTCCACCGGGACCTGGAGGGCTCGGGCGAGATGCTGAACGGCGCGGGGCTGGCGTATCCGACGGACACGACCACGCTCCGCCGGAACGGCGGCGGTCCGGACGGATCGGACGGGTCGGACGGGTCGCAGGCACCGGACGGGGTGACCGCCACGGCCGGGCCCTTCGCGGCGGCGGCCGAGCACCTGACCGCCTACTACGTGATCGACTGCGCGAGCCCGGAGCGGGCGCGGGAGATCGCCGCGCGGGTCCTCGACTTCCACGTCGTGGCGGTGGAGGTGCGCCCGGTCCACGACTCGTTCGGCATGGGCTGAGGAGGCCGTACCGTCCCGTGTCGCCGGGGCGGTACCGCCGGAAAACCGGGCGACTTCCGCGATCTTGACCGTCTATGGTGGGCGCGTCCCCCCGAGCGGCCGTTTACCGCTCGTCGTCGGCGCGACCAACGCGCCCGCAACCCAGGGAGTTGCCGCCATGACGCGCACCCTCGTCGCTGACCTCCACGCGCGCATCGAGGAGACGGTCACCGTCTACGGCTGGGTGAACACGCTGCGGCTGCAGCGGCGGATCCAGTTCGTCCTGGTCCGCGACCACACCGGCCTCGTCCAGGTCACCCACCTGCGCGGTGGCGACGGCGACGTCATCGAGGCCGCGTTCGAGCAGGTGACGCCGGAGTCCGCGGTGAAGATCACCGGCAGGGTGGTCGCGAGCCCGCAGGTCAAGCTCGGCGGCCTGGAGATCGTCCCGTCCCGCGTGGAGATCGTCTCGCTCGCCGAGCCGAAGCTGCCGATCGACGAGAAGACCGGCATCGACCAGCGCCTGGACTGGCGGTTCCTCGACATCCGGCGCCCCGCCCAGCACCTGGTGTTCGACGTCCAGACCACCGTCGAGCGGGCGATGCGCGAGGTGACCGCCGAGGAGGGGTTCACCGAGCTGCACACGCCGAAGCTGATGGGCACGGCCTCCGAGTCCGGCGCCGAGGTGTTCGAGGTCGGCTACTTCGGCCGGACGGCCTACCTCGCCCAGTCGCCGCAGTTCTACAAGCAGATGGCGATCGCCGGCGGCATCGACAGGGTCTTCGAGATCGGGCCGGTGTTCCGGGCCGAGCCGTCCTTCACCTCCCGGCACGCCACCGAGTTCACCGGCGTCGACGTCGAGATCGCCTGGATCGACGGCGTCGAGGACGTGATGGCCTTCGAGGAACGGATGCTGCACCGTGTCCTCGCCGCCGTGGCCGAGCGCCACGGCGGGGCGATCGCCGAGCACTTCGGCACGGAGGTCGTCGTACCGGAACTGCCGTTCCCGCGGATCACGATGGCCGACGCGCTGGCCCGGCTCCGCGCCACCGGCCGGGACCCGGAGGGCGTCAAGGATGACCTCGACCCCGAGGGCGAGCGGACGCTGTGCGCCCTGATCGCCGAGGAGACCGGGCACCAGTTCGTCTTCGTCACCCGGTTCCCGGCCTCCGTGCGGCCGTTCTACCACCTGCGACCGGAGGACGACCCGACCGTCACCGAGTCCTTCGACCTGCTGTGGAAGGGCGTGGAGATCACCACCGGCGCCCAGCGCGAGCACCGGTACGACCGGCTGGTCGCGCAGGCCCGCGAGAAGGGCATGGACACCGGGCCGCTCTCCGGCTACCTGGACTGCTTCCGCTACGGCACCCCGCCGCACGGCGGCCTCGGTCTCGGCCTCGGCCGGCTGCTGATGCTCGCCCTCGGCCTGCCGTCGATCCGCGAGGCGACCTTCCTCTTCCGGGGGCCGCACCGGCTGGAGCCGTAGGGCCCGTCCGGCGCAGGAAGTCGGTCCGGCCGACTTCCTGCGCCGGTGCGGTACTCGGGAGACGGAACCCGGCGTACAGGCCGACTGCTGCGGGGCCCGCTCAGTAGCCGACGGCCTCGCGCAGCAGCAGGACGGTGCCCGGGGTCATCCGGGCCGGCGCGTTGAGGACCAGGAGCTGGCTGACGGCGCTGGGGCACCCGTACGCGGCCTCGGCCCGGGCGGACTCCAGCGGCAGGGCGTGCTCCTCGACCCGGCGCAGGGCGGTCGGCAGGTCGGGGACCACCTTCTGCGCGCCGACGACCCAGATCGCCCGGCCGGCGCCGCCCGCGTAGGCGGGCAGCTGGCTGCCGGTGCCGGAGGCGACGACGAGCGAGCCGGTCTCGGTGACGGCGGCGACGCTGCCCAGCACCACGTCGGGCGTGGCGACCGCCCGCCGGATGCCGTCGCCCTCGGTGGCCCGGTCCATGGCCGTCACCCGCGGCTTGACCGCCCGGTAGCGGATGCCGGCGTTGACGTCCTCGTCGATGCCGGAGAGCCGGAGGGTCTCGCTGGCGCCGGTGAAGACGCCCGCGCCCTCCGGGATCAGCTCGTCGACCCGGGCGCGCGCGGCGGCGAGGCCGTCCAGGACCTCGACGGTGAAGCCGTTGGCCGTCAGGGCGGCCGCCGCCCGCTCCAGCCGCTCGGCCGGGGCCGGGTCGGTGAACGACACCCGGGGTGACTCCGGCGCCGAGCCGGTCAGCGGGGTGGTGTCGAGGTACCGCACCTCGTAGACCCGCTCGGTGATCCGCCAGCCGTCCTCGGTGCGCCGGTAACGGTCGTGGTAGACGGCGTGGTTGAGCCCCTGGAAGCCGTTCTTCAGACGGGCGAGCTCGAACAGGTAGGCGCGGCCGGACGCGGTGTCGCCGTCGATCCGGATCGCGCCGGGGTGGGTGTTCTGGACGAAGAAGTCCCACTGCTCCTGCAGCTTCTCGCCGCCGACGCGGATCTGCTCGCGGCCGACCAGCTCGACCGGGACGTTCGGCATCCGCAGCGCGCCGTCGGGGGTGAACAGCCGCGAGAGCCGGGAGCGGTCGCGCATCATCACGGCATCGGTGAACTCGGCCTGCAGCGCCTGGATCTCGACCAGGTCGGCGGTCGCTCGGAAGTCGTCCATCGGGTTCCTCCGTCTCGGTTGTTCGCCTTCGAGCGGTACGACAGGACAGCGGTCCGGGATGTGAGGTGACGGCAAAGGCGTCACATTCCGCTGCGCGGTCCTGTCAGATGGGTGAGGAGTCCGACGACGAGGCGAAGGGGCGGGGACCGGTGCGGGACGAGGGTCCGGGCGCGATCATGGGCGAGCGGCGGCGGTTGATCAATCTTGCGTACCGGCTGCTCGGCTCGCTGGCCGACGCCGAGGACGTGGTGCAGGAGACCTACGCCCGCTGGTACGCGATGCCCCGGCGGGAGCGGGAGGCGATCGGCTCCCCCGGCGGCTGGCTGACGACGGTCGCCAGCCGGATCTGCCTCAACGTCCTCGGCTCGG
This sequence comes from Kitasatospora sp. NPDC101447, assembly GCF_044767225.1. Lineage (NCBI taxonomy): Bacteria > Bacillati > Actinomycetota > Actinomycetes > Kitasatosporales > Streptomycetaceae > Kitasatospora > Kitasatospora sp. NPDC101447. The sequence continues at coordinate 50,387 of NZ_JBIWNL010000044.1, forward strand.
CCAGAGTGCGGCGGGAGCGCTACGTGGGCGAGTGGATCCCCGAGCCGCTGCCGGAGGGCCGGGAGTGGACGTCCGCCGCGACGACCGCGGCGGCGGACCCGGCGGACCGGATCACCCTGGACGAGTCGGTCGGCATGGCCTTCCTCGTCGTGCTGGAGTCCATGACGCCGGCCGAACGCGTCGCCTTCGTCCTGCACGACGTCTTCCGGTACCCGTTCGCCGAGGTGGCCGCGATCGTCGGCCGCTCGCCGGCCGCCTGCCGTCAGCTGGCCACCTCGGCCCGCCGCCGGATCCGCGTCGCGCAGGCCCCGGCGGTGCCGACGGGCGCGCAGGCGGCCGTGGTGCGGGAGTTCAAACGGGCCTGGGAGGCGAAGGACCTGAGGTCGCTGATGGGCGTGCTCGATCCCGGCGCCACCGTGATCGCCGACAGCGGCGGCCTGGTCGGCGCCCTGCCGCACCCGCTGTCGGGGAACGAACGGATCGCCCGCGCCTACCTGGAGATCGCCCGCCTGGCGCCGGCGACGACGCTGCTGGAGTGCACCGTCAACGGCCTGCCCGGTCTGGTCGCCCGGCAGGGCGGCGTCACGGTCACGGTGATCGCCTTCCGGATCGCCGACGACCGGATCACCCACATCTGGGCGGTGCGCAACCCGGAGAAGCTCCGTCCGTGGGCCGACCTGCACCCGCCGGTCGGGGCTCCGGGCGCGGGGGAGTGAGCCAGGTCATACCGGCGACTGGGCAGGGGCGGGCACTGTTGTCCGGGGGCGCGCCGGGCGTGTTCACGCCCGTCCGCACACCACCGAGCGCCCCGCTATGGCCTTGTCGTCGTAAAACCGACCGATAAGGTGTTAATCCAACATTCATCCATGCCGCGTAGCCTCCGAGAGCTAGCCTCATGCTGAACGTCATCGTCCGACCGGGAGGCCGAAGCCCCGTGCAAGGCACTGTCACCACACCAGGCGGCTCCACGGTGGCCGGGGGCCAGGGCGAGGCGTTCCTGCTCGTCGTGGACGACGAGCCCAACATCCGCGAACTGCTCTCCGCCTCGCTGCGCTTCTCCGGCTTCCGGGTCGCCTCCGCCGCCAGCGGCACCGAGGCGCTCGAACTGATCGCGGCCGAGCGCCCCGACCTGGTCGTGCTCGACGTGATGCTCCCCGACCTCGACGGCTTCACCGTCGTCGAGAAGCTGCGCGAGCGCACCAGCCGCGGCCAGATAGCCGGGCCGGCGCACGGGCACCCCGGCGACCACCTGCCGGTGCTCTTCCTCACCGCCAAGGACGGCGTCGGCGACAAGGTCCAGGGCCTCGCCGCGGGCGCGGACGACTACGTCACCAAGCCGTTCAGCCTCGAAGAGCTGATCGCCCGGATCCGCGCCATCCTGCGCCGGGCCGGCGGGCCCGCCGAGGACGGCCGCCTGGTCGTCGCCGACCTCAGCCTCGACCCGGTCGCCCACGAGGTCACCCGCAGCGGCACCCCGGTCTCGCTCTCCCCGACCGAGTTCAAGCTCCTGCACTACCTGATGGCCAACGTCGGCCGGGTGGTCTCCAAGGCGCAGATCCTCGACCACGTGTGGGCCTACGACTTCGGCGGCGACCTCTCCATCGTCGAGTCGTACATCTCCTACCTGCGCCGCAAGCTCGACTCCGGCCCGGCGCACGGCCCCAAGCTGATCCACACCGTGCGCGGCATCGGCTACGCACTGCGCCGCCCCCCGCAGGGCTGACAGGTACCGCCGCACGTGTTCGCCCGGTTCTCCTCACGGCTGTCGCTGCGCGCCCGGCTGCTGGTGCTCGCACTGGCGCTGGTCACCACCGGCCTCGCGGTCAGCGACGCCTTCGTCGTCGGCACCGTCCGGAGCCAGCTGGTGGAGCAGCTCGACGAGCAGCTCCAGCGGTACGGGCTGCCGCTGTCCCGCAAGCCCCCGGCCCAGGTGTCCACCCCCAACCCCGGCCGGCCCGCCGTCACCGGCCGGCGGATCATGCTGCCCAGCCAGTACCTGGTGCAGTACCTCTCCGCGGACGGCAAGGTCCAGGCGGTGATGCGCCAGCCCGTCGCGGACACCGACCCGGCGCCGCAGCTGGCCGGCCTGGACCCGGCGCGGACCGCCCCCGACGTCCCCTTCGACCTGCCCGACCAGCGCGGCGAGCACCGCTGGCGGGTGCTGGTGCTGCCGCTCCAGGCTCCCCGCGGTCCGGCCGTCGGCGCCAACGCGTACGCCTCCCCGACGGCCACCCCGACCCACGTCATGGTCGCCGTCTCCCGCGAGGACATCGACGCCACCCTCGGCAAGCTGCGCACCTCCTTCCTGGCCATCGGCGGCGCCGTCCTGCTGCTGATCGCCGCGCTCGGCTTCTTCGCGGTACGGGCCGGGCTGCGGCCGCTGCGGCGGATCGAGGAGGGCGCCGAGCGGATCGCGGCCGGCGAGCTGTCGCACCGGATGCCCGAACTCTCCCCGGGCACGGAGGTCGGACGGCTGTCGGTCGCGCTCAACGGGATGCTCACCCAGATCGAGGCGGCCTTCGCGGCCCGGGCCGAGTCCGAGGCCCGGATGCGGCGCTTCGTCGCCGACGCCTCGCACGAGCTGCGCACCCCGCTGGCCGGGATCCGCGGCTTCGCCGAGCTGTATCGGATGGGCGCGCTGCCCAACGAGGCGGACGTCAAGCGCACCATGACCCGGATCGAGAGCGAGGCCGACCGGATGGGCGCCCTGGTCGAGGACCTGCTGGTGCTCGCCCGGCTGGACGAGGAACGCCCGCTCGACCTCGCCCCGATGGACCTGCGCACCCTCGCCGCCGACGCCCTGCACGACCTCACCGCGCTCGACCCCAGCCGGCCCGTCGCGCTCACCGGCCCCTCCGGCACGGGCGCGCCCGGCGCGGCGCCCGTCCTCGGCGACGAGGCGCGGCTGCGGCAGGTGGTGACCAACCTGGTCGGCAACGCGGTCAAGCACACCCCGGCCGGCACCCCGGTGCGGATCGGGGTGGGCGCCGGGCCCGGCGGCGTCTGCCTGCTGGAGGTCGCCGACACCGGCCCGGGCCTCACCGAGGAGCAGGCCCAGCGGGTCTTCGACCGCTTCTTCCGGGTGGACGCCTCGCGCAGCCGCGACAACGGCGGCGGCGCCGGACTCGGTCTCGCCATCGCCACCGCCCTCACCCGCGCGCACGGCGGGACCCTCAGCCTGGACACCGCGCCCGGCGAGGGTGCGACGTTCCGGGTCGAACTTCCCAACAACGCCGACCGGCCCTGCTGAGCGTCGGCGCCGGAGAGATGTCGGCCCGTCAATTCCCTTGCTGACCGGGCATTCCGAGCCCCAAACGCCCCGATCGAGTGAACCGATCGTCGATCACCCGACCGGCCCCCCGGTCGTGTGCGACCGTGCTGCCGTTGCTTGTGCGGACTCGCACGGGCTGACCACACTGGACGGGAAGTGGGGTGTTCCCATGAGCGCGCTCGTTGCCGAGAGGGCCGTCGCCGAGAAGGCCATCGCCGAGAGGACCGTCGCCGTGAACCTGGACCAGGTGCTGTGGCAAGCGTGGAAGTCCATGGATGTGCCCGAGGGCTTCCGAGCGGAGATCATCGAGGGGACGATCACGTTGTCACCCACTGGCGGAACTCGCCACTTCACCGTCAACAGGCGGTTGGGTCGGGCTCTGTATGACCATCTGAGGGGGACCGGCTACGGCCCCGCGCAGGACGGCAACGTCATTGCCGATCTCAAGGTGCTCATCCCGGATGTCTTCGTGGCGCCCGACGACACCGATGAGATCGAGCATCCCGAGGGTGTGGGACTGTCGGCCGCCGGCGTGCCACTCGTCATCGAGACCGTCTCGCCCGGCGCCGAGGCTCGCAAACGCGATCACATCCTGAAGCACCGCGCCTACGCCGCCGCCGGCATCCCGGTGTACGTGATCATCGACGACTACGACGACGGCGGTGCCGTCACCGTCCTGACCGAGCCGGACCGGGAGCGCCGTGCCTACGCCTCCTCGACCCGGGTCCCCTACGGCAAGGAGGCCGTGATCCCCGAAGGCCCCGCCAAGGGTTTCGTGATCGGTCCCGGGATCACCGGCGAGCGCCGTGGCTGAGCGCGCGGTGTCGTTCAAGCGGGACCTCTCCGAGTGGCGGATCGCCCTGGTCGCGTGGCGGCTGCTGGTGCTGCAGGCGGCGGATCCGGTGGTCGGGGCCGGGATGGCGGAGCACTCGACGTACCGGGCGCACCCGTGGCGGCGGGTGGAGCACACGCTGGGGAGCGGGCGCCGGCTGTTCTACCAGGACGCGGAGACGCTGCGGCGGGAGATCGCGCGGCTGGACCGGGCGCACAAGCGGATCCGGGGGACGGGGCCGGACGGGCGGCCGTACGACGCCCGGGACGCCGGGACCAGGGCGTGGGTGCTGCTGACGCTCTTCGAGTGCGTGGTCGCGATGCGGCGGCTGGGCGGCGACGGCTACGACGCGGCCCAACTGGAGCAGGCGTACGACGAGTTCAAGCAGGCGGTGGCCGCCTTCGACCTGCCCGATGGTGAACTGCCGCCCACGGCCGAGGACTTGCCCCCCTACTTCGCCCGGTACGCCCGCGAGAAGCTGGAGTTCACCGAGGCGGCGCGCTACCTGATGGGCGACCTGCTGCGCGAGGCGCCCCGGCCGCGGCGGCTGTGGTTCCTCGGGGACGCCGGCTGGCGGGTGGTCCGGGGCGTCGTCGCCCGGGTGATCACCGAGCTGACGGCGGCCGACCTGCCACCGGTGGTCCGGGAGCGGTTCGGGCGGGCCGCGACCCGGCGCGGCGCGCTGCTGTCCCTGGTGCTGCACCGCGGCGCCGGGGCGCTGGTCGCCCGCCTCCCGGACCGCGCGCGCTACCGCTCCGCGGAACAGGCCGATCCGGGCGGGCGCCGCTACCGCCCGCAGCGCGACACCCGCGGGCCCCGGCTGGACCGGTTCTTCCGCGAGGTGCTGGACCAGACCGGCGACGGCTTCGTCACCGTGCACGACCTGCGGGCGATGGCGCACAACGTCTGCTGGCAGCTGGAGCTGGACGAGGCCGGTGAGGCCCGGGTGCACGAGGCCTTCGAGGGTTGGTGGGAGCAGCTGCGCGCGGTGATGGACGCGAACGGCGACGGGAAGGTCAGCCGGGAGGAGTTCGTGGCGGCCACCGTGGCCGGCTGCGACCGGGACGGGGCCTACCTGGAGCAGGGGCTGCTGCCCGCGTTGCGGGCGGTGTTCACCGCCGCCGACACCGACGGCAGCGGCTTCCTGGAGTTCGACGAGTACCGCGCGGTGTTCGGCGGTCCGCGGGTGCACCCGGTCGAGCTGTCGCACGGTTTCCGCCAGTTGGACACGGACGGGGACGGCCGGATCACCCGGGAGGAGTTCCTGCAAGGCTTCACCGAGTTCTTCACCGCCCGGGCCGACTCCACCTCGGGCACCCAGCTCCTCGGCCGCGCCTGACCGGACCTGCCGGCACCGCCGCGCCTGACCGGACCTGCCGGCACCGCCGCGCCCGGTCGGGCCGGCCGGGCCCGGCTCGCTCCGCTCGCGGGGTGCAAGCGGGGCGTCGGCCTGTCAAGCGCCGGTTCGGCCAAGAGCCCGTCCGCATCCGCCCGGTCGTTCGTTGCCCCGGCCGGGGCCGGGTCCGCAGACTGTGCGCACCGCGCGGCAAACCGTGACGCACCGCACAGGTCCGTCAACCCCACCCCACCTGCAGTTCCCCCGTAAGGATGGTGGATACTGGCCCTTGTGAACGTGTTCACGTTCACAAGCGGACAAGCTTGCACGGCTTGGCGACGGTCTACGGCTACACAAGAAGTTTGTCCGGAATGCGCCCGTCGAACGTGCGGGCCGGTTGGGAGAGAGGGCGACGTGGAACTGGCAATCGCTCACGAGACCATTGCGCGATGGCAATTCGGCATCACCACCGTCTACCACTTCCTCTTCGTTCCGCTCACGATCAGCCTGGCCGCGGTCGTGGCCGGTCTGGAGACCGCCTGGGTGCGGACGAACAAGGAGAAGTACTTCCACGCGACCAAGTTCTGGGGAAAGCTCTTCCTCATCAACATCGCGATGGGCGTCGTCACCGGAATCGTCCAGGAGTTCCAGTTCGGCATGAACTGGTCCGACTACTCCCGCTTCGTCGGTGACGTCTTCGGCGCCCCGCTCGCGATGGAGGCGCTGATCGCCTTCTTCTTCGAGTCCACCTTCATCGGCCTGTGGATCTTCGGCTGGGACAAGCTGCCGAGGAAGATCCACTGCGCCTGCATCTGGATGGTCGCGCTGGGCACCGTGCTCTCCGCCTACTTCATCCTGGCCGCCAACTCCTGGATGCAGCACCCCGTCGGGTACGCGATAGACCCGGCCACCGGCAAGGCGCAGCTGACCGACATCACCAAGGTGCTGTTCCAGAACACCACCCTCACCGTCGTCGCCCACACCCTGACCGCCGCCTTCCTCACCGGTGCCGCCTTCATGGTCGGCATCTCCTCCTTCCACCTCTGGAAGGCCAAGCGCAGGCCGGAGACCGCCGACGCGAGGAAGACCGCCTCGATGCGCACCTCGCTGCGGCTCGGCCTGGTGCTCGCCGTGGTCTTCGGCGCCGGCACCGCGCTCAGCGGCGACGAGCTGGGCAAGGTCATGTTCGAGCAGCAGCCGATGAAGATGGCCGCCGCCGAGGCCCTGTGGGACACCCAGTCGCCCGCGCCGTTCTCCGTCTTCGCGGTCGGCGACGTCGGCAAGGGCCACAACTCGGTCGCCCTGGAGGTCCCCGGGGTGCTGTCCTTCCTCGCCCACAGCGACTTCAGCTCCTCCGTCCCCGGCATCAACGACACCGCGGCCGCCGAGGCCGCGCTGCACGGCGGCGACCCCAAGGACTACATCCCGAGCATCTTCGTCACCTACTGGGGCTTCCGCCTCATGATCGGCTTCGGGATGACCTCCTTCGTGGCCGGCCTGATCGGGCTCTGGACCACCCGGAAGAAGCTCTTCCTGCGCCCCGAGTTCCGCACCGGCGACACCGAGGTGCCCCGGCTGATGCTCACCCCCGGACGCGAACTCAGCCCGCTGCTGACCACGTGGAGCTGGCGGATCGGCATCCTGACCATGGGCTTCCCGCTGATCGCCAACAGCTTCGGCTGGATCTTCACCGAGATGGGCCGCCAGCCCTGGGCCGTCTTCGGCCTGATGACCACCTCCAGCGCGGTCTCCCCCAACGTCGGCGTCGGCACCCAGATCGGGGCGCTGGCCACCTTCACCACGCTGTACGCGATCCTCGCGGTCGTCGAGGTCCGACTGCTGGTCAAGTACGCCAAGGCCGGCCCGGTGGTGACCGAGCAGCCGCCCACCGAGGTCCCCTCGCTGCGCGGACCGTCCTCGGACGAGGACGCCGACAAGCCGCTCGCCTTCGCCTACTGAGGCACCGGGACACGGGGCACTGAGGACCACTGCGGAACTGAGGATCTGACATGCAACTCCACGACGTCTGGTTCGTGCTGATCGCGGTCCTGTGGATCGGCTACTTCTTCCTGGAGGGCTTCGACTTCGGGATCGGCATCCTGACCAAGGGCCTGGCCCGCGACACCGCCGAGAGACGGGTCCTGATCAACACCATCGGCCCGGTCTGGGACGGCAACGAGGTCTGGCTGCTGACCGCCGGCGGCGCCACCTTCGCCGCCTTCCCGGACTGGTACGCGACGCTCTTCAGCGGCTTCTACGTCCCGCTGCTGGTGATCCTGGTCTGCCTGATCGTGCGCGGCGTGGCCTTCGAGTACCGGGCCAAGCGCGACGGCGCCCGCTGGCAGCGGAACTGGGAGGAGGCCATCTTCTGGACCTCCCTCCTGCCGGCCTTCCTCTGGGGCGTGGCCTTCGCCAACATCGTGCGCGGCGTGGACATCGACGCGCAGAAGAACTACGTCGGCACCCTCGGGGACCTGCTGAACCCGTACGCGCTGCTCGGCGGCCTGGTGACGCTCGCCCTGTTCACCTTCCACGGCGCGGTGTTCGCCGCGCTCAAGACGGTCGGCGAGATCCGCGAGCGGGCCCGTCGGGCCGCCCTGCAGGCCGGACTGGCCACCGCCGTGCTGGCGCTGGTCTTCCTGGTCTGGACCCAGGCGGACAGCGGCAACGGCCGCAGCCTCGCCGCCCTGGTGATCGCCGTCCTGGCCCTGGCCGGCGCCCTGGTCGCCAACCAGCTCGGCCGCGAGGGCTGGGCGTTCGTCCTCTCCGGGGCGACGATCGTGGCCGCCGTGGCGATGCTCTTCCTGGCGCTCTTCCCGAACGTCATGCCGTCCACCCTGAACGCCGGCTGGAGTCTGACCGTCTCCAACGCCGCCTCCTCGCCGTACACGCTGAAGCTGATGACCGTCGTGGCGGCGGTGTTCACCCCGCTGGTGCTGCTCTACCAGGGCTGGACGTACTGGGTGTTCCGCAAGCGGATCGGCGTCCAGCACATCCCCGGGCACGCCCCGGCCGCCCCGCTCGACCGGGTCTGACGCGATGAAGCCGGTCGACCCCCGACTCCTCGGGTACGCCCGCACCACCCGGGCCTTCCTCGCCGGATCCGTGCTCCTCGGCGCGGCGGGCGCGGCCCTGGTGGTCGCCCAGGCGAGTCTGATCGCCGAGATCGTCGTCCGCGCCTTCCAGCGCGGGGCGACGCTCGGCGAACTGACCACGCCGCTGCTGCTGCTCGCCCTGACGGCCGTCGGGCGCGGGCTGGTCGGCTGGCTCACCGAGCTCGCCGCGCACCGGTCCGTCGCCCGGGTGAAGTCCACCCTGCGGCGCCGGCTGCTCGACCACGCCACCGCGCTCGGCCCGTCCTACCTGGCGGGCCGGCGCACCGGCGAACTCACCACCCTCGCCACCCGCGGCATCGACGCGCTGGACGACTACTTCGCCCGGTACCTGCCGCAGCTGGCGCTGGCCGTGGTCGTCCCGGTGATCGTTCTGCTGCGGATCGTCGGCGCCGACTTCACCTCGGCCGCGATCATCGCCGGGACGCTGCCGCTGATCCCGCTGTTCATGGTGCTGATCGGGATGGCCACCCAGTCCCGGATGGACCGGCAGTGGGACACCCTGGCCCGGCTCTCGCACCACTTCCTGGACGTCGTCGCGGGGCTGCCCACCCTCAAGGTGTTCAACCGGGCCCGCACCCAGGCCGCCACCATCGCCCGGATCACCGCCGACTACCGCCGGGCCACCCTGCGGACCCTGCGGATCGCCTTCGTCTCCTCCTTCACCCTGGAACTGCTCTCCACCCTGTCCGTCGCGCTGGTCGCGGTCACCGTCGGCTTCCGGCTGGTGGACGGCACGCTCGACCTGGAAACCGGCCTGCTGATCCTGGTCCTCGCCCCCGAGGTGTACTTCCCGATCCGCCAGGTCGGCGCGCTCTACCACTCCAGCGTCGAGGGGCTGACCGCCGCCGACGAGCTGTTCCGGGTGCTGGAGACCCCGCTGCCCGCCGCCGGCACGGTGCCCGCGCCCGCCCTCGCCGGGGCCGTGATCGGCGCCGAGGGCCTGGTCGTGCGCCACCCCGGACGGACCGAGCCCGCGCTGGACGGCGCCGGGCTGACCCTGCGTCCGGGCACCACCACCGCCCTGACCGGCCCGAGCGGCGCCGGCAAGTCCACCCTGCTGGCCGTCCTGCTCGGCCTCACCGCCCCCGAGGCCGGCACCGTCCGGATCACCGCCGCCGACGGCCGCTCGTACGACCTGGCCGAGCTGGAGCCGCGCAGCTGGCAGCGGCAGATCGCCTGGGTGCCGCAGCACCCGCACCTGTTCGCCGGGACGGTCGCCGACAACCTGCGGCTCCACCGGCCCGACGCCACCGACGAGCAGCTGTGGACGGCGCTGGAGGCCGCCCACGCGCTCGACTTCGTGACCGACCTGGCCGCCGGGCTCGGCGAGGACGGCGCCGGGCTCTCCGCCGGCCAGCGCCAGCGCCTCGCGCTCGCCCGGGTGCTGCTCGCCGACGACCGGCCGCTGGTCCTGCTGGACGAGCCGACCGCCAACCTGGACGGCGCCTCCGAGGCCGCCGTCGTGGACGCCGTCCGGGCCCTCGCCGAGGACCCGGCGCGCACCGTGCTGATCGTCGCGCACCGGCCCGCGCTGCTGGCCGTCGCGGACGAGCGGGTGCGGCTGGCCGGGCCGGCCGCCGTCGTGGCCGGTGCCCCGGTCACCCCGCTCGCCCACAGCGGGAGGCCGACGCCCGCCCCCGCCGTCCCCGAGGAGCCGGAGGCCGAGAGCGGCAGCACGCCCCGGCTGGCGCTGTCCGTCCTGCTCGGCGCGCTCGCGCTCGGCTGCGCCGTCGCCCTGATGGCCACCTCCGGCTACCTCATCTCCCGCGCCTCCGAGATGCCGCCGGTCCTCTACCTGATGATGGCCGTCACCTCGGTGCGCGCCTTCGGCATCGGCCGCAGCGTCTTCCGCTACGCCGAGCGGCTGGTCTCGCACGACGCGGTGCTGCGCACCCTCGGCACCCTGCGGGCCGACGTCCACCGCCGGCTGAGCGCGCTCGCCCCGGCCGGACTGCCCGCCTTCCGGCGCGGCGACCTGCTCTCCCGGCTGGTCGCCGACGTGGACGCGATCCAGGACCACTACCTGCGCTGGCGGCTGCCGGCCGCCGTGGGCGGCGTCGTCGCGCTGGGCTCGACGCTGGCGCTGGCCGCCTTCCTGCCCGCGGCCGGGGCGGTGCTCGGCCTCGGGCTGCTGCTCGCGGGCGCGGTGGTGCCCGCGCTGGCCGCCCGCTGGTCGGCCGGCGCCGAGCGGCGGCAGGCCCCGGCGCGCGGGCACCTGGCCACCGCAGTGGTGGACGCCTTCACCGGCACCGCCGAACTCACCGTGGCCGGCGCGCTGCCCGGCCGGCTGGCCGCCGTCCGCGCCGCCGACACCGCGCTGACCCGGCTGGCCGGCCGCTCGGCCGCCACCACGGCGCTCGGCACCGGGCTGATCGCGCTGCTCACCGGGCTGACCGTGACCGCCGCGGCGGCCGTCGGCGTCCAGGGGGTGCGGGCCGGGGTGCTGGCGCCGGTCTGCCTGGCGGTGGTGGTGCTGACCCCGCTGGCCGCCTTCGAGGCCGTCACCGGGATGCCGCTCGCCGTGCAGGCCCGCCAGCGCAGCCGCGCCGCGCGGGCCCGGCTGGACGAGGTGCTGACCGCCCCGGTGCCGGTCGCCGAGCCCGCCGACCCCCGTGCCCTGCCCGAGCAGCCGCTGCCGGTCGCGGTGCGCGGGCTGACCGTACGGCACCCGGGGCAGGCGGTGGACGCGCTCGCCGGGGTGGACCTGGACCTGGCCGCCGGGCGCCGGATCGCCGTGGTCGGCCCGTCCGGCTCCGGCAAGACCACCCTCGCCCAGGCGCTGCTGCGCTTCCTGGAGCCGGGCGCCGGCACCGTCACCCTCGCCGCCGGTCGTCCACAGGCTGTGGACAGCCGTGCGCTCGCGGGCGAGGACGTCCGCCGGGTGATCGGGCTCTGCGCGCAGGACGCGCACGTCTTCGACAGCTCGCTGCGGGAGAACCTGCGGCTGGCCCGGCCCGGCGCGGGGGAGGACGAGCTGCGCGCCGCGCTGGCCGCGGCCCGGCTGCTGGACTGGACGCAGGGGCTGCCGGACGGCCTGGACACCATGGTCGGGGAGCACGGCGCCCGCCTCTCCGGCGGCCAGCGCCAGCGGCTCGCCCTCGCCCGGGCCCTGCTCGCGGACTTCCCCGTGCTCGTCCTGGACGAGCCCGCCGAGCACCTCGACCTGCCCACCGCCGACGCGCTCACCGCGGACCTGCTGGCCGCCACCGAGGGGCGCACCACCGTGCTGATCACCCACCGGCTGGCCGGGCTGGACGACACCACGGTGGACGAGGTGCTGGTGCTGGACGGCGGCCGGGTGGCCGAGCGGGGCCGCTGGTCGGAGCTGGTCGCCGACCGGGACGGGCGGCTGCACGCGATGTGGCGGCGGGAGCGGGAGGCGGACGGTCTGCTGGAGGCGGACGAGCTGCTGGAGGCAGACGGTCTGCCGGAGCGGGTGGGCCTGCCGGAGCCGGTGGGGGAGGCCCGCTAGCCGTGCCGGCGCCGGTCCCGGCACCCGTCGTCTGAAAACCGTACAAACTAGTCTTTCTTCATGGACCCCATGCCGGACCCCGCGCCGGACACCAGGCCGGACCCCTCCGAGGCCGCCCCCGAGCCGACACCCCATCGGGTGCCCGAGATCGCCTCGCTCGGCCTGGACACCCTGGTCACGGAGGTCGCCGAGCGCCTGCAGTCGGCCGCCGCCGTCACCGACCGGATGCAGCGGCTGCTGGAGGCGGTGGTCTCCATCGGCGCCGGGCTGGACCTGCACGCCACCCTGCAGCGGATCGCCACCGGGGCCGCCGAGCTGGTCGACGCCCGCTACGCGGCGCTCGGCGTGATCGCCCCCGGCGGCACCGGACTGGCCGACTTCATCCACGTCGGCGTCGACGACGGGACCGCCGCCGGGATCGGCGAACTGCCCGCCGGGCGCGGCATCCTCGGCGTGCTCATCGACCGCCCCGAACCGCTGCGGCTGGCCGACCTCGGCGCCGACCCGCGCTCCTCCGGGTTCCCGCCCCGGCACCCGCAGATGAAGACCTTCCTGGGCGTGCCGATCCGGGTCCGCGAGGAGGTGTTCGGCAACCTCTACCTCACCGAGAAGAAGGGCGGCGGCGCCTTCACCCCCGAGGACGAGCAGGTGGTGCACGCCCTCGCCGCCGCGGCCGGCGTCGCCATCGAGAACTCCCGGCTGTACGAGGAGGGCCGCCGCCGCGAGCGCTGGATCGCCGGCGCCGCCGCCGTCACCACCGCCCTGCTCTCCGCCGAGCAGGCCGAGGCGGCCCTGACCGTCGCGGCCGAGCAGGTACGGGAGTTGGCGGACGCCGCGCTCGGCATGATCCTGCTGCCGACCGGCCCGGAGGGCGAGGGGGACGGGCAGATGCGGGTCGCCCACGCCTCCGGCGAGGTGGCCGAGTTCGTCCGCGGCGAGCTGCTGCCCAAGGAGAGCTTCGCGGCCCGGCTGCTGGCGGGGGAGAGCGTCTACCTGGACGACATGTCCCGCGACCCGACCGTGGTGATGCGGCTCGCCCGCCGCTTCGGCCCGTCGATGGCGGTGCCGATGGTCGCCGCCGGGCGGGTGCTCGGCGGGCTCTGCGTCTGGCGCCCGTGCGGTGCGCTGCCCTTCACCGAGAGCGAGAAGCAGCTCGCCGAGACCTTCGCCTCGCAGGCCGCGCTCGCCCTGCGGCTCGCCGAGGGCCAGCGCGACCAGCAGCGCCTCGCCGTCTTCCAGGACCGTGACCGGATCGCCCGCGACCTGCACGACCTGGTGATCCAGCGGCTCTTCGCCACCGGGATGATGCTGGAGAGCGCGGCCCGCCGGGCGGTCGTCCCCGAGGTGCGGACCGGCATCGGCAAGGCGGTGGACGAGCTGGACGCCACCATCCAGGAGGTCCGCACCACCATCTACGCCCTGCAGCACGACAACCACGGCGACGCGCCGGACACCCTGCGCACCCGGGTGCTGCGCGAGGCCAGCCAGGCCGCGGCGGCGCTCGGCTTCAAGCCCTCGGTGAGCTTCGTCGGGCCGGTGGAGAGCCTGGTCGGCGACAGGACCGGCCGTCAACTGCTCGCCGCACTGAGGGAGATGCTCTCCAACACGGCGCGGCACGCGCGGGCCTCGCGGGTCGGCGTGGAGATCGACGCGACCGTCCACCTGGGCGACGACGGGCGGCCGGTGGGCGGCGACCCGGAGTCGCTGGACCGGGGCGGCCGGCCGGGCGTGCTGCTGTCCGTGACCGACGACGGCGTGGGCATCCCGGAGGGCGGCCGGCGCAGCGGACTGCTCAACCTCACCCGGCGCGCCGAGGCGCTCGGCGGCGACGCCTGGCACGAGAGCGGGCCCTACCGGAAGGGCACCACGGTGCGCTGGACGGCCCGGCTCTGAGGGTGTCCATCGGCTGGAACCGGACCCTCCGGTAAAGACAAGTGAAAGTTAAACGAGAGAGAACTTCCCGACCAACGGCGCAAGTTGTGAACGTTCTGGGCTTTCGGCGGCTCTGTGTGCACACATAGCTTTGCTCCGTCTCGGAGGGGAAACCGGAAGGTAACCGGACGGAGGGGGCAGTGGACGCTTCCGGCCGCGGTCATACCGCAGCAGGGGCAAGTCGAGGGGGATTCCGCGCCGAACGAGCCGCGGACGGGCGCTACCGCTGGCAACTGAAGGCGCCCAACGGCCGGGTCGTCGCGATCACCCCGGCCGCGTTCGAGACGGCCGGCGAGGCCGAGCGGAGCTTCGACGGCCTGCGGGCCGGGGCGGACGGGCTGACCGCCCGCATCACCCACGTCCGGGACGGCATCGGCTGGGTCTGGGTCGTCCCGGGCTCGCGCAACCTCCCCGAGGTGCGCTCCAGCCGCGCGTACGAGCGGTACGCGACCTGCCAGAACGCCTTCCGCCGCTTCGTGGTGCTGCTCGCCAAGCAGCCGCCGCGCGAACTGCCGGAGCGCGCAGTGCCGTTGAGACGCGCCGATGGTCGCTGAGCGGCGCGGTCCGCGGCTGCTGGTCGTGCCGGCGGCCGACCGCTGCGTCGGCTGGGCGCTGCGGGCGGCCAACGGCAGGCCGCTCGGCGTCGGCGCGCGGACCTACCGGAGTGAGGATGAACTCGCCGATGCCGTCCGGGAGTTGCTGATCGAGCGGACCGCGCTGCGATGTTCGATCGGGCAGTCCGAGGGGCGCCAGTGGGTCTGGGCCGCCTACCTGCCGGTGCGCAGCACCCGGCCGGGGGCGGCCTCCGTCGTTCCGGTCGCCCGCAGCGCGCGCGGGTACCTGCGGCGCGACCAGTGCCAGGCGGGGATCGAGGGCTTCCTGGCCGGACTGCAGTGGGTGGGCCAGGAGTTGCGCCGTTCCGGGCGCGACGGCCGCCGACCGCTGTAGTCCGCCGCCGCATCCCGGTGCCGCAGCTCGGTGCCGCATTCCGTCACCGCATTCCGTCACCGCATTCCGGCACCGGTTCCGTCGTCGTTCCGTGCTGCCCGGGCCCCGTCCGCCCCGGATCGTTCGCGGCCTTCCGTTCG
Organism: Kitasatospora sp. NPDC101447; assembly: GCF_044767225.1. Lineage (NCBI taxonomy): Bacteria > Bacillati > Actinomycetota > Actinomycetes > Kitasatosporales > Streptomycetaceae > Kitasatospora > Kitasatospora sp. NPDC101447. The sequence continues at coordinate 65,434 of NZ_JBIWNL010000044.1, forward strand.
TGCGCTTTCGGTGAAGTCCAGGTTTCCGGCAACACCCCGAGCAGCTTCCTGGAGAAGAACGTCGACGCCGTTCGGAGGCCCGGTCACGACCCTGTCGCGTCCACGCTGACCAGTACCTAAACCTCGCTGAACCGATGAGTCGACATTCCCCGGCCGGGCTCGACCTCCCTTCCGGCGGAACCTGCCCGCCGGACAGGATCTGCACTGCCGGACGGGCCGCAGCGGACGCGGTCACCGGCCCCGGACTCCCGACCGGAGTGCGGGTCACGCGATGGACGTCTCTCCCACCGGAGGAAGAGAAACATGCGTAAGACCGCTGCCAACCTGCTTGCCGCCGCCGCGCTGGCGACCTCGGTCGCCACCGTCTTCGCCGGCACCGCCGTCGCCGACCCGGCCGGCCTGCCGCACTCCCAGGACATCGTGGGCGTCGGCTCGGACACCACCCAGGCCGTGCTGAACCAGATCGCCGCCGACTACAACGCGACGCTGGTCAACCCGAGCGACCCGCACCTGTACAGCTGGGACGCGATTCCGGCCGGCACCATCACCACCAAGTCGGGCGCCACCCCGATCACCCGCCCGAACGGCTCCGGCGCCGGCATCTCCGCGCTGAACGCCAACACCAGTGCCACCGTGGACTTCGCCCGCTCGTCGCGCTCCCCGCAGCCGACCGACCCGACCACCGACGACTTCGTCGCGATGGCCAAGGACGCCGTCGCCTGGGCCGCGCCGTCCGCCGGCAACGCCCCGGCGAACCTGACCACGGCGAACCTGAAGGACATCTACACCTGCGCCGTCACCAACTGGACGCAGATCAACCCGTCGCTGCCGAACGCCACCATCAAGCCCTTCCTGCCGCAGACCGGTTCCGGCACCCGCTCGTTCTTCCTCACCACCATCGGTGGCGGCACCGCGGTCACCCCGGGCGCCTGCGTGGACAGCAGCGTCCAGGAGAACCAGGGCAGCGACCCCAAGCTGGCCGACGTCAACGCCCTGGCCCCCTACTCCGTGGCCCACTACATCGGCCAGGTCTACTTCGGCAAGGGCAGTGGCGCCGACGTCCAGGGCCCGCTGACCATCCGCTCCGTCGACGGCGTCGCGCCGGTCGACACCGTGAACAAGACCATCAGCTCCGCGTTCGCGGCCACCGCGTACTCCCGCGTGGTCTACAACGTCTTCCGTGACGCCGAGTGGACCGCCACCGACGCGCACGGCAACGCGCTGCGCGCCATCTTCAGCCGGACCGGCTGGATCTGCAAGAACGGTGCCACCGACCTGAAGAGCTTCGGCTTCCTGCCGCTGTCCTCCTTCGCCTGCGGCAGCGTCACCCACTCCTGAGCCACCCCGCACCACCCCGGCGGCCGCCCGGGGCGCGCCCCCGCGGCCCCCCCCCCCCCCCCCCGGCCCGGCACCACCCCCCCCCACCCCCACCCCCCGCAGTC